>JAEETD010000058.1 GCA_016290175.1 Prevotella sp. | reverse complement strand
GAATGGTGAGAATGGCCAGAGCTCTCAGGGCGGAAGTAATACCGGTGGCGGAGATAACGGCGGAGGCGGCGACGGAGGCGATGGTCTGACGAACGACTAGGCCATAGAGGCGCAGCACACTGGGAGACAGACCCCTCTGTGAGATCAAAGATATCACATTTGGGTCAGGCCCCAGTGAGCAGCGCGCCGACGCCATGAGTAAAGCAAACGTAAAAAATGGAGAAGCGTATGAAGAAGAAGATCATTGAGGTGGCGGTGAAGGTAGTAGTAGCCGCGCTCACGGCCTTCCTGACGGCCATCACAACCACGAGCTGCATGGGCTACGGCCCTCTCTTCTAAAGAAATCAGGTGCGACTCTCATGTGAGCCGCACCTGATTCGTGTTACCTGACCTTTGCAACGATGCCAAAACTTCTGGCTTCATTCTGCAGGTTTGATGTGATATCTTTCACTGGAGTTGTAGTCGCGGTCCTTGTCCTTGCCGAAGTACTCGAGCAGATATTTCTTGCTGTTGATCTTGGTGACCCGGATAAGCACTTCCCTGTAGGTGTCACGGCCGTTCTCCTTATAACTCTCGTAGGCGTTGAAGGTGATGGCCTTCTTGGTGTCGGTCTTCTTGATCAGCTTGAACGCGGAGACGTTGCGATGGCTCTGGGCAATGTCGACATACAAGCTGTCGTTCGTGAACCTGAACATCAGTTCACCGCTCATGGACACGTACTTACCATTCAGTTCGATGGCGTGCGCCTCGAAGACGCCACACAACATAAGAAACAAAAAAACAAACTTCTTCATAACTTTATTCTGAATCATTATAAAACCTTTATTTCATGACTTCGCGGAGACGGGATTTGTAAGCCTTGCGGAGTTTGCGTACTGCCTTGTCGCGCAGCTGGCGGACGCGCTCGCGCTTCAGGTCCATGTCCTCGGCTATCTCGGCCATCGTCTCGTGCTCCTGGTTGATGCCGAAGTAGGCATTCACTACCCTACTCTCCCGCTCGTCCAATAGGCTGAGGGCGTACTCAACAGCTTCCTCGATGACCTCGGAGTGGACACGCTCATCGGCAAGTGGGGCATCCTGATTGACGAGGACGGAGAGGAGGCTCATGTTGGCGCGATAGCCCAGGGGAGCGTCGACGGAGAGATGGTTGGCACAAGAGGTAGGAGCTGCCCCCTTATGCCCCCGAGGCGGATCGGTCTGCCGGGTGATGGCCTTCTCGATCTGCTGGCGGATGTGGACGACGGCGAAGTTGACGAAGCGTGTGCCACGATCGGGATCGAAGCGCGAGGCAGCCTTCATCAGTCCGATATTGCCCTCGCTGACGAGGTCGTCCATCTGGAGTCCCTTGCCCTTATACTGGTTGGCGATGGTTACTACAAAACGGAGGTTGGCCTCCACCAGCCGGTTCAGCGCACGGCTGTCGCCCTGCCGGATCTTCTGCGCCAGTGCGCGCTCCTCTTCCGACGAGAGCAACGACTCGCGGCCTATCTCGTCGAGGTATCTGTTCAGTCCTGACTCTTCCATGTCTTTACAAATTTCATTTCCTTTAATATTCTTGCCTGGCGCTTCTGCATATACGCCGAGGGATGCTTGCTGGAGAACGTCCGCGGATTGGGCAGCGTGGCGGCAATCAGCGCACACTGGCTGGCGGAGAGGTCCTTGGCGGGAAGGCCGAAATGCGCTTCGGCTACTGCCGAGACGCCGTAAATGCCATCGCCCATCTCGATAGAGTTGAGATACACCTCCATGATGCGCTGCTTAGACCAGAGCAGTTCGATGAGCGTGGTGAAGTAGACTTCGAGGCCCTTGCGCGTCCAGCTGCGCCCTGGCCATAGGAACACGTTCTTTGCCGTTTGCTGCGAGATGGTCGACGCGCCCAGCTTGCGTTTCTCGGGGTGCTTCTTGTTGCGCTCGGCAGCATGCTCGATGGCCTTGTAGTCGAAGCCGTGATGGCTCATGAAGTTGGCATCCTCGCTGGCGATGACGGCCACGGGCATATCAGACGGCATCTTCGCCAGAGGCACCCAGTGATGGCTCAGCCTGAGCTCGCGCCCCTCGCCTGCCTGCTGCGCCAGACGGATGAACATCAGCGGCGTGAAGTAGACGGGGAGAAAGCGAAGCGCCACCACCGCGAGAATAGTGGAGCCGAAGAAGGCCGCCAGTATCCAGCGTATGGTGACGCGTAGCTTGCGAATGATCTTGTGCATCAAGGCGCGGCTTAGTTAGCCTGCTGCTCGGCTGCCTGGATCATGGCCTGTGAAGCGTACATGTAAACCTCTACACGACGGTTCTGGGCCTTACCGGCAGCGGTAGAGTTGTCGGCCACGGGATTGTCCTCACCATAACCCATCGTGCTGCGGATCTGGTTGTTGCTGACACCGAGTGACAGCAGATAGTTGGTCACGGCCTGAGCGCGCTGCTGAGAGAGCTCGAGGTTCTTCTGCTGGCTCTGGGCGGCTGTGCTGTTCTTCCAACCGGCATTGTCGGTATAGCCCTGAACGGCCACGTCGCAGTCGGCATTGTTCTTCAGCACGTTAGAGAACTGGCTCAGAGAGCTCTTAGCAGTAGAGCTCAGGGTAGAGCTACCAGTGGTGAAGAGGATACCAGAATCGAAGGTCACCTTGACAGCCTGCAGACCGTTGGCATCGGTCACTGACTCTACCTGGGCGTTCTTCACTGCCTCGGCCTCAGCCTTGGCCTTATCCATCTTCTTACCGATGATTGCACCGGCACCGGCACCTACGGCTCCACCTACAGCAGCACCGATAGCGGTGTTACCGGCAATCTTACCAACAATGGCACCGAGCAGCGCACCACCACCTGCACCGATGGCAGCACCCTTCTGCATGTTGTTACAACCAGCCATCACGAGGACAGCACACATTGAAACGGCAATCGTCTTAAAACTCTTCATAATACTTACTATTTTAATGAATAATTAATTGTTTATATCACTTTTACGTTGCAAAGATAATTCTTTTATTCGTAAATGGTGCATTTTTCCAACTTTTTTTAGTACTTTTGTGCCCAAATTAAGGAACAAAGGTAAAAACAATGGCAAAAGAATTAAAAGATTTAACGAAAAGAGCTGATAATTACAGCCAGTGGTTTAACGATCTGGTGGTCAAGGCCGATATGGCAGAGCAGTCTGCCGTTCGCGGATGTATGGTCATCAAGCCCTATGGCTACGCCATCTGGGAGAAAATGCAGCAGCAGCTGGACAAGATGTTCAAGGAGACGGGTGCGCAGAACGCCTACTTCCCCCTGCTGATTCCGAAGTCGTTCCTCTCGAAGGAGGCCGAGCATGTGGAAGGTTTCGCCAAGGAGTGTGCGGTGGTGACCCACTACCGTCTGCGCGCCAAGGAGGACAAGAGCGGTGTGGAGGTAGACCCCGCTGCCAAGCTCGAGGAAGAACTGATTATCCGTCCTACCTCGGAGACGATCATCTGGAACACGTATAAGAACTGGATCCAGTCGTGGCGCGACCTGCCCCTGATGTGCAACCAGTGGTGTAACGTGATGCGCTGGGAGATGCGTACACGTCCGTTCCTGCGCACATCGGAGTTCCTCTGGCAGGAGGGTCACACAGCCCACGCCACCCGCGAAGAGGCTGAGGAGGAGGCACAGAAGATGCTGAAGGTGTATGCCAAGTTTGCTGAAGAGTGGATGGCAGTGCCCGTGGTTCAGGGTGTGAAGAGCGAGACGGAGCGCTTTGCTGGTGCGCTCGACACCTACACCATCGAGGCCATGATGCAGGACGGCAAGGCCCTGCAGTCAGGAACGAGCCACTTCCTCGGACAGAACTTCGCCAAGGCTTTCGACGTGACCTATCTGAACAAGGACAACAAGCCCGAATACGTATGGGCTACCTCGTGGGGCGTTTCCACCCGACTCATCGGTGCCCTGATCATGACACATAGCGACGACAATGGTCTGGTGCTGCCTCCGAAGTTGGCGCCCATCCAGGTGGTCATCATCCCTATCGCCACCAAGCCCGAACAGATGGAGCAGGTGAACAAGGAGGTACTGCCGATGATGGAGAAGCTCCGTGCAAAGGGTATCTCAGTGAAATTCGACGATGCCGACAACAAACGTCCTGGCTTCAAGTTTGCCGACTACGAGCTGAAGGGCGTGCCCGTACGTCTGGTGCTCGGTGCCCGCGACCTGGAGAACGGTACCATCGAGGTGATGCGCCGCGACACGCTGGAGAAGGAGACGCGCCCGCTGGAGGGTATCACAGACTATGTGGAGCAGCTGCTGGAGGATATTCAGAAGAATATCTTCGAGAAAGCCAAGGCCTATCGCGATGCCCATATCTATGAGTGCGACAACTACGAGGAGTTCAAGGAGAAGGTGAAGGACGGCGGATTCTTCCTCTGCCACTGGGACGGTACTGCCGAAACGGAAGCAAAGATCAAGGAAGAGACGCAGGCCACCATCCGCTGCGTGCCCTTCGGTGTGGAGCAGACACCTGGTGTGGACATGGTGAGCGGCAAGCCCTCGAAGGCCCGCGTGATCATCGCCCGCAGCTACTAAGGCGACATACAAACAGAAAAGGGAACTTTCTCAAGCTCCCTTTTCATCTCCGACTACTAAAAAAAGTTTTTCATCGGAGTTGAAAATAGGTTATCTCACGATAACCTGTTTTCCTTTTAACCTTAATAATCTAATACCATGAAAAACACACTGCAAATGTACGAAAATATAAGATTCATTCGTCATTTGCAGTGCGTTTTTTAATTCTTTTTTAGAATTTCCTCGTCTCTTTTTAGAATTGTTTGCACTTTTTTCGATGAAATAGTGTTCTGATCTGACACAGAGAGCTGCGGAGTCTGGGGAATTGGTTGCCACGAAGTGGTAAAGTAGCGCACCGTGCTTTCGAGGCTCAGGGAGTCACAACCGAAGGTCTCGATCAGGCAGATGATCTCTTTGTCGGAAGATGCGGAAGACCCGGATTCCAGCAAGAGCATATCGACCTTGAGGGCTTCACTCATCCGGATGCTCAAGGTGGTATCGGTGAGTACCGTCATCTCGCTCTTGCCGCCCAGACGGTTGGTCACCTCGGCCTTCATCTTCGAATCCATGAAATCAAGCATGTCGAGCCGGTTGTTCTCAGAGAGGGTCGGCAGCAGAGATGCGGGCATCTGCTTGAAGACATCACGTATCATCAAGTCCTGAGCAGACGCCTGACTGGTGAATGCCAATAGCCATAAGCCTAAAGCAAACAGCCTGGTTTTCATCCTCTGCCTTCTCTTAAGTCCCTCACACGGACAGCCTTGCCCTCACTCATGGGCAGAGAACCCTTCTTCACCAGCTTCACCTGGGGCTTCAGCAGGATCTCACTCTTCAGGGCTGCCTGGATGTCCTTCGTCATATTCTGAATATCGGGGTAGATATCAGACTCCAGTCCTTCAAGCTCTACCTCAACCGTCATCACATCGCTGTCGTCAACGGTATCGAGTGTGATCAGATAGTTGCTGCCCAAGCCAGGATACTGCACAAGGACTTTCTCCACCTGCATCGGGAATACGTTGACACCCTTGATGATGAACATATCATCGGTACGGCCCTTGATACGGTCGATACGACGGTGCGTACGTCCGCACTTACAAGGCTCTGCGATGATGCGGGTGAGGTCGCGCGTGCGATACCTCAACACAGGCATCATATCGCGGTCGAGAGTGGTCAGCACCATCTCGCCCATCTCACCGTCGGGCACAGGCTCCAAGGTGTCAGGATCGACTATCTCCACGATGTAGTTGTCCTCCCAGAGGTGCATACCCTCCTGATACTTACACTCAAAGGCCACACCAGGACCGTTCATCTCTGTCATACCAAACGAGTTGTAGGCCTTGACATCCAGCAAGCGCTCAATGCGACGACGCTGCTCCTCGGTATGTGGCTCTGCTCCGATACAGAGTGTGTGGAGTTTCAGATCTTTTGGATCAATACCTTCATCCTTAATGGCCTCTGCCAGATAGATGGCATAAGAGGGTATGGCATGAAGAACGGTAGTACCAAAGTCCTTGATGAACTTGATTTGGCGCTTGGTGTTACCAGCAGCAGCAGGAACAGTCATTGCACCCAGCCACTCAGCACCATACTGGAAGCCCAGACCGCCAGTGAACATACCGTAGCCGCTGGAGTTCTGGAAGATATCACTTTTGCGACAGCCCACCATATAGAGGTTACGGGCAATCATATTGGCCCAAGAACAGATGTCGTGCTCGGAATAGACCACAACACAGGGATTACCTGTTGTACCACTGGTAGAGTGGATACGTACGGCATCATCCAGACTACGACATACCAACCCATAGGGATAGTTGTCGCGAAGGTCCTGCTTCGTGGTGAAGGGAATCTTGCGAAGGTCATCGAGGCTGTTGATAGAGTCGGCAGTGATGCCTGCATCACCCAGACGCTTCTTGTAGAAAGGCGACTGCAGGGCAATCTCAATGCTCTTCTTGAGTTTCTGAACTTGCAACTGCTGGAGTTGCTCTCTTGGCATGGTCTCTAATTCCGGTTGCCAATACTCACCATCGGGTTTGATGGTTGACATGATTTTCTCGTCAGTCATATGATTTTGATTTAATACTATTTACTATTCACTTTTCGCCTCCTTCGACAGTTGCATCATCGTAACAGCCATCAGACCAGCCGTTTCCGTACGAAGCCGGCTGTTGCCCAGATGTACGGACTGATAACCTGCCTCCATCGCCATCCTTACCTCATCGATGGAGAAATCACCCTCCGGACCTATCAGTACGGTGACGGTATCCGCAGCCTCTGTGTGCGACTGCAGTTCTGCAAACAGACTGGTACGGGGTATCTCCTCATAGCAGTGGGCGATATACTTACGGCCTTCGACAGGCGAGGCAAGGAAATCCTTCAAGGATACAATCTCGTTGAGCACGGGTTTCCAGGCCTTATGGCTCTGCTTCATGGCAGAGACGGCAATCTTCTCCAAACGGGCTGTCTTCAGCAGTTTCCGCTCAGAGAACTGGCTGTGGAAGAATGATATCTCGTCGACCCCTACCTCTGTGGCCTTCTCTACGAGCCATTCGATACGGTCGAGCATCTTCGTGGGAGCGATGGCCAGACGGATGTGTCCCGGCCACTGTGGTGCCTGAGGCAAGCACTCAATGATGTCATAGTAACAGTTATGCGTGGCAGCAATCGTCACCTGAGCACGGTAATAATTGCCTACTCCATCCATCAGGAACATCTCGTCGCCACCTTTCAGCCTGAGCACACGCATGGCATGCATGGCCTCGGAAGGAGGCAACTCCTGCTGTTGTCCAGCATCGGGTACGTAAAAGAATCTTGTTTCCTTCATGCGCTATCGTAACCCGCTATTAATGGGTGATTGTCTCTATGGGTTTCTTCTCCGGCTTGAAGACCAGAGCGAAGGTGATGCCTATTACCAGTGCGAAGCCAGCGAAGATAAACCAGCACGTGGTCCAGTTGCCAACCAGGTAACCACCTTCCCAATGGCAATATGCATTCACGATCTCACCTGCTGCCAAAGTTCCGATAGTGGCACCCAGGCCATTGGTCATCATCATGAACAAGCCCTGAGCTGAAGCTTTGATACTGGGTTCACACTCCTGATCGACAAAGATACCGCCCGACACATTAAAGAAGTCGAATGCGACACCGTAGACGACGCACGACAGTACGAAGAACAGCACGCCCGGCATGGCTGGATCGCCAATACCGAAGAAGCCAAAGCGGAACACCCAGGCGAAGAGCGACATGAGCATCACCACCTTGATACCAAAACGCTTCAGGAAGAAAGGAATCATCAGAATGCACAATGCCTCACTAATCTGAGAAAGAGAAGTCAGCATGGTGGCATTATTGGCAGCAAACGTGTCTGCAAACTCAGGCGTGCCTTTGAAACTGGTCAGGAAAGGACCTGCAAAGCCGTTGGTGACCTGCAGGCACATACCCAGCAATGCAGAGAAAATGAAGAACAATGCCATCTGACGACGCTTGAATAGCTTGAAGGCATTGAGGCCAAGTGTTTCGGCCAGCGATACATTGCCCGCCTTCTTCTCCAGCTTGCACTCCGGCAAGGTAAAGCAATAGGCAAAGAGCACGATGCTCAACAAGCCGGAAACGAAGAACTGCATATAAGTATACTGGAACTTATGGGAGTTCTCGGCCAGCGTAAATCCGAAGCCGCTGTCGTCGACGAACGCACAATTGACAAACCACATGGTGGCGATAAAGCCAACGGTTCCCAACACACGGATGGGCGGGAAATCCTTGACGGTATCCATGTTATTCTTCTTCAAGATCGTGAAGGCCGCCGTATTGGCAAGGGCAATGGTAGGCATGAAGAAGGCCACACTCAACGTATAGAGGGCGATAAACAGCGACTTGTCAGACAATTCCTGTCCGAACCCTGCCTCATTGCCTAACCACCAGCAGCCGAGCATAAACGCTCCCGCTACCAGATGGCAGAGGCCCAGCAACCGCTGCGGCTGGATGTACTTGTCGGCCACAATACCCATCAGCGTGGGCATAAAGATACTGACGATGCCCTGGATGGCATAAAACCAGGAAATCTTGTCGCCAAGACCGGCGATTCCCAGATAATTACCCATACATGTGAGGTATGCACCCCAAACAGCGAACTCCAAGAAGTTCATTAATGCTAAACGGAATTTTACATTCATAGCGCTATTGAGTTATTGGTTTAACATGATTCGGACGTTCACCAAGACGGTGATGACGAGGACGCAACGAGTCAGGCACCTGAGAAAGGGAATCAGCTTCCGACTTCTGTGGCTCCGGCTCCTGCGGTACATTCTTCTGCTTGTGGAAGCGTATCAGCTGGATATCGGTGACAATCAGCATCCTTATCGTAGAAGTGGGATCATAGCCCTTTCCAAGATAGATAAAGCCGCTGATTTCCTTCACTGGCTCATCACAGCCGTCAATACGTATCTGAGTCCTGCCATCGACAGAGAAATGCGTCACCGTAGAAACAATACTGTCGTTCTTATACTTCACAGCCATATAGGCAACGGCATCCTTGGAACCACTCTCATAGAGGAAGTTGCTGTTCCATGCCAGCATGAAGCTATCGCCCTGGCGGAAAGCCGTATCTGCCTGCAGGTGATACTGCAGCCGATTATATGGGGCATAAGGAACCAGCAGCTGTGAGATGACACCATTCCAGATATTGGCCGTATCACCCGTGAGTGTACTGGTAGTGTAGGTCTCCACCTCACCGGCAGAGGCACCATACTCCATAGCAGCCTCTCCCAAACGCTCCTGTACATTCTTCCAGATCTTAACGAAACGGTCGGAACGGGTGTAGTAATAGACGAGTGACGAATCGAACTCTTCCTGCGTCAGGTTATACTTCTTCAGAACGGCCTCGAAATAGAGTTTCCGCCTGTAGTCCATCACACGGGAGGTATTCTCCATGTCTTCTTCTTTGGCGATACCCTGCGATACGAAATAGTCGTAGAGGATGTCTTCCATATCGTCGGGCTGTATATACTCCCCAGGCACTTTTGGTGTACAAGCAGACAAAAGCACCAAAAGGAACCCAAACACGATATGACGACGTCGCAGACTCATTCTTCTGAAACAGGCTCTACCGGAGATTCCTCCACAGGAGCCTTCTTTTTTAATGTTATCTGACTGATTTCCTTACGATAGAACAACAAGAGCATCACGACTCCCACACTGATGGAGGCATCGGCAAAGTTAAACACCGGACTGAAAAACACGAAATGCTCTCCACCCACGAAAGGCATCCACTGGGGCCATTCTGTCTCGATCAGCGGGAAATAGAACATATCCACCACTTTTCCCATCAGGAAAGGGGCATAGCCAGTACCGAACGGTACGAAGTAAGACTGGTAGAACTCCGACGAGTTATTGAAGACGAGCCCGTAGAACATACAGTCAATCAGATTGCCTGCAGCGCCTGCGAGGATCATCGACAGACAGATGAGATAGCCTATCCTTGCCTTCCTGCCTACCTCGAGCCATATATAATAGCCCAGCACGCCAATGGCACCGACACGGAACAGCGACAACACAATCTTGCTGCCAAGCTGCATGCCGAAAGCCATGCCGTTGTTCTCGATGAACAAGATATAGAACCAGTCGGTGATATGGATACTCTCATGAAGCGTCATCGACGTCTTCACCCAGATCTTGATGGCTTGGTCGATCAGGAGAATGGCGATGATGATCAGTGTCGCCAGTCTCCCGTTGGTGAATATCTTTCTGAAAGCGTTCACTTAACCTTTCTTTTGGTTCATCTTCGACTGAACGCTCAACGTAGCGTGAGGCACGGCACGAAGGCGCTCCTTTGGAATCAGCTCACCCGTGATACGGTCGATGCCATAGGTCTTATTCTCAATGCGCACCAAGGCTGCCTTCAGTCCCTGAATGAACTTCTGCTGGCGGGCTGCCATAGAGATGAGCTCTTCCTTCGACTGCGTGACACTACCCTCCTCCAGAGCCTTATAAGTGGGAGATGTATCGTCGACATCGTTGGAGTCCTCGTTCATGAGCACTTTCATCATCTGGTCATAGTCGCGCTTGGCCAATGCCATTTTCTCATTGATTATCTGACGGAACTCTTCGAGCTCTTCGTCACTGTAACGTGTCTTTTCTGCCATATTTATTCAGATTTAGCTATTAATACTATTGTTTGTCTACTTTGATGTTTAGTTTGAATTCGTCGAAATCCACTTCCTGACCATCGTTGGCGGCTATCCGGATGTCATCGGCAAGTACCTGGGTCTTGATATAGTCTGCAAAGTCCACAAGACTCTTCTCCACCTCAGCATTCGGAGCCAGTGTCACCACGATACGATCGGTGATCTCTAGACCGCTCTCCTTACGGATGTTCTGAATACGGTTGATGAGCTCACGGGCCATACCCTCGTTTCTCAGTTCGTCGGTGAGTTCCACCTCAAGGGCTACTGTCAGGTTTCCTTCATTAGCCACGAGCCAGCCCGGGATGTCTTCAGAGATGATGTCTACATCGACAGCCTCGACGATCAGCTGCTGACCTTCTACCTCAATGGCGATGGTACCCTGCTGCTCGAGTTCTGCGATCTGCTCCTGACTCAGGGCATCCATAGCAGCGGCAACACCCTTCATGAGTTTACCGAATTTCTTACCCATCGTACGGAAGTTGCACTTCACCTTCTTGACAAGTACGCCTGCACCCTCAACGAAACGGAGTTCCTTTACGTTCACCTCGTTCATGATGAGGTCCTTCACGGCTTCGATGTGCTTCTTCTGCTCAGCATCGACAGCAGGAATCATAATGGCCTGTAGCGGCTGGCGCACCTTGATGTTCACCTTACGACGCAGGGCGAGCACCATAGAAGTAATCTTCTGTGCCATCTGCATACGAGCCTCGAGATCCTTATTGATCTGAGCATCGTCAGCAACAGGGAACTTATCGAGGTGAACGGAATCGAGTTCGCCACCTAAGTCTTTGTACAACTGATCGGCATAGAAGGGGGCAAATGGAGCCAGGAACTTGGCTACTGTCATCAGACAGGTATAAAGGGTTTGATAGGCGGAGAGTTTATCCTCGCTCATCTCCTTACCCCAGAAACGTTTACGGTTCAGACGAACGTACCAGTTGGAGAGGTCGTCGTTCACGAAGGCATCGATGAGACGACCAGCACGGGTAGGATCGTAGCCGTCGAGTTCCTTCTCCACGCCCTTGATGAGCGTATTCAGACAAGAGAGGATCCAACGGTCGATCTCCGGACGTTTCTCGAATGTCACCTGAGCAGCCTCCGGGTCGAAACCGTCAACATTCGCATACAGCGCAAAGAAGCTATAGGTATTATATAAGGTACCGAAGAACTTACGGCGCACCTCATCGACACCCTCCGGATCAAACTTCAGATTATCCCAAGGCTCGGAGTTGGTCATCATATACAGACGAACAGCATCAGAACCGAACTTGCCTATCATATCGAAAGGATTCACCACGTTACCCACGTGCTTCGACATCTTGTTACCCTTGGCATCGAGCACGAGACCAGAAGAGATCACATTCTTGAAGGCCACCGAGTCGAAGATCATCGTAGCGATAGCGTGCAAGGTGAAGAACCAGCCACGGGTCTGGTCTACACCCTCGTTAATGAAGTCGCATGGGAACGCGATATTCTTATCTATCAGATCCTTGTTCTCAAACGGATAGTGAACCTGTGCATAAGGCATAGAACCAGAATCGAACCAGACATCGATAAGGTCGCTCTCACGCTTCATGGGCTTACCACTCTCGCTCACAAGGATGATATTGTCTACATACGGACGGTGAAGGTCAATCTTGTCGTAGTTCTCCTTCGACATATCACCAGGCACGAAACCATTGTCCTTCAGGGGGTTAGTTTTCATGAATCCTGTCTTAACAGACTTCTCAATCTCATTATAGAGTTCTTCTACGGAGCCGATGCAGATCTCCTTGCCATCCTCGTCGCGCCAGATGGGAAGCGGCGTTCCCCAAAAACGGGAACGGGAGAGGTTCCAGTCGTTCAGGTTCTCCAGCCAATTACCAAAACGGCCTGTACCTGTAGACTCCGGCTGCCAGTTGATGGTCTTGTTCAGTTCGAACATACGGTCTTTCTTGGCTGTAGAGCGGATGAACCACGAGTCGAGTGGATAGTAGAGTACGGGCTTGTCGGTACGCCAGCAGTGAGGATAGTTGTGTACATGCTTCTCAATCTTCAGCGCTGTACCCTCCTGCTTCATCTCCATACAGATCACGATGTTCAGGTCTTCGGCCTTAGAAGCTGCCTGTTCATCGTACTTGCCGTCCTTATTGAACTCTGGGGCGTAAGCATTCTTCACGTAGTCGCCTGCATGATGGCCATAGCCCTCTTTATTCACGCATTTCGCGATGAAATTATCATCGAGTTCTTCCATCAGGTAGTATTTACCCTGAAGGTCTACCATCGGACGGGTTTCACCTTTCTTATTAATAAGGAAGAGGCTTGGGATGTGTGCATCCTTGGCCACCTTGGCGTCGTCAGCACCGAAGGTTGGCGCAATATGAACGATACCGGCACCATCCTCTGTGGTAACATAGTCACCAGGGATCACACGGAAAGCTTCGCTCTCCATCTCCACAAACTGATCCTTGCCGTTCTCACCTGTGAACACTTTCTCAGGATGGGCAGCTGCATATTCTTTCACATAGTCAGCTGCGTTAGCATCAAGTTTGGCAGAGGGCTTCACCCAAGGCATCAGCTGCTGATATTTCAGGCCTACCAGCTGCTCACCGGTATAACGGCCTACGATACGATAAGGTACGAACTTCTCGCCCTTATTGTATTCTGGCATCTCTTCGCCATCAGTGATGTTACCCTCAGGAGCGAGGTAGGCATTCAGACGACTCTCAGCCAGAATGATGGTGATTTTCTCACCGTTATAGGCATTATAGGTCTCAACGGCCACATAGTCGATCTTCGGTCCTACGCAAAGGGCGGTGTTTGAAGGCAGGGTCCAGGGGGTCGTGGTCCAGGCCACGAAATAAGGTGTACCCCACTTCGACCACTCTTCCTTTGGATTAACGGCCTTGAAAAGTGCCGTCACTGTCGTATCCTTCACATCGCGATAGCAACCGGGCTGATTCAGCTCGTGTGAGCTAAGCCCCGTTCCTGCTGCAGGCGAATACGGCTGGATGGTGTAGCCTTTATAGAGCAGTCCCTTCTTATAGAACTGCTGCAGCAGCCACCACAGTGTCTCGATATACTTGTTGTCGTAAGTGATATACGGATTGTCGAGGTCAACAAAGTAACCCATCTTTTCCGTGAGGTCGCGCCACTCCTGGGTGTACATCATCACGTTCTCACGACATTTCTTATTATAGTCCTCCGTTGAGATGTATTTCTCTGAATCCTTATTATCGATGTCGGCCTTGGTGATGCCCAATTCTTTCTCCACGCCCAGTTCTACAGGCAGTCCATGGGTATCCCATCCTGCCTTACGCTTCACCTGATAACCCTTCATTGTCTTATAGCGGTTGAAGGTATCTTTGATGGTACGTGCCAGCACGTGGTGGATACCAGGATGACCGTTGGCAGAGGGAGGGCCCTCAAAGAATACAAACTGCGGACAGCCCTCGCGCTCTTCTACCGAGCGCCAGAACACGTTCTTTTCACGCCACATCTCGAGGATGTCGTCGTTTACCTTAGTCAGGTTCAAGCCGTTATGTTCGGCGAATCTCTTAGCCATATCTTCTCTAAACTATAAACTCTAAACTATAATCTCGTTATTTAGGGCGCAAAGGTACTAAAAATAATCGAGTCGACAAAGGAAATAAATAATTTTAAGATTTCTATCGCAAAATGTGCTTTATTTCGAAAATAATTCTTATCTTTGCAGACAAATAAATCAAGGACAATAATTAAAAACAGTTTGTTATGGTATTAATGATTCTCCAGCTTCTCATCGTATTGGGAGCTTTGTGGGTTGGTTCACGCTACGGTAGCCTCGCCCTTGGTGCTATTTCCGGTATTGGATTAGCTATTCTCGTGTTCTGTTTCTCGTTGAAACCTGGCACACCTCCGACGGATGTGATTTACATCATCATCGCAGCAGTCACCTGTGCTGGTATCATGCAGGCCTCTGGCGGTATGGACTGGCTTATTCAGATTGCAGAAAAGATGCTTCGCAAGCATCCGGACCGCATCACTTTCCTCGCTCCGCTAACAACGTTCTTCCTGACTGTTTTAGTCGGAACAGGACATGTCGTATATACCTTAATGCCAATCATTTGCGACATCGCATTAAAGAAAGGTATCAGACCTGAACGACCTTGCGGTGTGGCATCGATAGCCTCACAGGTGGGTATTACTTGTTCACCCATTGCAGCAGCTGTTGTGGCCTTCGTCACCATCTCGAATGAGAACGGTTTCAACATCTCCATTCCAGGTGTATTGATGATCTCGATTCCTGCCTGCCTATGTGGACTGATGGCTGCCGCTGCAGCTTCCTATCACCGCGGACTCGATCTCGAAAAAGATCCTGAGTTCCAAAAGAAAATTGCCGACCCCGTGCAACGTGAGTACATTTATGGCTCAGGAGCCACAACGCTCGACAAAGAGATTCCGCAGTCAGCCAAGAATGCAGTCTTCGTATTCCTCGGAGCCCTTGCAATTATCGTTTTCTTTGCTATCTTCCAGAGCGCCCTGCCTGCATGGGACGGCAAGCCCTTGAAGATGAACCTCGTCATCCAGATCGTAATGATTGCCGCTGCTGCACTGATGATCCTCTTCTGCAAGGCACAGCCAAAGAAAGCCGTTTCGGGTCCTGTATGGCAATCCGGTATGGTGGCTGTCGTTGCCATCTATGGTATCGCTTGGATGGCAGATACGTATTTTTCGAACTATATGCCTGAGATTCAGGCCATGCTCGAAGGCATTGTGAAGGATTATCCGTGGAGTATCGCCCTCGTCTTCTTTATGGTTTCCGTACTTATCAACTCTCAGGGTGCCGTGGTCGTATCCATGCTGCCATTGGCCTACTCTTTGGGTATCGCAGGACCGGTTCTGTTGGGTGTATTGCCTTCGGTCTACGGATATTTCTTCATTCCGAACTATCCTTCAGATATCGCCACTGTGAACTTCGACCGTTCAGGTACCACGGTGATTGGCAAATATCTGTTGAACCACTCGTTCATGATGCCTGGTCTGATTTGCGTGTTCACTTCGACGATCGTAGCCTATATTCTCTCTACCATCTTCTTCTAGGTCCGATGAGAAAGAGAATCTTAACAATGACTATTCTGGCCACTCTGGCTGTAGGAGCTACAGCCCAGCAGTGGCCAGAAATCCGACAAGAGGCCAAGGCCGGTGCACGCTGGTGGTGGTTAGGATCAGCCGTAGATAAAGAAAACCTGCGCTGGGCCATGCAGGAATACGCCAGTCATGGCATCGGTGCCCTGGAGATTACGCCCATCTATGGTGTGCAAGGTAACGAAGCTAATAACATCCCTTATCTCTCTGACAAATGGATGGAGATGCTACGTGAGGTACAGCAGAATGGCCAGCAGACAGGTATCGAAGTGGATATGGCTACAGGTACCGGCTGGCCATTCGGTGGCCCTTGGGTGCCCTTAGAGGAAAGTGCCTGCAAGGCCATTTTCGTGAACACCAGCTTCGAAGGCAAAAGCGTGACCAATCTGCCTCTGAAGGTTGCTGACAAGGACGAGAAATACAGTAAGCTTAACAAAGTCATGGCCTATTGGCAAAGCCATTCCTACGACGTCACTCAATATGTCAAAGACGGACAATTAACATGGTCGCCTGAGGATATCCTGAAATCGCAGATAAAGACAGCAGGGAACAAGACTTTGAAAAAAGTGCTTAAGCTCAAGTTGAAAGAACTCGAAAGTGCCCATTGGCAAGTCGTTGCCCTCTACGTCCGATATGGCGTGATGAAAGTGAAACGGGCAGCCCCTGGTGGAGAAGGCTTTGTCATCGACCATTTCGATCATCAGGCTGTTGCCAACTATCTGACACATATCGAGGCAGCCTTCGAACGAACACATACGCCCTACCCTCATACCTTCTTCAACGACTCCTACGAAGTGGCAGATGCCACTTGGACTCCCACGTTGCTGAAGGAATTCGAGAAACGGCGCGGTTATAAACTGCAAGACTATTTCCTATTGTTACAAGAGGGAGACAAAAAAATCGTCAGCGATTATCGTGAGACTCTTGGCGATCTGCTATTGGAGAATTTCACTAACCAATGGACGGCCTGGGCTCATAAGCATGGTGCTATCACCCGCAATCAGGCACATGGCTCACCAGCCAATCTCATCGATTGTTACGCTGCTGTAGACATTCCCGAGATCGAAGGCTTCGGTCTTTCTGAACTTGGCATTAAAGGGCTCCGCACGGACCCCGGAAAGACGCGAAAGAACGATTCTGACTTCTCGATGTTGAAATACGCGCCATCAGCTGCACATATATGTGGCAAACCATACACCTCGAGTGAGACATTTACCTGGTTGACGGAACATTTCCGCACGAGCCTCTCGCAATTAAAGCCCGACATCGACCTCATGTTCTGCGCTGGTGTGAACCACATGTTCTTTCATGGTACATGCTATTCACCTAAGGATGATCCGTGGCCGGGCTGGAAGTTCTACGCCAGCATCGATATGTCGCCCACCAACAGTATCTGGCGCGATGCCCCCTACTTCATGCAGTATGTGGAACGTTGCCAGAGTTTTCTGCAATGGGGAGAACCTGATAACGATTTCATCGTCTATCTGCCCATCCGCGACATGTGGCAGAAGAATACCAGAAAGTTGCTGATGCAGTTTAGTATCCACGCGATGGGCAGTCTTGCCCCGGAGTTTATCAAGAGCATTCTCGCCATCGATGGTGCAGGATTCGACAGTGATTATATCTCCGACCGCCTGCTGCTCACCACAAACTATAAAGACGGGATGCTGCAGACGGCAGCTGGCACACGATACAAAGCCCTCGTCATTCCAGAATGTAAGATGATGCCTGAGAATGTCAAGCAGCATATCGGGAAGTTGAGAGCGCAAGGTGCCAACATCATATATGGTACGCGAGCCGACGACCTGAAAACAGCCGCCAAGCCTGAAGCCATGAAGTTTGAGTGCGGCCTGAAGGCCATCCGACGGAAGAACGACACGGGATATCACTATTTCATCGCCAATCTCTCGCCCAACGACATAGACGATCGTCTGCCATTGGCCGTCGACTTCAAAGATGCCGTCTGGTTCAATCCCCTCAACGGCGACATCATTCCCGCCAGCATCAGCGGCGACAGCATAGATATCTGCCTGCGCAGCGGTGAATCAATGATCCTGCAGACTTTCACAGAAAGCCTCCCTAGCCAGACTAGCCCTTCTAGTCTCTCTAGCCAATCTAGCATTTCTAGCAAGGCTAGCAACATCTCCCTCGCTGGCCCTTGGACCCTCAGCTTTACTGAAGAGGCACCTAAGGTCAATAAAGCCTTCACCCTCAATAAGCTCCAGACTTGGGAAACGCTTGATGATGACTCCGCGAAAGTCACAATGGGAACAGGCATCTATACAACCAAGTTCAAACTTACAAAGAAGGATGACCCGAAAGGAAACTGGAAGATTGACCTCGGTGATGTTCGCGAGTCTGCCCGCGTCTATATCAATGGCCAGTTTATTGGCTGTGCCTGGAGTGTTCCTTTCGTACTCGATTGTCAGCAGGCTTTGAAAGCAGGCATCAACGAGTTGCGCATCGAAGTGACCAATCTGCCCGCCAACCGCATTGCTGACTTAGACCGCAGAGGTATCCCATGGCGCAAGATGGAGGAGATCAACGTAGTGGACCTCAACTACAAGAAGACGACTTACGACCAGTGAGAGC
>JAEETD010000057.1 GCA_016290175.1 Prevotella sp. | reverse complement strand
GTGTCCAGGGTTCGAGCCCCTGCGGGTGTACAATAAGGTAAAAGGGTTTGCCGATATGGCTCAGTTGGTAGAGCAACGCATTCGTAATGCGTAGGTCCCCGGTTCGAGTCCGGGTATCGGCTCCTAAAAGATTGGAATTCAGGATCGGCGGAATTAGCACATCGGTAGTGCACGGGCTTCCCAAGCCTGGGAGGCGGGTTCGATTCCCGTATTCCGCTCCCAAAATAAATAAGTCTGCAAATTGTTGCAGGCCTATTATTTTATCTGACGGTCATGTGGAAACAGCCTTGTTTCACCTCGTATTTGATATAGCATCTCCCCTGTTCACGCATGTCGCGCAGCACTTCGGACAACACCCATTTCAAGGTGTCGTTACGTACTTGTCGACGTGCAGGTCCATCGGGTTCCTCCACCGTCTTATAACGATTATAACAGATATCGAACGTGGTGCCGTAGAGATGACAAGAATTCTCAGTGGCATTGCCATTGCGCCGGCGTAATTTCATCACATCCTCTTGTGAACGCAGCACGCTGGTGACAATCATCTTGTGCAGAGGCACGCCCTTGACATATAGACTGTCGTAGAATGCCTGACCGATATCCTGCAGGAGAACGGCTGCGCGAGGCACCAGATACGGGATGCTGGAATACAACGGGTCGACGTGGTAATACGGATTGAAACCGACATACACAAGTTCGCGTTTACGGGCTTCAGCATCCTCTCGGTCACGAACGGGTGTTACTCCCCATCGTTGTGCCGCTACCAGCTGTACGGCATTAGTATCAGGGAAAGCCACCGCATAACTGGGCACAGAGCGGATCTTGTGCGGACGGCCATTATGATTCAGCGGTGTTGCCTTGACGGCTTCTGCTATTTCTTTGAGAATCACCCGCGGTTCTGCCACCGACGGCCATATCCACCTCACTACTGCTAGCAGTAAAACCACGCCTGCGAACCCTGCGAGGAAACGCTTTTTTGTCAGTTTAATCGTTATTTTTTTCATTTTGGCCACAAAGGTACAAAAAAGTTCATAATTCATAGTTCATAGTTCATAGTTTTTTTGTAATTTTGCACGCAAAATATAATTTGTATACAGATTTGATAGAGAAGCATCTTGTTTTAGAGGATATCGACCCCGTTGTTTTCTATGGCGTGGGCAATGTTCACCTGCAGATGATACGCTCGCTTTACCCCAAGCTTCGTATTGTGGCTCGTGACAATGTGATCCGTGTATTGGGTGACGAAGAGCAGATGGCCGTATTTGAGGAGGCAATGGAAAAACTCCGGCAGCATGTCCTGCGGTTTAACTCGCTGAATGATGAGGATATTCTCGACATTGTGAAAGGCAGACGTGTAAAGGACGACATGCCCGATGGTGTGCTGGTCTACTCGATGTCGGGTCGTGCTATCAAACCTCGGAGTGAAAACCAGCAGCGGTTGATTGAGGCTTACGAGAAGAATGACATGGTGTTTGCCGTTGGTCCTGCGGGCACGGGAAAGACCTATCTCTCGATCGCCCTCGCAGTAAAGGCCCTGAAAGAGAAGTCGGCCAAAAAGATCATCCTCTCCCGTCCGGCTGTGGAGGCTGGAGAAAAACTGGGATTCCTGCCTGGCGACATGAAAGACAAGATTGACCCCTATCTGCAACCTCTTTACGATGCCTTGGAGGATATGTTGCCCCAGGTGAAGCTGCAGGACATGATGGAGAAGCATGTCATCCAGATTGCTCCCCTCGCCTTTATGCGCGGCCGTACGCTCTCGGATGCGGTGGTGATCCTTGACGAGGCGCAGAACACGACACCAGCCCAGATCCGGATGTTCCTTACCCGTATGGGCTGGAACACGAAAATGATCATCACGGGCGATATGACACAGATAGACCTCCCCCACTCCCAGAAAAGTGGTCTGATAGAGGCCTTGCATATATTAAATAATGTGGAGGGCATCGGTGTGGTTAACCTCACTGGAAAGGACATCGTGCGCCACAAACTCGTGACGCGCATTGTGAATGCCTACGAAGAATATGACAAGGAAGTGAATAGTGAAAAGTGAATTATATAAAGATATGAAAGCATTAACAAAAACTGATTTCCATTTCGATGGACAGAAAAGTGTTTATCACGGCAAGGTCCGTGACGTGTATAACATCAATGACGACCTGATGGTCATGGTTGCCACCGACCGTATCTCGGCGTTCGACGTCGTACTGCCCAAAGGCATCCCTTTCAAGGGTCAGGTGCTCAACCAGATTGCTGCCAAGTTCCTCGATGCCACCTCTGACATCTGTCCGAACTGGAAGCTCGCTACCCCCGATCCGATGGTGACTGTGGGCCTGAAGTGCGAGGGATTCCGTGTGGAGATGATCATCCGATCGATCCTCACCGGTTCGGCCTGGCGTGAGTACAAGAACGGCTGCAGGGAACTCTGCGGCGTAAAACTGCCAGATGGAATGAAGGAAAACGAGCGTTTCCCCGAGCCAATCATTACCCCGACGACGAAGGCTGACGAAGGCCACGACATGAACATCTCGAAAGAAGAGATTATCGCTCAAGGCATTGTTTCGGCTGAGGATTACGCTGTGATGGAGAATTACACCCGCAAGATATTCGCCCGTGGACAGATGATTGCCGCCAAGCGTGGTCTGATTCTCGTGGATACCAAGTATGAGTTCGGTAAACGTGATGGTAAAGTGTATCTCATCGACGAGATTCACACCCCCGACTCGAGCCGCTATTTCTATGCAGACGGCTATGAGGAGAAACTGGCCAAGGGCGAGCCCCAGAAGCAGTTGTCGAAGGAGTTCGTACGTCAGTGGCTCATCGAGCATGACTTTATGAACGAGCCTGGACAGGTGATGCCTGAGATTACCGACGCTTATGCCGAGAGCGTATCAGACCGCTATATCGAGCTCTATGAGAATATCGTGGGAGAGAAATTCGATAAGGCCACAGAGGAAGGCGATATTGCTGCCCGCATCGAGAAGAACGTGAGCGAGTGGCTGAAAACCAGATAATCCAGACAGACCTAGAGAATCTAGACAGGCGAGAAAAGACTAGAATGTATAAACAGGAAGAGATAACCCCCTATCACGCCGGCGAGAAGGCGGCTCAGGTGGAGCAGATGTTCGACAACATCGCCCTTACCTATGATAAGCTGAACCATCGTCTCTCGTGGGACATCGACCGCGGATGGCGCAAGAAGGCCATCAGGCAGTTGGCGCCTCATCAGCCACAGGCGATACTCGACATCGCCACAGGCACCGGCGACTTTGCCATCTTGGCAGCAGAGATGCTGCATCCTGAGAGGCTCATCGGAGCCGACATCAGTGAAGGAATGATGCAGATAGGGCGTGATAAAGTGGCTGAGAAAGGTCTCGACTCCATCATTTCCTTTGCTAAGGAAGACTGTCTGGCCCTCTCCTACTCCGACGGTAGTTTCGATGCCGTCACAGCTGCTTTCGGCATCCGAAACTTCGCCGATCTCGACAAGGGGTTGCAGGAAATGTGCAGGGTGTTGAAGCCTGGAGGTCATCTGAGCATCGTGGAACTGACCACACCTGTCTCGTTTCCGATGAAACAGCTTTTCCACATTTATAGTCACACGGTGCTGCCGATCTATGGCCGGATCATCAGCCGAGACACCAGTGCCTACTCCTATCTCACCAAGACCATCGAGGCCTTCCCACAGGGCGAAAGGATGGTGGAAATCTTAAAGAAAGCCGGATTCAGCGAGGCTTCGTTCAAAAGGCTGACTTTCGGCATCTGTACGATGTATTTCGCAACTAAATAATAAACGCGTTATGGACAAATACGGACTGATTGGCTATCCCTTGGGACATTCGTTCTCTATCAGCTACTTCAACCAGAGGTTTGCTGATGAGGGTATCAATGCCAAGTACATCAATTTTGAGATTCCGAGTATCGACGAACTGCCGGAGGTGCTGGCAAAGAATCCAGAACTCAAGGGACTCAACGTCACCATTCCCTACAAGGAGAAAGTGATTGATTTCCTAGACAGTGTGAGTCCGGAGGCGAGAGCTATCGGAGCCGTCAATGTGATCAAGGTGAACAACGATGGTAACAAGATCACGTTGAAGGGTTACAACAGCGATGTGATAGGCTTCACACAGAGCATTGAGCCGATGCTCGACAAGAAATGGCACAAGAAAGCCCTTATCCTTGGAACGGGAGGAGCCTCGAAGGCCATCAACTATGGTTTGAAGTCGCTGGGTCTGGAGACTGTGTTCGTGAGTCGTTATGAACGTCCGGGCACCATACAGTATGCGACGATAACGCCCGAGGTGGTTAAGGAATACAATGTGATTGTGAACTGTACCCCAGTGGGTATGTTCCCCAAGACCGAAGAATGTCCGATGCTTCCTTATGAGGCAATGGACCATCATACGATCCTCTACGACCTGATCTACAACCCTGATCAGACACTCTTTATGCGTAGAGGTGCAGAGTACGGAGCTGATGTCAAGAACGGGCTTGAGATGCTTCTCTTGCAGGCTTTTGCATCGTGGGAGTTCTGGAATGGGGAAAGGTAGTGACAAGTGAATAGTGATTAGTGATTAGTGAATAGTTATGGATAATAGATATATGATGCGCGGTGTGAGTGCCGCGAAAGAAGACGTACACAACGCGATTAAGAACATCGACAAGGGAATCTTCCCGCAGGCCTTCTGCAAGATCATCCCCGATATTCTGGGAGGCGATCCTGAGTATTGCAACATCATGCATGCTGACGGTGCAGGTACCAAATCCAGTCTCGCCTATATGTATTGGAAGGAAACGGGCGACCTCTCCGTATGGAAAGGCATTGCTCAGGATGCCATCGTGATGAACACCGACGACCTGCTGTGTGTGGGTGCTGTGGATAACATCCTCGTTTCGAGTACTATCGGACGTAATAAGATGCTGGTGTCTGGTGAAGTGATCTCAGCCATCATCAATGGTACCGATGAACTGCTGGCAGAACTCCGTGAAATGGGTATTGGT
Source organism: Prevotella sp. (assembly GCA_016290175.1). Taxonomy (GTDB): domain Bacteria; phylum Bacteroidota; class Bacteroidia; order Bacteroidales; family Bacteroidaceae; genus Prevotella. Next base: position 13,539 of record JAEETD010000057.1, on the reverse strand, counting down.
ATCTATCCCACAGGTGGTGAAACAGCCGATGTCGGTGATCTTGTGAGAACGATTATCGTCGATTCCACCGTCACCTGTCGAATGAAAAGGAGCGATGTCATCGACAATGCCAATATCCGTCCGGGCGATGTCATCGTAGGTCTCTCCAGCACAGGACAAGCTACCTATGAGAAACGTTATAACGGTGGAATGGGATCAAATGGTCTGACTTCTGCCCGTCATGATGTCTTTGCCAAGTATCTGGCAGAGAAATACCCGGAGAGCTTTGACCATGCGGTACCTGATGAACTTGTGTATAGCGGGAAGTATGAATTACTGTCAAAGTACTCCGAGAACTCTGAGTACACCGATCTTCCCAACATGGGACAACTAGTGCTCTCCCCTACCCGCACCTATGCTCCGGTAATCAAACGTCTGCTCGATGAGTTGCGTCCTGAGATCCACGGAATGGTGCATTGCACAGGTGGCGCTCAGACTAAGGTGCTCCACTTTGTCAGCGACAACTGCAAGGTGGTAAAGGATAATATGTTCCCCGTTCCACCGCTGTTTAAGGCTATCCACGAGTGCTCTGGCACCGATTGGAAGGAAATGTATCAGGTGTTCAATATGGGTCATCGTATGGAGATATACGTCCGTCCTGAGGTGGCTGAGAAAGTCATTGAGATTTCGAAGAGCTTCAACATCGATGCCCAGATTGTTGGTCACATCGAGGAAGGACAGAAGAGTCTGACTATCAAATCTGAATTCGGCGAATTTAACTACTAGGTTCTATGCATCGAAACACCCTTATGCTCCTTGGGGCTATCGTCTGCCTTTTTCTGACTACGGCTTGTGGTGAAATCGCCAGTATTATCGTTGAAGACACCGTTCAAAGTGCAATCTCTAATGGTCAGAGTCAGTCGAAGACCAAACGTAACAAGGCTAATGATAAGGAAACCGAAAAGCTCAAGAAAGAAGGGAAATGTCCTATATGTAAAGGCATGGGCAAGACGCCTGATGGATTGTATACCTGTGAAACCTGTAAGGGAACAGGCAAATATAGTGAAGATGAGAATAAAAACAGCAATAATAATATAAAGGATAATGGAGAATAATAGTATTCTACAGAAGCTTGACGGGCTGGAGGCGCGCTTCGAGGAGGTATCGACGTTGATTACCGATCCCGAGGTGATTGCTGATCAGAACCGTTTCGTGAAGTTAACGAAAGAATATAAGGATCTGGGCGATATCATGGATGCCCGTAAACGTTATATTGCCTGTCTGAACGGTATCAAGGAGGCGAAGGATATCCTCGCCAATGAGACAGACCCCGAGATGAAGGAAATGGCACGTGAGGAACTGGCTGTCAACGAGGAACTGCAGCCGAAATTGGAAGAGGAAATAAAGATTGCCCTTATTCCAAAGGATCCCGAAGATGCGAAGAACGTGCAGATGGAGATCCGTGCCGGAACGGGTGGCGATGAGGCATGCCTGTTTGCAGGTGACCTGTTTAAGATGTACAAGAGCTACTGCGACTCAAAGGGTTGGCAATTGTCAATCACCAGCGTCTCTGAAGGTGCTGTGGGTGGTTATAAGGAAATCGACTTTGCTGTCAGCGGAGCTGATGTCTATGGCACGCTGAAGTATGAGTCGGGTGTGCATCGTGTGCAGCGTGTGCCAGCTACCGAGACCCAGGGACGTATGCATACCTCCGCAGCGACTGTTGCCGTACTGCCCGAAGCAGATAAGTTTGAGGTGCATGTGAACGAAGGCGAAATCAAATGGGATACCTTCCGTTCGTCAGGTGCCGGTGGCCAGAATGTGAACAAGGTGGAGTCTGGTGTGCGTCTGCGCTATATGTGGAAGAACCCGAATACCGGTGAAACCGAGGAAATCCTCATCGAATGTACGGAAACACGCGACCAGCCGAAGAACAAGGAACGTGCCCTCTCACGCCTCTATACCTTTATCTATGATAAGGAGCATCAGAAATATATGGACGATATCGCTTCGCGCAGAAAGAGTCTTGTATCAACGGGTGACCGCTCAGCGAAGATCCGTACCTATAACTTCCCCCAAGGTCGTGTGACGGATCATCGTATCGGCTACACCACCCACGACCTGCAGGGTTTCCTCGGAGGCGACATTCAGGCGATGATAGATGCCCTTACCGTAGCAGAGAATGCAGAAAGAATGAAAGAAACAGAACTATAGTATTATGACCAGACAAGAGTTAATTCAGCAGATTAAGCAGAAGCAGAGTTTCCTCTGCGTGGGATTGGATACCGATGCCAAGAAGATGCCCCAGTGCGTCTTCGACCTCCACGATCCTATCTTAGAGTTCAACAAGGCGATTATCGATGCCACCGCCCCCTATTGCGTGGCCTACAAGCCCAACCTCGCTTTCTACGAGGCCTATGGCGTGAAAGGTATGATGTCGTTTGAGAATACAATCAAGTATATCAAGGAAAAACATCCCCATCACCTGATTATTGCTGATGCCAAACGCGGCGATATCGGCAATACCTCTCAGATGTACGCCCGTACTTTCTTCGAGGAATACGATGTGGATGCGCTGACTGTTGCACCTTATATGGGCGAAGACTCTGTGACGCCGTTCCTTGGTTATGAGGGCAAATGGGTGATCCTCTTAGCGCTGACCTCCAATAAGGGCTCTCATGATTTCCAGCTGATGACTGATGCCCAGGGCGAACGTTTGTTCGAGAAGGTATTGAAGAAGAGTCAGCAATGGGGTAATACCGAGAATATGATGTATGTCGTCGGAGCCACACAAGGCCAGATGTTTGAGGATATCCGTAAGGTGGCCCCCGATCATTTCCTGCTGGTGCCGGGTGTCGGTGCTCAGGGCGGCTCGCTTGAGGAGGTCTGCAAATACGGTATGACCAAGGATTGCGGTCTGTTGGTTAACTCGTCACGCGGCATCATTTATGCCAGCAGCGACGACCACTATGCGGAGATTGCAGGCAACAAGGCTCGTGAACTGCAACAGCAGATGGCTGAGGAACTGAAGAAGGCCGGTATTATATAATAAGGTGAACAGCGCTAAGATTATCAACGACCCGGTATTCGGATTTATCAAGATACCGCGTGGATTGCTCTACGGCATCGTGGAGCATCCTCTGTTCCAGCGTCTCAACCGCATCAACCAGCTGGGACTGGCATCGGTGGTCTATCCCGGTGCCCGTCATACAAGATTTCAGCATTCCATCGGTGCTTTTCACCTGATGACCGAGGCTGTGAGGTCGCTCCAGGAGAAGGGAAATTTCATCTTTGATTCTGAAGCAGAGGCTGTCGAGGCTGCCATCCTGATGCATGATATCGGACACGGCCCCTTCTCGCATGTCTTGGAAGATACCCTCATCCACGATATCTCTCATGAGGAGATCTCGTTGCTGATGATGGAAGAGATCAACCGTCATTTCAACGGGCAATTGAACCTGGCCATTTCGGTCTTCAAAGGTGAGTATCCGAAGAACTTCCTGCACCAGTTGATATCCAGTCAACTCGATATGGACCGGCTCGACTATCTTCGTCGTGATTCTTTCTATACAGGAGTGACGGAAGGTAACATTGGTTCTGCTCGTATCATCAAGATGCTCAATGTGATAGACGATTCTCTTGTAGTAGAACATAAAGGTATTTATTCGCTCGAAAACTACCTCACAACCCGTCGCCTGATGTATTGGCAGGTCTATCTGCATCGCACCTGTGTGGCCTATGAAAAAGTGCTTGTCAACATGCTGAATCGCGCCAAGTATCTCCTCAGGAATGGTCAGCAGGTTTTCGCCTCCCCTGCCCTGCTCTATTTCCTGGCAAACGATGTCGACAAGGTTTGGTTTGACACCCATCCCGAGGCGCTCGTTAACTACGGAGAACTCGACGATTCTGATATCTGGAGTGCGATGAAAGCGTGGAAGCATCATGACGACAAGATCCTCTCTACGCTGGCCACAGATATGCTCGACCGTCATATCTTCAAAGTAGAGGTCACTGAAGAGCCTGTCGAAGAGCAGCATATTGATACGATAGCTAAGGAAATTTCCGCCCAGATGGAGATCACGATTGACGATGCAAAACAATATATGATGAGTGTCAATACCATCTCAAAAGATATGTATAATGTCGATGATGACAGTATCGCAATTCTTTACAAAGACGGCAAAATTCGCGATATTTCAGAAGCTTCTGAATTGCTAAATGTTCAATTACTTTCTAAAAAAATAAGAAAATACTACCTTTGTTATCAGCGTTTCGGATAATTTTTGCTATCTTTGCGCGCAAATAATAATATAACGCGTTAAATTATGGAATTTACAGCAAAGCAAATAGCCGAAATGATCGGTGGACGAGTAGAGGGTGATGAGAATGCTGCCATCAGCAGTTTCGCCAAGATTGAAGAAGGAACCCCCGGTGCTATCTCGTTCCTGTCAAACCCCAAATATACCCACTATCTTTACGAAACACAGTCGAGTGTGGTACTCATCAACGAGGATGTTGAATTGGAGCAACCCGTTGCTGCTACGCTGATTCGCGTGAAGAACGCCTATGAGAGTGTGGCCAAGCTGCTGCAGCTCTACGAATCGATGAAGCCCCGCAAGACAGGTGTCGAGCCACAGGCTTATATCTCTGAGAAGGCCACCATCGGCAAGGACTGCTATATTGGCGCTTTTGCCTATATCGGCGACGGTGTCGTGATTGGCGATGGCACTCAGATATATCCCCATTCGGTGATTTGTGAAGGTGTGAAGATCGGCGCTAAATGTACCATCTTTCCCAACGTTACCATCTATCAGGGATGTCAATTGGGAAATAATGTTACAATTCATGCAGGCAGCGTGATTGGTGCCGACGGATTCGGTTTTGCTCCAAATGCTTCTGGCTATGACAAGATTCCTCAGATCGGCATCGTGGTGATCGAAGACGATGTGGAGATTGGTGCCAATACCTGTGTCGACCGTTCAACGATGGGTCAGACCATCATCCGTAAGGGTGTGAAGCTCGACAACCTTATCCAGGTAGCCCATAATTGCGAGATTGGTGAGAATACGGTGATGTCGGCTCAGGTCGGTATGGCTGGTTCCACTAAGATCGGCAGCTGGTGCATGGTGGGTGGTCAGGCTGGTTTCTCCGGCCACATCCATGTAGCCGACAAGACATTCGTGGGTGCACAATGCGGTGTCATCAGCGATACCAAGGGAGATGGCGAAAAACTCATTGGCTCACCCGCTATGGATACAAAGGTATTCTTCAAGGCCAAGGCTCTCTACACCAAGTTGCCTGAAATGTACCGCCAGATAGCTGCTCTACAGCGTGAAATCGATGAATTAAAGAAAAAATAAACATATGAAACAAAAAACATTGAAAGGCAGTTTCTCCTTGTTCGGCAAGGGGCTCCACACAGGTCTGAACCTGACAGTCACGTTTAATCCTGCTCCTGAAAACTCAGGTTACAAGATTCAGCGCATCGACCTCGAAGGTGAGCCTGTGATTGATGCCATCGCAGAGAATGTGGTTGACACCCAGCGCGGCACCGTCCTCGGTAGGGATGATGCCAGATGCTCTACCGTTGAGCACGGTCTCTCTGCCCTTTATGCCCTGGGCATTGATAACTGTCTGATCCAGGTCAATGGTCCTGAATTCCCCATCCTCGACGGTTCTGCCATCAAGTATGTTGAGAAGATCCGTGAAGTGGGCATCGAAGAACAGAAAGCCCCGAAGGACTGGTATGTCATCCGTAAGAAGATCGAGGTGAAGGACGATAACACCGGTTCGTGTATCACGATTCTTCCCGACGAGGAATTCTCTATTACGGCGATGTGTTCTTTCGAGTCGAAATTCATCAGTTCGCAGTTCGCAACCCTTGACGACCCCAAGAAATATGCCGATGAAATCGCCAGTGCCCGCACCTTTGTCTTCGTGCGTGATATTGAACCCCTCCTGCAGGCCAACCTCATCAAGGGCGGCGACCTCGACAATGCCATTGTCATCTATGAGCGTCAGACCACCCAGGAGCGTCTCGACATGCTGGCTGACATGTTGCATGTAGAGCATCGCGACGCCACCGACCTCGGATATATCCAGCATAAGCCGCTACAATGGGACAACGAGTGTACCCGTCATAAGCTGCTCGATATCATCGGCGATATGGCCCTGATTGGCAAACCCATCAAGGGCAGGATCATTGCTACCCGACCAGGTCATACCATCAACAATAAGTTTGCCCGCCTGATGCGTAAGGAAATCCGCAAGCATGAGGTACAGGCACCCTTCTATGACCCCAACGAAGAGCCTGTAATGGATGTCAACCGTATCCGCGAGCTCCTGCCCCACCGCTATCCCATGCAGTTGGTCGACAAAGTGACATCGCTGGGGGCAAATACCATTGTGGGCATTAAGAACATCACCTCCAACGAGCCCTTCTTCCAGGGCCATTTCCCCCTGGAGCCCGTCATGCCGGGTGTGTTGATGATTGAGGCAATGGCACAATGCGGTGGTCTTCTGGTGCTGAATACTTTGGAGAATCCCAGCGAATGGAGCACCTACTTCATGAAGATCGACGATGTGAAATTCCGTCAGAAGGTTGTACCCGGCGATACGCTTATCTTCAAGGTCGACCTGCTGGCGCCCGTCCGTCACGGTATCTCCTCGATGAAAGGCTATATTTTCGTGGGCGACCATGTGGTAGCAGAGGCTACTTTCACCGCCCAGATCGTAAAAAACAAGTAATTATATAAATTCCAAACTGTCAGATTAATGAATCAAATCCATCCTTTAGCAGTGGTTGACCCCGAGGCAAAACTCGGCGATGGCAACATCATAGGTCCCTTCTGTGTGATAGACAAGAACGTCGTCATCGGCGACAACAATAAGTTCCTGAACAATGTAACCATCCACTATGGTGCCCGTATCGGTAGCAACAACGAGTTCTTCCCGGGTGCCTCAATCTCCACAAAGCCACAGGATCTGAAGTTCCAGGGCGAAGACACCACCTGCGAGATTGGCGACAACAACTCCATCCGTGAGAATGTCACCATCAGCCGCGGTACAGCCTCGAAGGGCAAGACGATTGTGGGTAATGGCAACCTGTTGATGGAGAACATGCATGTGGCTCACGACTGCGTGATTGGCAACGGCTGCATCATCGGCAACTCCACCAAGTTCGCCGGTGAGGTCGAAGTCGACGATTTTGCCATCATCTCTGCCACATGTCTTTTCCACCAGTTCTGTCATGTGGGCAGCTACATCATGTTCCAGGGCGGCACCCGCACCAGTCAGGATATCCCTCCCTTTGTAATTGCCGGTAAGGAGCCCGTACGTTATGCTGGTGTGAACCTTGTAGGTCTGCGTCGTCGCGGATTCCCCCGCGAGACCATCGAGGCCATCCACGAGGCCTATCGCATCATCTATTCGCAAGGTGTGCTGAAAGATGGTGTCGCTATGGCCCGTGAGCAGTTCCCCGACTGCAAGGAAGTGGAGTATATCTGCTCGTTCATCGAGAATTCCAAGCGTGGCATCATCCGATAAGACACTCATCGTTATTACCGGACCTACGGCTATCGGTAAGACGCAGCTCTGCCTCGACATCGCAAGGCATTTCGACATTCCCATCATCAATGCCGATTCAAGGCAGATCTATAAGGAACTGTCAATCGGAACGGCCAAACCGACGGCTGAGGAACGCCAACAGGTCAGGCACTATTTCGTAGACATCTTGAACCTTCAGGATTACTATAGTGCATCGCTCTTTGAAACTCAGGTGATGGATCTGCTCAGCGAGCTTTTCAAGCATAGCAACTACGCTCTGATGGCAGGCGGCAGCATGATGTATATCGATGCTGTCTGCGATGGAATCGACGATATTCCCACCATCGACGATGAGACCCGCGCTACGATGAAACAGCGTCTCGCCGATGAAGGGCTGCAGAAACTCTGCGAAGAACTGCAGCGTCTCGACCCCGAATACTACGAGATCGTAGACCGGCAGAATCCAAAGCGTGTGGTGCATGCCCTCGAAATCTGCACAATGACCGGACGCACCTACACCTCATTCAGGAGGAGAGAGAGAGTCCAGCGGCCGTTCAGGATTGTGAAGATCGGGCTGAACCGCGATCGTGAGGAACTCTACAACCGTATCAATGCCCGCGTCGACAAAATGATGCAACAGGGATTGTTGAAAGAGGCCGAGACCTTTTATCCTATGCGAGAGCTAAACGCCTTGAATACTGTAGGTTACAAAGAACTGTTCGAGTACTTTAACGGACGCTGGTCTCTCGACGAAGCCGTCGAACGCATCAAGGGCAATACCCGTCGCTACGCCCGTAAGCAGCTCACCTGGTATAAGAAGGACCCGCTGATACGCTGGTTCCACCCCGACAATAAACAAGCAATTATCGACTACATTATAACTGAATCATCATGAAAAAGATCTGGAGTTGGATCGCAGGTATCTGGCCTGCATACAAGAGTCTCTACAAAGGCCGTCCCTGGTATATCAAGATACTCTCAGCACTCGTATCATTCGTCGTGCTGTTCTTTCTTTATCTCGTCGCCGTCGACGTGAATTTCCTTTGGCTCTTCGGCAAGTCGCCCTCGATGTCGACCATCAAGAACAAGCGTCCTGCTGAGGCCTCCATCATCTACAGCGCCGACGGCAAGACCATCGGTAAGTTCTTCAGCGAGAACCGCACCCCTGTCACTTACGAAGAGGTGAATCCCGTGTTCTGGAAGGCCCTCATCGATACTGAGGACGAGCGTTTCTACTCCCATCATGGCATCGATTACACCGCCTTTGCGGCCGTCGCCAAGGAATATGTCCTCCACCGCGATGCCCGTGGTGCCTCCACCATCACCCAGCAGTTGGCCAAGAACCTCTTCCGCACCCGTAGCGAATACTCCACAGGTCTTCTGGGGAATATCCCCGGTCTGAAGATGCTCATCATGAAGAGCAAGGAGTGGATTACGGCCTACAAGCTCGAGTATTTCTTCACCAAGAACGAGATCCTCACGCAGTATGCCAATACCGTCGACTTCGGTTCCAACGCTTTCGGCATCAAGACCGCCTGCAAGACCTACTTCAACTGCAAGCCGCAGGATCTGACCCCCGAGAATGCCGCCATCCTCGTGGGCATGCTCAAGGCCACTACCTATTATAATCCCCTCATCAATCCCGAGAACTCCCTCAAGCGCCGCAACATCGTGCTCGACCTCATGCAGCAGCACGGCGACCTCACTGCTGAACAATGCGACTCGCTCAAACAGCTCGACATCAGACTCGATTACAGCGTAGAGTCTGCCTACGACGGCGATGCCAACTACTTCCGCGAGGCCGTAGCCGACTATCTGAAGGACTGGTGCGCAGAATATTACGACAACCGTAACGCCCTTTATACCGAGGGTCTGAAAATCTACACCACCATCGACACCCGCATGCAGAAATATGCCGAAGAGGCCGCCCGCAAGCAGATGCGACAGGTGCAGAACAATTTCAACCAGCATTGGGGCTCCACCAATCCCTGGCAGGACGAACGTCATCAGGAAATCAAGAATTTCATCGAGGACATCGCCAAGCGCCAACCCGTCTACAAATACCTCACGAAGAAATTCAACGGAAACCAAGATTCCATCGACTATTATCTCAACCTCCCACACACGGTCAAGGTCTTCGACTACGACGGCGGACAGATTGAGAAGACGTTGTCCACGATGGACTCCATCCGCTATATGGTTCACTTCATGCATTGCGGTTTCGTGGCATTGGAGGCTAAGACCGGACACGTGAAGGCCTGGGTAGGCGACATCGACTTCAACTCGTGGAAATATGACAAGGTGACCGCCATGCGTCAGCCTGGCTCAACGTTCAAGCTCTTTGTCTATACCGAAGCCATGAATCAGGGTCTCACGCCCTGCGACCGTCGTAGGGACAGCTATTTCGCCATGAAGGTCTACGATGCTGGCCAGAAGAAGGAAGTCACCTGGGCACCGACCAACGCCAATGGCTACTTCACCGGCGACTCTATGCCGCTGAAGGCCGCCTTTGCACAAAGTATCAACTCCGTCGCAGTAAAACTCGGACAGGAGGTCGGTATCCAGAACATCGTCAATACCGCTCACAACATGGGCATCAAGAGTCCGCTCGACCCTACCCCGTCATTAGCCCTCGGGTCTTCCGATGTCAACCTGTTGGAGCTTGTCAACAGCTACTGTACGGTTGCCAACGACGGTAAGGCCCATGCGCCCGTGCTTGTCGTACGCATTGTCGACCGCGACGGCAACGAGATCTATACCTGCCCCACCGAGCAGCGCCAAGCCATCCCCTATAAGAGCGCCTTCCTTATGCAGCAGATGCTCATGGGTGGACTCCGCGAGCGTGGTGGTACATCGATGAGCCTTTGGGGCTACGTCGGACAGTTCGACCGCGATACAGAGTTCGGCGGCAAGACCGGCACCTCCAACAATCACAGCGACGCCTGGTTTGTGGGTGTCTCTCCGAAACTCGTGGCAGGTGCCTGGGTGGGCGGCGAATACCGCAGCATCCACTTCCGCACCGGTCAGCTCGGACAGGGTTCGCGCACCGCCCTCCCCATCTGCGGCTATTTCTTCCAGAGCGTCCTCTCCGACCCCAACTTCAAGCATTACCACGGCAAGTTCGCCAAACCGAAGGATGATAATATCACGGCCGATATGTATCAGAACTGCCAGTATGTCTACCATGTGGCCGATTCCGACTCCATCAGTCTCGACTCCCTCGACTTCGAAGGCATTGAGGAATACCAGGAACTGGATGCCGACGGCAACCCCATCCAGAAGCCCATCGAGCCGGCAGAGCCCGATGAGACCAGTCAGGAGCCTGTCGACGCCCCCACCGGCGAAGCCACCAAGGAAGAATAGTCAGGGGCGGGGATTACTTTTTACCTGCAATCAAACAGAATCTTCCTCCTATTCTCCTTCGGGCGAACCGCGAAGTGGATCCAATAGGTTGTGCCGCGCTTCTCTTGGATGAGTTCATCAAACACCCAGCCGTTTTCGTCGGCAGTGTCGAGCAGCAGGCAGGCATACCTGATCATCTGCTCCGGACCATAGCATCTGATATCTACCGCGCATCCGGTCAAATGATTGCTCCCCTTCGCACCCCCGCACATTCTGTTCACCTCCTCACTCCTGAACCCGCTGGAGATCACGACGGGGATGTCCGACCTCTTACTGGGGACTGGCCCCGGCAAAGGGTTTGACCTCTTGTTGGGGCCTGTCCCCGGTAGGAGGTCTTCACCGTACTTCTGATTATACCGCTCCCTCAGGATTTCCAGCCACCCGCAGAGCCTTTTCAGATTCTCTATCGCCACATGGCTCGGGATATTCCCGTCAGCCGTGATGTAACTCGTCTTGGTGAGCTCTCCCAGCGTAAAATGCGGGGAGAGCCTAACATCCTTATTCATTTCTACTTCATTCATTTCTTTGATAATTTAAGTTTATAAAATTCAGTTTTTACAAAGCGACCGCTGACATCATCATAAGCAATGTACCCGCGTGTCGCCCACGTTCTCAATGTTGATTCACCATCACCCGTCCGACCTTGAGTGCTACGCATCTGCCGATATTGATCGCGGGTAAACTCATCAGGCAACAGTTCCAGCAGATTCTGAGGTCCCGACTGGCGCTGAATTTCCGCTTCCTCACGCAACTCCTTTTCCAGTTGCTGACCGAAATAGAGCATTTTGCACCAGAGGTTATACTGTTGTGACCAACGGACAAACTCCGCAATCTCCTTACTCCAGCTATAGCCGTGAGCCACATAGAGCACCATACCCTTTAGCCAGGCTATCACGTTGGCACGATACGACAACACCCTATACGCCTCGCTCTCGTACAGACGAGCAGTATCGCTGTTCTGCTGTTTGATCTCCAAGGCCAGACGTTTGGACTGAGGACATTCTATCAGCCCGTTGGCCGCTTCCAGACGGTCAATATAAGGCTTCAGATCTTCAGCGAAGGTGTGGTCATAGATACCCAACACTGGGTCGGTGTCGTCATCCTTATCGCGGATGATGGTGGCGACATCCAATCGACTTACAGTTCCGTCGTTCACCATTTTATAGAAGAACCTACGCGCATTGGGCGGTGTTGTCGAGGCGTTGAAGTTCCACCTTAAAGGAGCAATACCAGAGACGGAATCTGCACCTACACGCTCCTGTCCAGCCAACGAATTGTCGAACGCCTTGCGGATCAGCAAGCCCACCTCATCGACAGTTCCCTTCGAAGTCACCTTTTTCAACGCCTCGATTTCGTCCACACGGGTGTAGATAAAACGCTCACCATTGTTGTTCGCATCTACAATACGTTGGTTGAAGACCGCATCAGTCAGATTATCTATCAACATCTGAATACAGATGTCAGTAGGCCTGGGATCCTTCTTCTGCTTGGCACCCGGGTTCTTCTGCTTCCATTCAGCCTCGCGCTGGCGGTTGGGAATATCCCTCAGGCGGATGTCCTCCATGATATATTCAATCGGCTTCCCGATCGAGCCTTTACCGATGCTCTGACCGCCAATAAGAATACCCATAAATGTCGGCTCATGGTCAACATTGTCCCAATACCTGAACTTCACCCCGTGCATGTGTGCACCCAATGCCGGGAAAACGGCACTCGCCACAGCAGGCTTATAGAGCGGCGGTACATTGCTCGTCAGCAGCTTAATCAAAGGCGGCAGCTTCTTGGGCAGAGGTGGTGGTGTGGTCATCGTACCGCCACAAGCCTTCACTGCCGTTGAAGATTTCAGGGCTGCCAAAATCTGCTTCATGCGATAAGCAATCCCCTTACGAGGCTCCTTTAGCGCGTTCTCGATAGTCTGCCGCCATTCAGCCTCATTAGCCCTGCGCACCTCCTCAAGATCGTCCTCTTTATTCCAGTAATTAGGAATCACAGAGAGCATCTTCTCCAACGAATAGCCGCAGATACCACGTAGCGTTACAGCCAGTTCGAAGGTCAGCGCATTGCGGTCACCTTCTACAGGCAACTTACCATCGTTGAACATCTCCCAGTATTTCTGGATGATGTCTTTAAATAAAATGCCATTGTACCTGGCCTCTGGATCATAGCCCCCCATCGGGGTATCGTTGTTTTTTTCACTGTAGCACTGTGACATTGTAACGCCATCCTCCCAAGGCTTATAATGCTTGTTGGCCTTCTTGGCACCCTTTGGCACCTCCTCCAGATTCTTCCGCTCGCGCTCCTTCAGCAGCTGGTACTCCTTCTCGCACTCCTCAGGAGTCATCGGCTCCTCAAAGATGCAGTCATCCAGATAAACCAGGTCTTCTTCAGACCCGCTGGTGGAATAGCAGACACGCTGCAAATCGTGAGCAGAGGTGTCCATTTCCATCTGGAGCGTGATAGACACCCTCACCTGATTCTCCAAGATAGTAGTTCCGGGGATTCGCTTGCACACCAGATGCCAGCCGCCACTTGCAGAGCGTTCCAGCATAACAAGCCCAATCTCGTCTTTCTTCGATAGGATCAGTTCCCGCAGCTTCTCAACATCTTCCTTCT
>JAEETD010000056.1 GCA_016290175.1 Prevotella sp. | reverse complement strand
CGTGATGATCGAAGGTAAGGACTACAGGGCCTTCGAGATGACCGAGAACGACATCAAGGGAACCATCCTCTATGCTGAGGAGAAAGGCAAGATCATCAGCGTGACGATCATCAATTCCAAGCCCGACGACCCTGAAGTGCTGACCATCCTGAAGAGCATCAAGGTGAAATGAATGTAACAAAGGGACGGTTCTTTTGTTATACATTCACAGATTCACAATTCACAGTTTATTATCTAAGGGGTTCATGATAGAACGTAACAGCGATGTCGCTGTAACGATAGGTCTTGGTGGAGCGGGTCTTAATCATGTCGGTGTGGTAGGTACGCTGTTTCTGCATACGTAGGTTTTGTTTCCAAGAGACGGTGTGGTCATAGTTATAGGCGGTAGCAAGGAAACGTATCTGCTGTTCTTTTGGAAGCGTCTGTAAACGCGGATGGCGTAGGTACATCAGACGGATAAAAATGGCAAGATAGCGGCATTGACCTTCGAGGGTGCCGATACGTTTCAAACGGTTTCTACGGGCATCGGCAGCATCACGGATGTCGAAGACAAAATCGAACTCACGAGCAAGTTTCGATTTGTTCCATTCCTCGTCGATCTCCTCTGCAAACGAAGGCTTCATCTGGAAGCGTCCGATGGAGAAATTGGCTTTTGACTTCCCACCAGAGATGTAAAGTCCATTAACGGCAGCCGTCTCGATGGCATCCTGCCAGCGGCTGTAGCGTATCAGTTCTGGAAACACCACCGCTATGGCGACATCCGCATCCACATCGAACTCCTCAAATATAGGCTTCCATTCAGCACGATGCTCCCTGACGAACTGCTCCGCCTGTGCCCAGTCGCTGCCAAACACTTTGGGGTAGTTGATGGAAAATGCTGTGCCGCTGCCATAAATGAGCAGCAGGCACAGCATGATGATTTGTCTGTGAAACGTCATTTAGAGTTTATAGGTACACTTCACCATCTTCGCATCGTCTAAGACAATCCACTCCAGACGGTCGGGATATATAGAGAATGCAATAGGTGAAAGGCTTGTCATGCCATTGATGATCAACTCACCAGTCTTTGAGTATTCCACAGAACGCACGCCGCTGCGGCTCTTATAGACACCATAGGGAGGCTTCACGCTGCTCTTTGCCTGATTCTTCACACGGGCATCGGCCTGCTTATTGATCTTCTGGAGTTCAGACTGGCTAATCTGACGGAACTTGCCATTCTCCACAACGCCATAGTCTGGCTCGCCTTGCTCGTTGGCCTTCTGCACCAACAATGGAAAAGCCCCACCAGGTGTCTTCATCTCCTCTACCTTACCGGCATAGCCGCGACACTCCCAATTCACAAACTCCCAGCCCTTCGGCAGTTCATACACTGTTTCTGTGCATACTGGCTTTGCCTCCAGTTCTGGCAGTTCCTTATAGGCTGCGTCGAGCAGGTCGGCAACGGAAATGACGGCATTCAGGTCCATACGTCCGACGGCACATGCCGGTAGGTCACCGCTGTCAACCACCTCCTGTGTAATCTTCGCATATTCAGCTGCAAATTTCTTGGCCTCGGCTATCTGACGCAGCAAGGATGCACGATATTCCTTGGCAGCCTCCAGACGATAGTCATACAGCAGCTTGTCGGCTTCTGCATAAAGGGCATCAACCTTAGCGGCATCGTCGGTGGCACATATCTGGTCGTAGAGCTTCTGCAACTTACCGTTATACTTTTTGGCGATAGCGCTGTAGTCGTGCTTCGCCTCCTGATTCATCGCCTGCAGGTAGTTGTTTACCAGACGGCCCAGCTTCACCTCATAGCCATTCAGTGCTGCCGTCATCTGCTGCATCTTCTTGCTGAAGTTGCCGGCATTCTGCGCCATCTTCATCATCTTCTGTGTGAACTCAGGATGTGCCCTGATGTACGCCTCCTGTTCTTTCTCACTCATCTTCTCAAAGCGCTGTATCTCTACCTGATCCACATCGCCGCCCATGATCTTTGCCATTACCTTGTCCTGTATGGGCTGTTTCTTCGATTCGGGAGCATTTTCGTCCTGAAGGATTGCCATCTCCTCTTTCGTCAGTCCAAACAGATTCTGAATCTTGTTCTCCCACTTTGCACGTTCAGCCTCCATCTCAGCATCAGAACATCCTTTCTCGTTCTCCATCAGTTGTTCTGCGCGGAAAGATACAGCAGCAATCTTCTGGGCGTACGCCTCACGCTCCTCCATGGTGCTGCGGGCCATCTTCTCTGCAGAGGGCAGTGCGGGCAGTTCCTTCATCAAGGCCGAAGCCGAAGAAGCCTTGCTGGGAGTGATTACACCATCCCAGGTAACAGTAGAGGTCTTGCGCTTGGGCACGATGTCGCTGCCCTGAGCCACAGCGATCTTCGAGGGGTCAACGTCACCACTGTCAGCTTCATCGCTGTCAGCCTCGTCAGCATCCTCACGCTCGTTATTGCCAGTCACACTACTGACAGCAGCCTGAGCTTTCTGCTTCAGTTTATTCAAAAATCCCTGAGCGTTTGCGTCTGCCGTGCTGAGCATCAGCAGAGCCGCAATCATCATTATTAATTTCTTCATACGCATTTATGTTTGGTATTTTATTAAGTAGCGACGTTCGTGTCTTTAAACCTGATACGGATGATATTCAAGTCCGAAGACATCGGCGACGGCTTTGTAGGCAACTTTGCTCTCAATGATGTTAAGGCCTTTGGCCAGGGCGGAGTCATCTTTGCAAGCCTGCTGCCAGCCCTTGTCGGCCAGAGCGATGGCATAGCGTAAGGTGGCATTCGTCAGGGCGAGGGTCGAGGTGTTGGGCACAGCACCGGGGATGTTCGCCACGCAGTAATGCAGGATGCCGTCTTCGATATACACGGGGTCGCTGTGCGTTGTGGGCCTTGAGGTCTCGAAGCATCCGCCTTGGTCGATGGCTACGTCTACGAGCACCGTTCCCGGCTCCATCAGCTTGAGCATCTCCTTTGTGATCAGATGTGGAGTTTTGTCGCCAGGCACCAGGACACTGCCCACAACGATATCTACCGTTGGCAGCTGCTGGCGGATGTTGTGCTCAGAAGAATAGAGCGTATGCACGTTGGCAGGCGTCTCGATGTCAAGCTGGCGCAGACGGGGCAATGAGATGTCGGCGACGGTGACATCTGCTCCCAGGCCAGCCGCCATCAGGGCAGCAGCCTCGCCAACGACACCGCCACCTAATACCAGCACCTTGGCAGGGCTTACGCCAGGCACACCGCTGATCAGCTTGCCTTTACCGCCTTTTGTCTTCTGCAGATAATAGGCACCGTTGAGTGTGGCCATGCGTCCAGCCACCTCGCTCATGGGCTGCAACAGGGGCAGTGAGCCGTTGGGCAGCTGCACGGTCTCATAGGCCAGGCATACGGCTCCGCTTTTCAGCATCGCTTCTGTCAGTTCCTTCTCGCACGCGAAATGGAAATAGGTGAACAGCAGTTGCCCGCTGCGCACCAGACCATACTCCTGCTCGATGGGCTCTTTTACTTTCACAATCATGTCGCACTCACGATAGACCGCCTCGATGGTGGGCAGGATTCTGGCTCCAGCCTTCACATAGTCGTCGTCAGCGAATCCGCTGCCCTCACCAGCGGTGTGCTGCACGCTCACCTCATGGCCTCTTCGTGTCAGTTCTGCTACTCCCGCAGGTGTCATGCCCACGCGGTTCTCATTGTTCTTAATCTCCTTGGGAATTCCTACTTTCATAATCGTCTGGGTTTTTGTTATACATATTTCGTGGTGCGACACGCAGATATCCCTATCCGATATACTGCAAGATCAACTCTACAATCTCGTCTTCTGTCTTTCCGTCGGCAGTGATGACAAGGTCGTAGTTGCGCGTATCGTAGCGTGATGTCTTAGCGTATTTCTTCACATAATTCTCACGCATCTTATCAACGTGCTCGATCGCTTTACGCGCCTCTTCCTCTGTCAGGTTCTGCTTACGCATCACACGCTCCAAACGGAAGGGCATGGAGGCCTGAATGAGAATGCTCAGGTGGTTGGGATGGTTACGGAACACGAAGAAGCCGCTGCGGCCGGCTACGACGCAGGATTCCTCTGTACCGATGCTACTGAGGATTTCGGTCTCAGCCTTGAAGACCTGGTCGGTATCCAGCAGTTCGGGTTCATCGCCAACCTTAGGGATGTAGTAGTTGGCAGACATACCTGGACCGCCACTCAACTGACGCTTGAAGTCGGCCCACCAACCTTGTTTGCGTCCCTTCAGCTTTTCGATTTCTTCTACTGTGAGGTGAAACTTCTCCTGCAGCCCTTTGATGACAGCCTTGTCGTAGAATTCAACACTCAGTTTTTCGGCCAGTTTACGTCCGACGGTGCGTCCGCCACTGCCTAACTCACGATTAATCGTAATGACAAATTTCTCGTTCTTGTTCATAAAATAAGATATTAATATGTTACCAGATGTGAATGCGATTTTCGGGGGCGATGTACATCTTGTCCTGACTGGTGACACCGAAGGCTATGACCAGCCAGCTTAACAGGATTTGGTTATTTTTCTTCATATTTATAATCGTTTTCTGAGCGCAAAGATAGGAAAATTTACTGATACATCCAAATTTGATACAAAAAAAGAGTTAAAAAACATGCAATTAGTATGGGCTCTCGATAATTCTGAGTACTTTTGCAGCGATGAAAAAGCTGATTTCCATATTGTTAGTGTTCTTGCCGGCCTTGTCGATGGCACAGGGTCAGACAGACCATAATTTCGAGGTGGCCAAGAACCTCGATATATTTAATAATGTGTATAAGAACCTCGACTTGCTCTATGTCGACACGCTGAATCCGAAGGATGTGATCGGCACGGGCATCAATGCGATGCTGCGGCAGTTGGATCCCTATACGGAGTACTATGCGCAGGACGAGACGAAGAATCTGCGGATGATGCTGACGGGCAAGTATGCCGGCATCGGTGCCCTGATCCGTAAGCATCAGAAGCTGGACCGCGTGGTGATCGACGAGCCCTACGCCAACATGCCTGCCGCCGAGGCTGGTCTGCAGAAGGGTGATATCATCCTGAGCATCGACGATACCTTGATGACAGACAAGGAAGTGGGCTTCGTGAGCAGTCATCTGCGGGGCGAACCTGGCACCAGTTTCCTGTTGAAGGTGATGCGTCCCTCTACGGGCAAGCTGATGAGTTTCAAGATTACCCGTAAGAACATCAAGTTGCCGGAACTGCCCTATTATGGTATGCGCGAGGGCAATATCGGCTATATCAACTTTAACAGCTTTACGCAGGAGAGTGCCAAGGAGGTGCGTCGTGCCTTTGTCGATCTGAAGAAACAGGGGGCTACCTCGCTTATCTTCGACCTTCGCAACAATGGTGGAGGCTCTGAGTCAGAGGCTGTTGACATCGTGAACCTCTGGGTGCCCAAGGGCATCACCGTCGTCGACAATCGTGGTAAAGTGAAGCAGGCCAGTCATATCTATAAGACCCGTCTGGAGCCTACGGATACCGTGATGCCCATCGTGGTGCTGGTGAACGGCGAGTCGGCCAGTGCCAGCGAGATTACCAGCGGTGCCTTGCAGGACCTGGACCGTGCAGTAATCTTAGGTACGCGTACATACGGAAAGGGTCTCGTGCAGATTCCTATCGACCTGCCTTACAATACGAACATGAAGGTGACGACCTCGAAATACTATATCCCCAGCGGGCGCTGTATCCAGGCCATCAACTACAAGCAGGGCAGCACGGGCTATCGTGAGCATATCCCTGATTCGCTGACGAAGGTGTTCTATACTGCTGGAGGTCGCGAGGTGCGTGACGGTGGTGGTATCAAGCCCGATGTAGAGGTGAAGGCCGATACCATTCCCAATATCGCATACTATCTCTCTGCCTCAGGTCAGGATTCTACGGAGGTGATGTTCGACTATGTGGTCGACTATATCGCCAAGCATCCTACGATAGCCGAACCAGCCAAGTTCCATCTGACGGAAGCCGATTGGGAGGAGTTCAAGGCTCGTGTCATCAAGAGCGGCTTTACCTATGATCCCGTCAGCAAGAAACAGTTCGCTGAGTTGGTGAAGACAGCTAAGTTTGAGGGCTATTACGATGATGCCAAGCCGGCTTTCGACAATCTGGAGCAGAAGCTGAACCACGATGTGGCCTTCGATCTGGAAAAGCACAAGACCGTGCTCCTGCAGATTCTGGAGAATGACATCATCGCCCACTATTTTTATCAGGCAGGTGCCATTGAGGCAGGACTCAGTTCCGACCGTCAGCTGAAGGAGGCCGAACGCCTGTTGAAGAACCCAGAGGAATATCGGAAACTCCTGGCTCCTCAGAAACCCAAGGAGACCTCGTCGCTGATCAGAATCGACAGGAAACCGATAGGAAATATCTCCCTGACACATAAGAAATTAGAAATATTCAGTGCTTTATCGTAAAAAAACCGCGAAATATTTGGTGGATTAGGGAAAAATGTGTAATTTTGCACCCGTTCAGTGGAATGAGAGACCCGCAAGGGCCTCTCTTTTTCATTATAATACACGTTTGATAGATGATTAATAAAGAGACGATTAAGACATTGGTGGAAGAGTGGTTGCAGGGCAACGACTACTTCTTGGTAGACATTATGTTTGGTTCAGACGACCGCATTGTGATTGAGATTGACCACGCCGACGGTGTCTGGATTGAGGACTGTGCAGCATTGAGCCGTTTCCTGCAGGAACGTCTCGGCGACGAGCTGGGCGAATTCGAACTGGAAGTGGGCTCCGCAGGCATTGGCCAGCCGTTCAAGGTGGAACAGCAGTACGTGAACCACATCGGCGATGAACTCGAGGTGCTGGGTGCCGACGGTAAGAAGGTGCAGGGCATCCTGAAGGAGGTTAATGGTCGTGAGTTCGTGCTGACCGTCAAGGAGAAGCAGACGGTAGAAGGCAAGAAGCGTCCCGTGATGGTTGACGTCGACAAGACTTATTCGATGGATACTGTGAAGTATGCCAAGTATCAGCTGACATTCAAATAAAAAAATAAATAAATGGCAACAAAGAAAGATGCGAAAGGCCCCTCAATGATTGAGACCTTTCAGGAATTTAAAGAGACAAAGAACATTGACCGTACCACTTTGGTGAGTGTGCTGGAGGAAAGCTTCCGTAACGTCATTGCAAAGATCTATGGTTCGGATGAGAACTTTGATGTGATCGTCAACCCCGACAAGGGTGACTTTGAGATTCACCGTAACCGTATCGTAGTAGCAGACGGTGAGGTGGAGGATGAGAACAAGGAAATCGCCTTGAGCGAGGCCCAGAAGATTGAGCCTGACTACGAGATTGGTGAAGAGGTATCTGAAGAGGTGAACTTCCAGAAATTCGGCCGTCGTGCCATCCTGAACCTCCGTCAGACACTGGCTTCGAAGATCCTCGAGCTGGAGCACGACTCTCTGTATCAGAAGTACAAGGACCGTGTGGGTCAGGTGGTCAGCGGTGAGGTTTACCAGATCTGGAAGCGTGAGGTGCTGCTGATCGACGATGAGGGCAACGAGCTCCATCTGCCGAAGGGTGAGCAGATTCCCAACGACAACTACCACAAGGGTGAGACTGTTCGCGCTATCGTGAAGGAGGTGCAGAACGAGAACAATAATCCCCGCATTATCCTTTCACGTACCTCTCCCATCTTCCTGGAGCGTCTGCTCGAGGCTGAGGTGCCTGAGATCAATGATGGTCTGATTACCATCCGTCGTGTGGCACGTATGCCAGGCGACCGTGCCAAGGTGGCTGTGGAGAGCTATGACGAGCGTATCGATCCGGTAGGCGCCTGTGTGGGTGTCAAGGGTAGCCGCGTGCATGGTATCGTCCGTGAGCTCTGCAATGAGAACATCGACGTGATCAACTACTCCAGCAATGTACAGCTGTTTATCACCCGTGCGCTGAGTCCTGCCAAGATTTCCAGCATCACCATCGATCAGGAGAGCCATAAGGCAGAGGTCTATCTGCAGCCTGAGGAGGTATCGTTGGCCATCGGTCGTGGTGGTATGAACATCAAGCTCGCCTCGATGCTCACAGAGTATACCATCGACGTATTCCGTGTGGTAAGCGAGAACGAGGCCGATGAGGATATCTATCTGGATGAGTTCGCAGATGAGATCGACCAGTGGGTGATTGATTCTATCAAGGCCATCGGTTTGGATACCGCTAAGTCCGTGCTCAACGCTCCCCGTGAGATGCTCATTGAGAAGGCTGACCTTGAGGAGGAGACCGTCGATCACGTGATTGAGGTACTGAAGTCCGAGTTTGAGTAAGAAGTGAAAAGTGAATAGTGAAAAGTGAAAAGTAAATGGGTGTTAGATTAAATAAAGTATTAACAGAGCTTAATATAGGTCTTCAAACGGCAGTTGATTACCTGAAGAATAAGAAGAGCCTGGGTGAAATCAAGGACGACGCCAACGTGAACACCAAGATTTCCGACGAGCAGTATGAAGCACTCGTCAAGGAGTTCAGTCGTGACAAGGACATGAAGAAACAGGCCAATATGATTTTCCCCAAGAAGGAGAAGAAGGATAAGCCGAAGCCCAAAGAGCAAGTGTCGGCAGAGGTGAAGCCAGAACCTCGCCAGTCATTTACGCCCTTAGGCAAGATCGACCTTGATAGCCTCAATGGCAAGAAGAAGGCGCAGGAGAAACCTGCAGCTGAACCTGCCAAGGAGGAGAAGCCTGCACCAAAAGTGGCTACTGCCGAAGAGCCACAGGCAGGCAACAGTACGTCGGGAATGAACCCCGTGAAGGAAGAGGCCAGGAAAGAGGAAGTGAAGGTTGCAGAGGTGAAACCTGAACCTAAGGTTGAGGTCAGACCCGAGCCGAAGCCCGAGCCTGTGGCTGAGGTAAAGCCGGAGACACCGAAGACTCCGGAAACGACGGTTATTCCTGAAACAGCGGAAAAGCCAGAGCCGGAAAAGGCTCCTGAGGTGTATAAGCTGAAGACGGAGCAGAAGGCAGTGCCTAATCTCAATGTCGTGGGTAAGATTGACCTCGACTCGCTGAACCAGAGTACGCGTCCGAAGAAGAAGTCCAAGGAAGAGCGTCGTAAGGAACGTGAGGAGAAGCAGGCCCAGTTGCATGGAGGTGCCAACGGTGAGAAGAAGAAGCGCGAGCGTATCCGTGGCGGAAAAGAGCGCGTGGACATCGAGGCTGCTGCCAATCAGGATAATGGCAAGAACAACAAGAAGAACAATAAGAATAAGGGTGGTAACCAGAACTATCAGGACAATAACGGTAACCAGCAGCAGGGTGGTAAGAAAAATAAGAAGAACCGTCCTGTGAAGCCTTTGGAGGTGGACGATGAGGCTGTAGCCCGTCAGGTTAAGGAGACGCTGGCCCGTCTGACGTCGAAGAACCAGAATAAGAAAGGTGCCAAGTACCGTCGTGAGAAGCGTGATGCCGTTGCTGAGCGCATGCAGGAGGAGATGGAGACACAGGCAGCAGAGAGCAAGGTGCTGAAGCTGACGGAGTTTGTGACTGTTTCCGAGCTCGCCACGATGATGAACGTGGGTGTGAACCAGGTTATCGGTACTTGTATGTCAATCGGTATCATGGTATCCATCAACCAGCGCCTGGACGCAGAGACCATCAATATCGTGGCTGATGAGTTCGGCTTTACCACCGAATATGTCAGTGCTGAAGTGCAGAACGCCATCACAGAAGAGGAGGATGATGAGAATGATCTGATCTCCCGTGCTCCGATCGTAACGGTGATGGGACATGTCGACCACGGTAAGACTTCTTTGCTCGACCATATCCGCAATACCAACGTGATTGCTGGTGAGGCTGGTGGTATCACCCAGCACATCGGTGCCTATAACGTGACGCTGAAGGATGGTCATAGCATCACCTTCCTTGATACACCTGGTCATGAAGCTTTCACCGCTATGCGTGCCCGTGGTGCTCAGGTGACGGATATCGCCATCATCATCGTAGCAGCTGACGACTCTGTGATGCCTACCACCAAGGAGGCCATCGCCCACGCACAGGCTGCTAACGTACCTATGGTATTTGCTATCAATAAGATAGATAAGCCAGGTGCCAATCCTGATAAGATCCGTGAGGATCTGGCCAACATGAACTTGTTGGTTGAAGACTGGGGTGGTAAGTACCAGTGCCAGGAGATCAGTGCCAAGAAGGGTATCGGTGTCTATGAACTGTTGGAGAAGGTGCTCCTTGAGGCCGAGATGCTCGACCTGAAGGCCAATCCTAACCGTAAGGCCACGGGTTCTATCATCGAGTCATCGCTCGACAAGGGTCGTGGATATGTTTCTACCGTCCTTGTGTCTAACGGAACGCTGAAGATTGGTGATGTGGTGATTGCTGGTACTGCCTGGGGTCGTGTCAAGGCGATGTTCAATGAGCGTAACCAGCGCATCGAAGAGGCAGGTCCTGCCGAGCCCGCTATCATTCTGGGATTGAACGGTGCACCCACCGCTGGTGATTCTTTCCATGTGATGGAGTCGGAGCAGGAGGCTCGCGAAATAGCCAACAAGCGTATCCAGTTGCAGCGCGAACAGAGCCTGCGTACCACGACGAAGCTGGGTCTCGACGAGCTGTCGCACCGTATCGCTCTGGGTGAGTTCCATGAGTTGAACATCATCGTGAAGGGTGATACTGACGGTTCTATCGAGGCGTTGAGCGATTCGTTCATCAAGCTCTCTACCGAGAAGGTTCAGGTGAATGTCATCTCGAAGGCCGTAGGTCAGATCTCAGAGAACGATGTCATGCTGGCTTCGGCTTCTGAGGCGATTATCATCGGTTTCCAGGTACGTCCTTCTGCTGATGCCCGTCGTGCTGCTGACCGTGAGGGTGTGGAAATCAACACTTACTCGATCATCTACGATGCCATCGATGATGTGAAGCAGACCATGCAGGGTATGCTCGACAAGGTGAAGAAGGAGGTGATCTCTGGTGAGATAGAGGTGAAGCAGGTGTTCAAGATATCGAAGGTGGGTACCGTTGCCGGTGGTCTGGTGACAGACGGTAAGGTACACAACAAGGATAAGGCCCGTGTCATCCGCGATGGTATCGTGATCCACACGGCTCCTATCGAGGCCTTGAAGCGCTATAAGGACGATGCCAAGGAAGTGGCAACGGGTCTGGAGTGCGGTATCTCACTGGTGAACTTCAACGACATCCAGGTTGGTGATATCATCGAGACCTTCACTGAGATTGAGGTAGAACAGAAACTGTAAGAATGGCAGCGAAACGCAAGCTACGTCCCTTTTACCGGCGACTGACTCGACGCATTGGTATCGCGCAGCTCATCGTCATGGCCCTGTTTTCGTATTTCCTTTATGATGGGGCTGTAGACATTGTGACATGGGAGGAATGCGGCCTTTACAGGAATTTCCTGAATGGTACTGAGAAAGACATCAAACGAATTCTCTCAGATGTTTACGTGGGAACCATGAATCATGTGCCGGAAATAGAGGAGAATCTCGACCATCCCGACAATATGTATGACATTATGGAGCGGGTGGTTGAGTTGAATCCTCATATCCGTAGCTGTGGCGTCAGTTTTGTAGCCGACTACTATCCGCAGAAAGGACACTGGTTCTGTCCTTACGCGGTAAAAGGGGAAGACGGAAAAGTTGAGCGGCGCACCATCGGCGATGCCCAGCACGACTATCTCCATGCAGAGTGGTTTGTGGAAGCTTTGAAGGCTGACAGTAGCTATTGGTCGAAACCTTTCTTTGAATCAAATGATACCATTATTCCATTGGTATCCTACATGATTCCTATCCACAACAAGCAGGGTAAGACTGTGGCCATTCTCGGAGCCGACCTGTCGCTGGAGTGGTTCAATGAGAAGTTGATGAAAGGCAAGGCTACCCGAGGTAAAAACGTCAAACTCAATGTTAAGTCAGATCAGGAAGTAGAGGTCAGTTCTGACGACTCAGACGAAATCATTACCAGTGGCATCATGGAGCTGAGAGCACTAGGATGCACTAACTTCATCATCGACCAGGATGGTACGTATATAGCTCATCCGGACAGTGGCTTTGTGATCAATAAGAATTATTTCGAGTTGGCTAAGGCAACGAATGATACCATCGACGATTATATAGGCCGTAGGATGGTGGCAGGAGAGAGTGGAACCTACACCGACAAGAAAGGTAAGGAATGCTCTTTCCCGTACTTCGACTATGACGGCGGCAATGCCTATTTGTTCTTCTGTCCTGTTGAACATACCAGTTGGTCGATAGCCATTGCCGTTCCGAGTGCTTTGATCAATGCCGTCGGCATCGTTGTCGGCATCGCCCTGCTACTTATGATTGGTCTCGCCTTGCTGGTGGTGCGGTTTGTGGGTAAGTTCGTCGCCAAGCGTGCTACCCGCCCGTTGGGCTTGCTGGCAGCATCTGCCGACGAGGTGGCGAAGGGAAATTTCAATGCGCCTTTGCCCCAGCTGAAGCATTATGACGAGATCCGTCAGCTGCGCGACTCCTTCGAGGAGATGCAGCATTCGCTCACTCATTATATTGATGAGCTCAAGGATACCACCGCTTCGAAGGCAGCGATAGAGAACGAGCTGAAGGTGGCACATGACATCCAGATGTCGATGTTGCCCAAGACCTTCCCTCCCTATCCAGAGCGTGACGATATTGATATCTACGGCTCACTGACACCTGCCAAGGATGTGGGTGGCGACCTCTTCGATTTCTTCATCCGCAATGAGAAACTGTTCTTCTGTATAGGCGATGTGTCAGGAAAAGGTGTGCCTGCTTCGTTGGTGATGGCCGTCACGCGGTCCCTGTTCCGCAATATCGCTGCTCATGTAGCAGAACCTGATAGTATTGTCAGGACACTCAACGATGCGATGTCGGAGGGAAATGATACAAATATGTTCGTCACGCTCTTCGTGGGTGTGCTGGATCTCGAAAACGGACAGCTCAGCTACTGCAATGCCGGCCATAATTATGCGATGCTTATCGGAAAACTGGTCAGTACGCTTCCTTGCGATCATAACCTGCCCGTAGGTGCTATGCCTGACATGCCCTTTACAAAACAGGAAATGACCATCGAGCCTGATACCACCATCTTCCTCTATACCGATGGCCTCAATGAGGCTGAAGACCCAAGCCATGTGCTGTTTGGTGTTCAGCGTATCATCCGAATTGCGGAGTCGCTCGTGAAGGAAGACAAGAATGATCCTACTACGATTACCAACCAGATGATCGAGGGGGTTCATCGGTTTGTGGATGGTGCAGAACAAAGTGACGATATGACCATTTTGGCTATCAAATATGGGAAAAGACGATAATAAACTAGTACGTCGTATTGCCGAACAGAAATATGAGTTCGGCTTCACGACGGATGTACATACAGAAATCATAGAAAAGGGACTGAACGAGGACGTGGTCCGGCTCATCTCTGCCAAGAAAGGGGAACCCGAATGGATGCTCGAGTTCCGCTTGAAGGCGTTCCGTTATTGGAAGGAGCAGACGGAACCCAAATGGGGACATGTCCACGTGCCAGAGATCGACTATCAGGCTATCAGCTATTACGCCGACCCGATGGCAAAGAAACCTGTTGGCGATGGCAAGATTGACCCTCAGGTCGAAAAGACTTTCGATAAGTTGGGTATTCCTCTTGAGGAACGATTGGCACTTTCAGGCAACACCGCTGTCGATGCCATCATGGACTCTGTCAGCGTGAAAACCACCTTCAAGGAGAAACTGCGCGAGAAGGGCGTCATCTTCTGTTCGATAGGCGAGGCCATTAAGGAGCATCCTGACCTGGTGCGCGAGTATCTGGGTACTGTGGTGCCCTATAAGGATAATTTCTTCGCAGCACTCAATAGTGCGGTTTTCTCTGACGGTTCATTTGTCTATATCCCCAAGGGAGTGCGCTGTCCGATGGAACTGAGTAGTTATTTCCGTATCAACGCCCGTAATACGGGTCAGTTTGAGCGCACGTTGATTATTGCCGACGACGATGCATACGTCAGCTATCTCGAAGGTTGTACGGCACCGATGCGCGATGAAAACCAACTGCATGCAGCCATCGTGGAGATCATCGTCAAGGACCGGGCTGAGGTGAAATACTCCACCGTTCAGAATTGGTATCCAGGTGATGAAAACGGCAAGGGTGGTGTCCTGAACCTCGTGACGAAGCGTGGTGATTTGCGGGGCGTCGAATCCAAACTCTCCTGGACACAGGTAGAGACGGGCTCTGCTATCACCTGGAAGTATCCTTCTTGTATATTAAGAGGTGACAACTCACAGGCAGAGTTCTATTCAGTGGCAGTAACCAACAACTATCAGGAGGCTGACACAGGTACGAAGATGATCCATATTGGCAGGAATACCAAGTCGACGATTATCTCGAAAGGTATCTCGGCTGGTCATTCGCAGAACAGCTATCGTGGATTGGTCCGTGCAGCATCTACTGCTGATAATGCCCGAAACTATTCCTCTTGCGACTCGCTGTTGCTTGGTTCTGATTGTGGTGCCCACACATTCCCTTATATGGATGTGCATAACGACACTGCCGTCTTCGAGCACGAAGCTACGACTTCGAAAATCAGCGAAGACCAGCTCTTCTATTGCAACCAGCGTGGTATCCCCACAGAGCAGGCCGTGGGACTCATTGTCAACGGCTATGCCAAAGAGGTTCTCCAAAAACTCCCTATGGAGTTTGCTGTCGAGGCCCAGAAACTATTATCTGTCTCTCTCGAAGGTACTGTTGGATAATTATGAATTTTGAATTGAAGATATGTTAGAAGTCAAGAACTTACATGCTCGCATTGGCGAGAAAGAGATATTAAAAGGCATCGACCTCGTGATTAACGATGGCGAGACGCATGCCATTATGGGTCCCAATGGTTCAGGTAAGAGCACATTGAGTGCCGTGCTCGTGGGTAATCCGCTCTATGAGGTTACAGAAGGCGAGGCTTATTTCAATGGCAAGAATCTCTTGGAGATGAAGCCAGAGGATCGTGCACATGAGGGTCTTTTCCTTTCGTTTCAGTATCCTGTGGAGATCCCTGGTGTCTCGATGACTAACTTCATGAAGGCTGCCATCAATGAGAAACGCAAGTATCAGGGTCTGGAGCCGATGAATGCGGCTGAGTTCCTGAAGCTACAGCGCGAGAAACGTAAGATTGTAGAACTCGACAGCAAACTCGCCAATCGCTCCGTTAACGAGGGATTCAGTGGTGGTGAGAAAAAGCGCAATGAAATCTTCCAGATGGCGATGCTGGAGCCGAAGCTCTCCATCCTCGACGAGACCGACTCAGGGCTTGATGTCGATGCCATGCGTATCGTGGCAGAGGGTGTCAACAAACTCCAGACGGCAGAGACCTCATGCATTGTCATTACCCATTATGATCGTTTGTTGGAGATGATCAAGCCGCAGTTTGTGCATGTGCTCTACAAAGGTCGTATCGTCAAGACGGGCGGCCCTGCCCTTGCCAAGCAGATTCAGGAGCACGGCTACGATTGGATTAAGGAAGAAATCGGTGAGGAATAATTTAAGTGAAAAGTGAATAGTGAAAAGTGAAAAATTTGCTTCCGCACTTGATATGCAGTCAGAACAGCAGTACATAGAACTATACGAGCAGGCACGGGAGATGATTTTCTCTCATGCTCCAGAGGCGATGAACGCTGTGCGCGATGAGGCTTTCGAGGATTTTCGCAAGCAGGGCTTCCCATCGAAGAAGGTCGAAAGATATAAGTATACTGATATTCAGAAGCTCTTTGCGCCTGACTATGGCGTGAATCTGAACCGTCTCGAAATCCCCGTTGATCCTTATGAGGCTTTCCGTTGCGATGTGCCTAATCTGAGCACGAGTCTCTACTTTGTGGTCAACGATATGTTCTATCGTGACGATAAGCCTAAAGGTCATTTGCCAGAAGGTGTTATCATTGGTTCATTGCGTGAAAATACCCATTTCATCGAGAAATACTACGCTCACCTGGCCAAGACCTCCGAGGATGCCATTACAGCTCTCAACACCATGCTGGCTCAGGATGGTATGCTGGTCTATGTGCCTAAGAACGTCAAGGTCGATCGTGCCATCCAGATCATCAATATCCTGAAGGCTACCCCTCAGAATGCGCAGCGTCAGGTGCCTGATCTTATGGTGAACCGTCGTGTGCTCATCGTTCTTGAAGAGGGTGCTGAAATTAAGATGCTTTTCTGCGACCATGCTGCTGACGACCGTAACTTCCTCGCCACACAGGTGATTGAGGCCTATGTTGGTGAGAATGCCTCTCTCGATCTCTATTGCCTCGAAGAGACCCATTATAAGAATGTGCGCCTGAGCAATGTCTATATCGACCAGCAGGCTAACAGTCGGGTGAACCACAATGTCATCACTCTGCACAACGGCGTCACCCGCAACAAGCTCGACCTGACTTTTTCTGGTGAGGGTGCCGAGTGTCAGTGCTACGGTTGTGTGATCGCTGATAAGGAGCAGCACGTCGACAACAACACGCTTATCACTCACAAGGTATCGCATTGCACCTCCAACGAGCTTTACAAATACGTGCTCAACGAAAAGTCCACAGGTGCCTTCGCTGGACGTGTACTAGTGGAGCATGGGGCTCAGAAGACTATCTCTCAGATGACCAACCAGAATCTGACGGCTACCAAAGAGGCCCGTATGTATACCCAGCCGATGCTTGAAATCTATGCTGATGACGTGAAATGTGCCCATGGTTCGACCGTTGGCCAACTCAACGATGCAGCCCTTTTCTATATGCGTCAGCGAGGTATCTCTCTCGACGAGGCCAAGCTCCTGCTGCAGAACGCCTTCATCAACGAGGTCATCGACCATATGCAGCTCGAGCCCCTTCGCGACCGTCTCCATTATCTGGTGGAGAAGCGCTTCCGTGGCGAGTTGAATAAATGTTCTGGTTGCAAACTCTGTAAATGAAATGATGATAAAAACTAAACTTAACAACCTGCTTATCCTAACGATGCTGTTGCCCACGTTGGCGATGGCTTCTCCTGATACGACCACAACCGTCAAGTGTCCTGAGGTCAGGATCGAGGTCGAGCAGTTGCCTGACCTGAATATTCCCCGTGCCGGACATGAGGTGTTCTGTGTGAATGGCGAACTGACGGTGGCAGGTGGCCATACCAATGGCTTTGTGCCCACACCAACAGCAGAATACCTGAAAGATGGCGAATGGAACGTCATGACGATGACCTATCCTCACGACAATGGTTTTTCTGTGGTGCTCAGTTCTGGGCAGGTGATGCTTGGTGGTGGCAGCGAAGAGCCTCTCGGTATAGGACAGACCTTCATGACGGAAACCTACGACCCTCTGACGCACACTTTCAACGGCTATTGCAGCTTGCAGCGGAAACGTGCGTGTGCTTCTGCTCTTGAACTTGATAGCGGACGTGTCGTCGTCGCTGGTAACTGGTACGCCAACGATGGTATCGAACTGTTTGAAGACAAGTCTGACACCCGTGCTGATTATAATGGCAAGCGCCTTTTCACCTATATAAAAGACGTATGGGTGCAACGTGCTTATCCTATGATCTTCCGTATGGCCAACGACGATGCCCTTATCTTTGGTGGCGTGGGCGTGAAGGGCGACTCTCTTTGGTCGACTACGGCCTATAACCTGAAGGGCGACTCTGTCACAATCCCCTTGTTGGAGGATTGGTGGCCTTTAAGTACTGAGATGTCTCGTCCCTCTGAGAGTTTCATGGGTGACGAGGCTAAAAAACTTTATGCCTATCTGATGGCTGTTGAGAACCGTAAGGGTCAGGTGGCGATTGCAAAGGTGGTGAATGGGGAGACCTCCCTGTTGCCTACCGATTGCCTTGTTCCAATGCAGAGTCATGGTGAAGAAATCATCTATTCCTCGACCATCCTTGTTGACCAGAAAGCGGGGCGGGGTTACCTGGTAGGCCTTGGAAGAAGCTATTATGATGCTCCTGACAAACCAGGACGATGGTATGTGCTTTCTATCGACTATACCAAGCAGCCTGCTTCTCTGACGCTCTGCTATACGGATGCCTTGTCAGAACTCAATACCTATGCGCCCACACTGACGCCAGAGGGAAATCTGCTCGTTGCTGGTGGTCTGCATAATGGCAGTAACTTCACGCCGTCGAAACACGTAATCCTTTTGCGTGTCGGACGAGAACCTGCAGCTGCGGAGATTGGAAATGACCTGTGGCAAACAGTATTGCTGGTATTGGCGGGGCTTGTGTTGATAGGCCTTCTCGCGTACCTATTTATATATATAAGGAAGCGTCGCAGGAATCAAAAGGCAAGAACACTTGATTCTCTTGGCGCAGCAAGCGGTCAAGAATCCGTTTCCCTGATTCCTGATTCAGAGGCCTCTGCCGACTTGATGGAGCGTATCTATCAGGTGATGGAGGCGCAGAAGCTCTATCAGGACAGCAACTTGAAAGTGACAGACCTTGCTGCTGCCCTTGGTACCAACAGACGATCTGTTTCTGACTGTATCAACTCCCAGAAGGGTTGCACATTTACCCAGTTTGTCAATATCTATCGTGTAGAACATGCCAAGCGTGTCATGCGTCAGAATCCTGGCAAGAAGGTGACTGATATCTATCTGGAGTC
>JAEETD010000129.1 GCA_016290175.1 Prevotella sp. | reverse complement strand
TACTTAAACGTGGTCGACTGGATGATGGGCAACTCTATCGGTTCTCCGTTCTTGGCCTTGTAGCCGGCCTGTACGCACAGCGTGCCTTGTCTCAGTTTCTTGTCCATTTTGCTTGTCAATTAGTAATTTGCCTGCAAAATTACGAATAAGTGAGCGAAAAACCAAAATATATCGCGATATATTTTTATTAAAGGCGGCCTTTTTCTTCGTTACCGGCACCTGTTCCGCGATACTTCGAACTGCTGGCGTTGAAGTTATAACTTAGGGTGACGCCCGCACATTGTGTATAGTTGTAGTCGTCTTGGACTGTTTGTCCGATGGCATAGTAGGAGGTCACCTTATTTCTGGCCGTACGGAAGATATCGTTGGCATAGAGTGTAGCCGACAACTGTCCCTTCAAGAAAGACTTCTGCAATCGGGCGTTCACGATGAAATTGCTGCCGCGATACATGAGTCCCCAGTGGTTGCTACCCGTGTAACTGATATCGAGCAGAGCCTTGGCTGTCGGGTCGATGACGAACCAGTTCTGCAGTCGGGCAGAGAACTCTGGTTTGTTCAGTTTCTCAGGCGCACCATACTTCTCGGCATCGAACATCTGCTGATAGTAGTGCAGTGTGGCCTGTGGTTGCCAGAAATCCAGTTTGGGCGAGGCAACGAGGGTGGCATAGACACGATCCTGATGGTCGAAGTTCTCTGGTATAAATATGCCAATCTCTTTTTCCTCGTCATAGATTTTGGATGTATGGGTGAAGAAATCGTTCTCGCGAGTAAAACCTGTCACGAAGGTCAGCCACGAATAGGTGAGGTTGAAGTCGATGCTCTGGCGAACAGAAGGACGTAGCAGTGGGTTGCCACTTTGATAGAACATACGGTTGTCATATATGATCATTGAAGATAACATACTATAAGGTGGACGCGTAATGCGTTTGCTGTAACTCAACTGAGTTCCCCACTTGTCCTTCTGCCAGGCTGCTGACAAGTTGGGGAACCAGTCGTTATAGGTGCGACTGGGCTCCTCCTGCCTGATGCCGAATGAGGTGTATTCTGCCGATACATGCTCATATCTGAGGCCTGCATTCAGATGCCAATCGCCCAGTTGGATGTCGTATTCAGCAAATCCGGCAATATTCTTTTCCTTCATCTCGTTGTCGGACTCTGGAATGATGTTCTCCTGGTTCAGGTTGTGACCTTGGCTCTCTGTGCTTGTCACCTCCGACCCGCCGCTCAGCACACCCTTCCAGACGGGATAGTCCAGTACCAGTTTACCGGCTATCATCCGACGATCCTCATTGGTCAGGGTGGTGATGGTGCGGTTGCCGAGTTCTTTGCTCAGTTCATGTTGATTGTTATGATCCTCTGATTCGTGCCGCAGTACTGTGGCATTCAGGTCAATGCCCAGTTTACCAGCCTTGCCCACATAATAGCCATTCAGTTCCCAGTCGGGTTTGTCATTTTCGCTGATATCCGTTTCCAGAAGCACGTCACCGTAGAACGCCCCGTTCTTCAGATAGTGCTGCTGCATCTCAGTGTTGTAATGAGCATAGAGGTTTTTCTGCGACGAGAAACTCAGTCCGACGGAATGGTCAACGTTGAAGTCATAACTCAGACCTGCCTTATACCCTATCTCCGTCCAACTACTTCTTCCTGGCACATCCATATGAACATTAAACAGATCCTTACTGATGTGCATTTCCTGATCAATGTCCTGATCGTTGCTGTAGTGTCCATTATTGAGTGCCACTGTGGCAAAAGCCTCCAGTCCGCCAGTGCGGTATTTCAAGGTCAGGTCGTCGTAGTTGTTCCACTTGTTGTTCTTCCGCGTATCACTGGTAGCCATCAGACTGAATCCCTCGCCCTGGGTTTTCAGGGTCTTGATGCGGATGACGGCATTCACCTCGGCATTATACCTGGCACCTGGGGCGGTGATGATATCCACGCTTTTGACATCGATCGACTTGAGTTGCTTCAGTTCTATCGGGTCGCGTACCTTTTTATTATTGATATAGATTTCTGGCTCCCCTTTTGTCAGTACCTCGTACTTACCGTCGCGGGCTTTCACAAGCGGCAGCATGGAGAGCAGGTCGTCGGCAGTACCCACATCGTGCAGGATAGAGTGCTGCACATCCACCGTCATACCGCCCGAGGTCATCTTGTATTGCGGTATCTCACCCTTAATCTCCACGCCTTTCACCATATAGGTCTCCGGTTGCAGGGTGATGGTGCCGATGTTACCCACGTTCACGTTGCGCTCTACCGTCTTATAGCCGATATACGACACCTTCAAAGTGATGCGCTGAGCCTTGCAGGGAATCACGAAATCGCCGTTCTCATTGCTCACGCCACCATTGATAAACCCTTCGTTGTACAATGAGATGTTGGCGAACTCAATGGGTTTTCCGCTTTCGTCCACGATGTGGCCTATCACCTTCGTGTCCTCCTTTTGGGTACACTCAATAAAGATCTTATCATTGTCGTAGGTCACCTTCATCGGATAGAAGCCTATGACCTCACGAATGGCCTCATTAATAGGCAGGTCGGTGAAATGACTGGTCACGGTAAAGTCTTCCAGTTCGTCGTAGATGAAATAGATAGTCTTGTCGCTAGAGGCAGTGTTGAGATCTTCGAGTACTTTCGAGAGTGACACATTCTGATAGTCGCGGCTCAGTTTCTGCGCCTGGGCGCACAATGTCAGTACACAGAGCAGAACTGTGAATATATATTGTTTCATAATGGTGATACTTGGATTATTCTACAATCAGTTTCTTGTCTTCGCGAGTGATGTGGATGCGTTCGAACTTGTTGAACGTATCGATGATGTCGTCTATGGATGCTTTCTTGTCCCAAGTGAAGTAGAGGCGGATATGTTTGCTGGCCTCACTCTTATAGACGACCTCACACTGGTGGGAAGTTGCAATCTCGCTCAGGATAGTTGCCAGTTCGGCATCTTCATAGACAACGGGCTTCATCGCCGTGCTGTCAGCAGGTGCTTGGGTGTTGGGTGAAAGGTGTTGGGTGTTGGTTGATACAACAGCCTCCTGCTTCCCGACTCCAGCCTCCTGACCCCTGATAATATGCACGGCGGCATAGGCGATTCCCGAAAGCATCAGGACACCAACAAACATCGCTGCAATTTTCAACAGTATTGGCCTTTCATTTTTTACTTCTCTCTTTTCACTTCTGAACTTCTCCCATTCCTCGTCGGTATCAGGCACTTTGACATCCGTCTCGTCCAGCATCTGGTCGAGTTGCTCGTCTGTATAGTCTTCGGGATGCAGGAGCATCCTGATCTGCTCTTCTTTTTTCATGCTTCTTTGTTTTTAAAAGTTGAACGTAGTTTCCTCAATCCCTGCACGATGTGCTTGTTGACGGTGGAGAGGCTGATGCCGAGTTCGCTTGAGATGTCCTTGTATGACTGATCCTCGTTGTAGTGCATCTTGATGATACGACCGGTCTGAGGGGTGAGTCTCTCTTCGACATAACGATTCACGGCTTCAATCAGTTTCTCGTCGCTCTCTGGTAAAGATATAGCGGTAGCAAATTTTTCACTATTCACTCTTACCTTTTCCCTTCTCTGTGCAATGATGTTGAGGCAGCGATTGCGGACGCATGTCAGCAAGAACGTTCTCTGAGACTCTTCGCGCAGTGGGGTGGTACCGTCCCACAGTCGGGCGAAGACATCCTGTACGGCATCTTTCGCCTCGTCTTCGTCGCCCAGCAGGATGTAGGCTGCCTTGAACATCCTGCCGTACTCCGAATGGAAGAGTTCCTTGAATTGTTCCTCTCTGTCTTGCATCTTTTCTCGTTTGCTTTTATTCTATATACAGATGAGCAGGGGAAGTCATTACCCCTTATTGCCATTATTTTGCAAAAATAATAAAAAACT
>JAEETD010000055.1 GCA_016290175.1 Prevotella sp. | reverse complement strand
GACCATCGAGTAAGTGAAAACCACCTACTACAAAATTTACAGGATAAGGGCAAGCAGCAAGAATATTCTCCAGTCCACTATGAGCGCAGCCCGTGAACAAGAGACCATCAGTATATAAAGCAAGTTCATGACGGAAATCATCATTCACATATTCGCCATTTACATCTTTCACAAAAAGGTGTGTATTTCCTTTTGGCATTGGATGAATCTGTGGGATATGGGCTATTATATAGAGGCCATCTACCGCTCGGCTCTGCCGCTTGGCTCGTCCAAGAATCTCGCATGGGTGCCCTCCTACGATGTTATCAACATCGCAGGCTCCTCCCTTTTCTACAGTTATAAGTCTGTTCTTTATGCTCTCTGGCCATTCCGTCGTAATGCTATGTAGGTTCCCACGTTTGGAAAAGAAATGACCACTCATGGCATCTGGCGAAACAATGACCTTTGCTTTAGCGTTCTGCTCCAAGAAATATCGTAAGCCGCCTGCATGGTCACTATGCCCGTGAGAAATGAAAACATAGTCAACTGTGCTGAGGTCTATACCCAACTGCTCTGCATTTTTTATAAACACATCACTTGCTCCAGTATCAAGCAAAATCTTGTGCCGCTCTGTTTCCAACAGGATAGAAAGCCCATGCTCTGTGGATAGACGGCTATCGCTGCTTCGATTATCTGATAATACTGTCCACTTCACCGCTATTTCATTCTCTTTTCAAACTTGAACAGCCCGTCTGCAACGATTTAAAATAACCTCGCCAGCTGGGACAGAAGTTAATCTGCCAGCGCCAGAAGCGTCCGATTAATGACTTCGGGTTCTTGTCATACGCAGCACGTAGCTTACAGTTCTCACAGGGGTACTTCATAATTCAATAGTTTTATCATTGTTATTCTTCCACTTCACAATGCAGGAATCCCATTTCCCTTGCCTTTTCCTCGTTCATCAGGAAGTAGATGGCCTCGCCTTCGTTACAGAGTTCGCCCTTCGAGTTAGTAATCTCCGCACTGATATACGCCAGATTCCGCACCTGTTTTGTTACTTTGGCCCGTATGGTCAATTCTGGCTCCGTTGTCGGAACAGCCTTGCGGAACTTCACATTCAACTGAACGGTATAGCCGCTGGTCTGTAGCTTACGGGTGACCACCCAGCCGCACACTTCATCAATCAGCGTACTCAGTATGCCACCGTGCATGGTATCTACCCAGCCCTGATAGTTGTGTTGGGGATGCCAAGTACTCATAATATAGTCCCCATCCTCATAGAACTCCAAATGAAGCCCGATGGGATTGTCAGGACTGCAACCGAAACAGTTATATCCCTCATGGTTGCGCCAAGGGTTTATTATCTTCTTCATTGTTTCTTATTTATTCCAAGTCATTTTAATATGTGGGATGCCATCGAGCATGAAGGTGTCTGATGACTGCTTGAATCCTGCGCTTTCATAGAATCCTCTGGCATATTCCTGTGCCTCAATGTCTATGAGTGTCGTGTGCAATACAGGCTCGTTCATACCCACTCAAAGTTTTCCTTTCCTGCACCAATTTCGAAATGATACTTAGCTATGCCCAAATCCATCTGGGTATATCCGATCATCGAAAATCCTTTCTTGGCATGTACCTGATGATGACCATCCTTCATCCCAACATACTCGAAAGAGAACTTCTGCTGATTCACGGCTGTAGGAGCAAGCAGAGCTGCTTCAACACCCTTACGGAACCATGTAGGAGTGACATCGCTTGCATTACTTACTTGATTAATGGTCTTAATCTTGTGTCCGACACCCTGCGTCTCACCATAGCCCAAGGCAATATAGCAGGCTATCTTCTCACCCTCATCAAGCACATATGTTCCCGGCACTTTAGAGTAACTAAGTCCTACCCAGCATGTGTTCAAGCCAAGTGTCTGGGCCAACAGTACCAATTGCTCGCCATAATAGCCTACACGCTCATCCAAGTCATCAGCTTTCTGTCCTGCCATGACGATATAGTTGCCTACATTACGGAACTTCCCATATTTGGCCATCGTTCCTAAGAATGCCTTCGGCTCGTTCTGAATAAGCTGTATATGCAACTTGCCTTCAAGGTTAAGTACCGCGATTTTCTCTTCTAACACCTTGACAACATCCGCTGCCAACGGCTGATATTTAAATGCCCTTACACTGTGACGGGCTTCAATAGCTTCTTGTAAAGTCATATCCAGTTTAGTTTCGTTTCCCCAAGTAATCAAACAGTTCAATGTTACCTGTTTCCTCTTCGACACTGAGAGACGGCACTTTCTCCACTATTCTTGTGGTTCCGCTTGTCTTATTGACATAGAAATGCACAAAGGCACCTGTGTAACTGCGGAATACCACTTGATAAGCAGAATCTGTCTCTTCGCCCATCTGCACATACATGATG
Organism: Prevotella sp.; assembly: GCA_016290175.1. Classification (GTDB taxonomy): domain Bacteria; phylum Bacteroidota; class Bacteroidia; order Bacteroidales; family Bacteroidaceae; genus Prevotella. The sequence goes on along the minus strand of JAEETD010000055.1, from coordinate 16,844 downwards.
TCGGGATTGTCCTTTGCTACGCTCCAGTCATATTCCTTATGGCAATAGTTGTTCACGCCCTCGAAAGCCATATCTGCCGTAATGGTTCTTGGCGTATCTTCCGTCTGGGCATCAGAGGACTGAGCCACATCAGCCTTGACCTTCGGTCGAGACTGCTCTCGCTCATTCACAGCCTTGTTATTACGGCAAGAGCATAAAAACAAGACTAAAAATACGAATGTAAAGGCTATATACTTCGACATAACACCTAAAATCACTTAAATCAGAGGCCAAAATTACGAATAATTACGGAATTATTGCTAAATTTGCAACGATATTTAGGATAGTTTATAATCAAACCCCAACAAAAGACTAAGATTATGAGACAAAAGAAGATGATTATCGCCGCTCTCGCAGCTATGCTGCTTGCGATTCCGGCAATGGTGCAAAGTAAGAAGGGTGAAGCTGCAAAGAAGGCTCAGACCCTTGAAGTATCGTTCGACTATCAGCGTCAGGCTGGCCCTGGTTCCAATCAGTATGCCGTCTGGATTGAGAATGAAAAGGGTGACGTAGTGAAGACACTCTTTGTTACATCGTACACTACGAAAGGCCGCGCCCGTGGTGGTGAAAGGCTACGGGTAGGCGAGCAAAGCTCGGGAATGCAGCCCAAACGTGGCTACATTGTGCGTCCAGCCTGTGTGCCGACATGGGTGAAGACCGTAAAGGCCGACGAAAAGACCGACCAACAGTTGGATGCCGTCACGGGAGCCACACCGCAGGCAGGAGGTATGCAGTCCTTTACTTGGGACTTCACTGACGAGCAAGGCAAGGCCGTCCCGCAGGGAAGTTATAAGGTCGTAGTCGAAGCCACATTGTTCTTCGACAGTGACATCATCTATTCAGGCACCTTCTCCACCAAGGACAAGGCAGGTGACATCAAGCTTACTTCGACGCTCACCAAAGAGGACGAACAGCACAAGGACATGGTGACGAACGTAAAGGCCTCACTCAAATAATGGCATCACAAATGAAAGACCAGAATCTCTGGATATTCCTCTGCTTTGGACAGTCGAACATGGCGGGACAGGCGCCCATCGAGCAGCAAGACCTGACGGTAAGCGACCGCTTTCTCAGCATGGCCACTACCGACGGCCCTGACCGTCAGTTAGGCACATGGCGCAAGGCCGTGCCGCCACTCTGCCGAGCAGATGCCAACCTCGGCCCTGTCGACTGGTTCGGACGGACGCTGCTCGAAGCGGTGCCCGAAGATGTCCGCATCGGCATCGTGTCGGTGGCCGTTGAGGGCTGTCCCATAACGTTTTTCGACAAGGATCAGAATGCCTGCGTCATCGCCAGCGAAGACCGCGACTGGATGAACGACATCCTCGACCAATATGGGCGCAACCCTTACGAGCGGCTGCTGTCGATGGCCAAGGTGGCTGCCAACGATGGCGTCATCAAGGGCATCCTGCTTCATCAGGGCGAGACGGACGCTTACGACCAACAATGGCAAAAGACAGTCTGGAAGATATACTGCGACCTTCAACAGGAGCTGAGCTTCGACCCGACGGTTGTTCCCCTGCTCGTCGGCGAGGTGGTGCGCAGCGAGTACGGCGGCATCTGCGGCCACGCCAATCCTACCATCAATGACATGGCTAATCGTTATCCGAACACATACATTGTATCTTCCGAAGGATGCCTTCCCTGCGGTGACTATCTCCATTTCTGCGGCGAGGGTTACCGGCTCTTAGGCCGTCACTATGCGCAGCGATATTTGGAGGCAACGAATCCATAATTGGCAGATTCTGCCATCAGGAATTAATTAGTGGTAACATTAAACTGTAATGTATGGAAGACTTCAAAGATAAAGTAGCCGTCGTGACTGGTGGCGCACAGGGTATTGGCCGTTGCATTTCTGAGGAGTTTCGGAAGGCTGGGGCGCAGGTCTGCGTGATAGATAAGCAGGAGGGCGACCACTTTGTGGGCGATATTGCCATGGCTGGAAATTGGAAATATAGAAAACATAAGATATGAAGAAGGCTTTTTTGTTTGTGCTGGGCATGATGCTCATGGCAGTAGGATTAACAGGTTGCAAGTATTTCAAGCCCCTCGACGGCCCTGGCATGGAACGCGATTCGACAGACTTGTCAGCTTTGGAGGATAGTGTCGCTATCGGCGACAGTCTGAACGTTGTGGTTGACGACGCTGCCCAAAAGCAGGATGTGGAAGCCGTTCGGGCTTTCGTAGAGCGGTTCTATAAAGATTGGGGCATGGAGAATCTGCTGGAGTATGACTATCCGAAACAGCACATCACGCCCCGCCTGTTGAAGTTCCTGGCAGATTCATACGAATTTGAATGCGAGGGCGAGTGCCTGGCTACATGGAAGTTCTTCTATGAGGGCGGTGGAGATGTCGGTGAGTTTAAGTCACGCCAGATAACAGCCCGCGACGGAAGCCACGTCCTTGTCGAAAACAAGTATGTGAACTATGAATACGACGTGCTCCTTACTGTGATTAAGGATGGCGACACCTTCAAGATCGACAGCCTTCAGCATGAGAAGTCAGAGTATAAGCCCTATTGAAATGGTCTTCGTGGAAGTGGCTGGAGAAAACGTATAGAGGCTTATCCTTCTTTAGCACACCTCCCATCACGCCGCTTGGATCCAGCCAGTAGTCAAATACCAGGATGGACTGCTCCGTTTCGAGCACAAAGCTCTCGCTGCTCCGTCATTTCACAATTCTTATTAAATCAGAGGGCAAAAGTACTCATTTTTACTTTATTCTTCGTATCTTTGTGCCCAAGTTTACAATACTTTAAGAAGAATGACTCGAAGGCACTCCTGCTCGGAAATACTCAAATATATTTGGTATTTCACTCGCTTATTCGTACCTTTGCACCCGTTATGGTACAGCAAATTGAAATAACCCTGAAGCCGAAACGTCGTGGATTCCATTTGGTGACGAGCGAGATAGTGAGCCAGTTGCCGAAATTGCCGAAGACGGGCATCGTGAACATCTTCACGAAGCACACCAGCTGCGGACTGAGCATCAACGAGAACTGCGATCCCGATGTTCGCGTGGATATGGAAACCATCTTCAACCGCCTCGTGCCCGAAAATCGTCCTGAGTATGAGCATACGCTGGAAGGTGCCGACGATATGCCTGCTCACGCCAAATCGACATTGAGCGGTGTCAGCATCACCATCCCCATCACCGATGGCCGTCTGAACCTCGGCACATGGCAGGGAATCTACTTCTGCGAGTTCCGCAACTACGGCGGCTCCAGAGATTTGGTAGTAACAATTATTGGAGAATAAAGCATGAGTGATTCTCCTGTATGCTGATGATTCGTTTTGACATCGAGCATCTGACAGGCAAAGAGGCGATTGAGTTGGTGAAACAAAGAAATCCCAAGGCATAATCAACTGATGCCTTGGGATTTATAGTACTTTGCGTATTTACGCTGTTACTTCTCGCCTTCAGTAATCAGGGCTATGTATCCTTTTTCCTTTTCTATCTTGATTATTTGTTTTCAAATCCAAAGAACTCTTTCAGGCCGTTCTTCTCTTTCAAGTCATCAGTGGTAAATCCATAATGTTCTGCTGCAGCAAGGGTGATGACACGTTCAAGGAATTCGTCGTAGGTGAGGTCAAGCCATTCCTTGGGAATAGCTACGTTGATGGTTCCACCGCCGTAGTGACTGCCTTCGTCCCAGGCTTCGTCAAGCTCGGCCTCGTAAGACCCGTCTTCTTTCTTATTGAAGCAGTAGTGGCTGGCCCATTCTTCCATACCCTCAACATAATGGCCTTCGAAATGCGGGGCAGAATGGGACTTCGGGGAATAAGCAGAAGAACCTTTCCTCGCCATTCTATCATAGACCATGAACTTCACCACTTTATGAGTTTCGATTTTAGGAGGGTTCATTATCGACTTTAGTTCTGCCTTTACCTTTTCCAAGTCACCACAAGACAACAGCGGCAAGAGGCTTTCTATTTCCTCTATGCTTTTGTCCCACCACCTGAGTTTAAGCAACAATTCAATCAGTTCGTCATCGAAGCGTTTCCTGACGACTCGACAGGGATTCCCAACAGCAATAGCGTATGGAGGAATGTCCTTTGCCACCACCGAGTTTGTTCCGATAATGGCTCCGTCGCCGATATGGACGCCGGGCATCACGGTTACGTTCTGGCCTATCCAGACGTCATTACCTATGATGGTATCTCCTTTCAGCGGCAACTCGTCTTTAACCGGCGCAATGGCACTTCCCCAATCACCGCCCATGATATAGAACGGATATGTCGTAGCACAGTCCATCCTGTGATTGGCACCGTTCATCACAAACTCCACTCCCTTGGCAATGGAGCAAAACTTACCGATAATCAGCTTGTCGCCTATGAAGTCGTAGAAATGCGTGACGTGCTTCTCAAACTGGTCAGCACCATCCACATCGTCATAGTAGGTGTAGTCACCGATAATGATACGTGGATTCTTCACCACATTCTTAATATAACAGAGGCTCAGAATTTTGGGATTCGGAAAAGCCTCATTTGGATTGGGTCTTTGATTTGCCATCGCTAATTCTCCTAAATAATGTTCTTTTCTGTGAAAAGCGAATAAATTCGTGCGGCAAATTTAGTCATTTAAGCTGGAATATGAATAATAATGCGTAAATTTGTGCCTGAAATTGAGAATTATTAGGATTTGCATGGGATGATTATGAAGAAAACCATATATGTAGTTTTAGCGCTACCAGCAAGACCGCGCATTTATCGATAGCATCCTCTCCGTCGGCAAATATGCTATCAGCCATTCTCCCGAATATCGCGAGGCATATCGCCCGCACTATCGCATAGTTGAGAAGGGAATTTTTGAAAATGAAATAAAACCCTTGATAGAACCTAAGACGAATCCTTCAGGAACTGGAACTGGAGGCACTTTATTATGATATGATTACGAAATCCTTTATTAACGATTGACTATCTTCTGGTAAGCCAACCTTTTGTCGCCTGACAGCAGATAGATAATGCCGCAATAGGTGAAGCCGTGCTTCAGGATGTTGTGCTGCATAATCTTGTTGTCGCGGTGAGTATCTATGCGGATGTTCGTGTCATGTGAGAAGCAGAAATCCATGATGCTGCTGAATATGCCGTGAGCATCGGCGTAGCTGGCAATGCGATGGACTACATGATATGGCTGAACATCATCTATCCATTCGCCATCATAGATTTTGGCATATGTCGGTTCTGGTGATGGTAGAAATGCAAAGTAGCCTACAACTTTACCTTCGTCTTCAATGACAAAGCCGCCATTTCGTTCCATATCTGCCGAAATGACTGCCTCGGAGGGATAGCCTTCTCCCCATTGGTGCATATTGCCAGACTGTCGCATGATTATCTTCGCAGCATCCATGACCTGCATAATCTCAGCCATGTCCGACGGTTGGGCTTCTCTGATGATCCTACTCATGTTCCTTATTGCTTAATAAAATGAGGAAAGTCGGGCATTCCCGCGCTCGGCTCTGCCGCTTGGCTCGTCCAAGAACTACGTTCGCCTACCCGTAGCCTTTCTCCAAGTTTAGGTTCGAAAGTAAATCCCTTCTGAGCGGCAATCTGCTGGCTGCAGCCCAGCATTTCGGCGATTGTATCTACCGAATATTGTGCCATATCCCTCGCAAAGCCCTCGGCCTCTTTCTGAAAGCGAGGTAATGACAGGCTAATGTCAGGAATAGACTTTAGTTTCTTGCTCTGGCAAGCGTCTCCTTTCGTCGCCGAGCGGTTATTCATTATCTTTGCGGAAGCGAGTATTATCTGCATATTTAATTCCTACCCATTTAATTGTTCTTCAAGAAATTCTACTGCATCGGCATAGGTATGAAGAATAGCCATGCTGGAATGCCTCCTGCACGAGCTCACTCTGCTCTCTCTTAATCGAATCTTTCATTGTATTTCCTCTAATTCTCCTGTTTCTGAGTCAATGATAAACCCACGAACAACTATATCCTTTGGCACCAGCGGATGGGTCTTGATGGTCTCAACGGTCTTGCGGACAGATGTTGGAGTGTCCTTGAATCCCTCTAGCCACTGGTCAAGGTCGATGCCACACTTGCGGATGGTGTCGAGTGTTTCATCGGTCACGCCTCTTGCTATCATCTCGTGGTGGAAGTGGTCATAGCTCATGTGGCAGGCTCCGCAGTGAGAGTGGGCTACCACCATAATCTCTTGTACGCCCAGCTCATAAATGGCCACAATCAGGCTACGCATGGCTGAATCAAAGGCAGAGATTACCAAGCCGCCTGCGTTCTTGATAATCTTAGCATCGCCATTCTTTAACCCCAAGGCTGCTGGCAGCAGTTCTGTTAGTCTGGTGTCCATACACGACAGTACCGCCAGTTTCTTGTCTGGGTACTTGTCCGTCAGATACTTCTCGTAGCCCTTCTGAGCCACAAATGTCTTGTTGAATTCAATAATCTGGTCTATCATATCACAACGGTGCACTCCACCGCCCACATCAGCCAAGTCCGTACAAGTTTTACTTTGCTTCGCCGTCACCATAGATGAAGCTGAAGGCTCCGCTTTGGTAGTCGAAGATCTCTTCATCGCGGAAGAAGCGCTTCAGTTCAATCTCAGCATTTGACGTGGAGTCGCTGGCATGAACGATGTTCTGTTGGTTGCTCATCGAATAGTCGCCACGGATAGTGCCAGGGGCAGCCTCACGTCCGTTGGTGGAGCCGGTCATAGTACGTACCACCTGTACGGCATCCACACCTTCCAGTGCGAGCGCCACAACGGGCGATGTCTGCATCGAGGCTGCCAACGAGGGGAAGAAGGGACGGTCTACGAGGTGGGCATAGTGCTCACGTAGGATCTCATCGCTGAGCTGCATCATCTTCAAACCGGCGACGCGAAGTCCGCGACGCTCAAAACGATTCACAATCTCGCCAATCAACTGTCTCTGTACGCAGCTGGGCTTCAGTAATACTAGAGTTTTTTCCATCATAACAAGTAATATTTAATTAGTAGAATATGTGCGTACAAAGGTACACATTTATTTCGAAATACACAAATTTCTTATGTTTACCATTTATCTTTTGTCTGGATTGTATCGTCCCAGCGATGATCTTTCGGGAAGGGTTGCCCTCCCCAGGCCTTGACCTGCGTCCAGGGCTGCGGTGCGTCTGTCCAGAACGGATGTGCGGCCGGTAGGCCAAGGGGCATGAAGGCCAGCGAGGTCATATAGAGCGAGCCGTTGTTGGTGTACCAGTCGGCTGTCTCTGGCTGTGAACCGCAGAAGCCGATGGTGAGATAGCCGGCATCGTTGAAATTCTCCTGCTGGTCGAACATGCGATGGAGCACTTTCGTCAATGCAGCCCGCACCTGACCATTGCTGAGGTCAGAAGGAAGTTTCTCATACCAGGCCATCAGGGCGAGAGGCTGCATGGCAGCCATACGATAGGGCGTGGAGCGACCGATAACAGGGAAAGTTCCCTCGGGCGAGATGAAACGTTCGAGGATGATAGCAAACTTCTGGGCCCGCTTCAGGGCACGGTCGTAATATTTCTGATAGTCGAGACGCGAGTTATACTTCGAATCCACCATCGCCTGGAGAGTCTCCAGATACATCGCATGGAAAACATAGCTGCTGTAATAGTCGAAGGCGAAGACGGGACCATCGGCATACCAGCCATCACCAACGTACCACTCCTCGACCTTACGGCAAGTTGTGTTTACACGAAACTCATCGAACTGTGCTCCTGCCTTGGCCAGGAAACTCTCGATGGTGGATGAGAAGAGGAGCCAATTGGTGTAAGGCGGGTCTATCCTGCGCAGGCTCTGAAACTCATGGATATAACGTTGTTTGGTGACATCGTCGAGCGGTTTCCACAGGGTATCCCAGGCACGGAGAAACGATTCGGCGATATAGGCAGCATCCACCAGATTCTGCCCTGCCTTGCCCCAACAAAGATAGTCGGGTGAATCAGGGTCGACGGAGTTCCTATAGGCTGCAAGGGCCCACTCGCGGAGCTGACAACGTTGCAGCCCTTCGGCAGTGTCGTCATCGGGAAGTGTGAGCCATGGAGCAATCCCTGCCATCAGACGCCCGAAGGTCTCCATATAGACCACACTTCTGTCACGGTTGTCGAACGAAGGCGAAAACTCGGTCTTCATATTTTTCTGCAACTCACCCTTGGCCATATTCTCCAGCACGGGCTGTGCCATTTTATAAGCCAGCGAACACCAGTATTCACGATCGGACGGCTGCACGTTTCTAGCCTTCTTAGCCTGAAGAGGCAGGAGCAACAGGAAAGCTGCTATAATGAAAAGGGCTTTCTTCATTTTATTTCGATTTTAAGTGGGTTTGACAAATGATGGAGATGTTCATCGGCGGCGAGTTGCCATTGCGCCATCGTACGGATGTCGTAATTGCTCCAGGCAGAGCCGAAATAGTAAGTGTAGGCGCCACCGCTATAGTGTCGCAGAATACCGATGGCATGGGGTAAATCGCCTTCATGTCTGAGGGTTTCGTCAATGCCATTGGGGAAGAGTGCTCCCACGTAGATCTGCGTCTGATGAACCTGAGGATTGTCAGTAGGGTCAGCATAGAGTACATAGTTTTTGCCGAGTAATAGGTTGTCATTGTCATGCAGGACAATGCCAGCCGCCAGCGTCGTAGGCTGGGTAATGCCGTCGTACCATACCGTCATCCGGTTGAAGTGTGAACCTTTGTCGAGGCTGATGATGCGGTGCTCAGTGATACCGTCGCGGCTGGTGTTGTATGTCAGCTCTACGGTAAAGCGCAGCGGACCATTGTCAAGGATCTTGTATTCCTTATAGCACCAAGGAAACAGCAATTGTCCGTTCTTCATCAGTGCTGGAGCACCGCAACCTAGACTCGGTCCTACGCCATAGCAGTCAAGACCATAGCCGTGATCATGATGGAACGAGGTGGCCATGTAAATTTCATTGGCCTCCTGAGCTTTGCCCGCTCTTTTCAGCGAGTCTCTTTGTCCTACGCCCCACATATGGTTCCTGTAACGTTCTTCGACCACCAGTTCCGGCGTGTTCTTGACCCAGACGTCAATGCCGAATGAGCGTTCACCAGATCGTTGCAGGGCTGGACCATAGACGCGATAGATACCACGGTCGTTTTCCCAGGTGATATCATCTGCACGTTCCGGATAGACTTTCCCTTTGACATACGACTTAAAGACAGACGGCTCACCTTTGGTAATGGTAAACGACGCTTGGCTATGAGGCTGGACAGATACATCCAACAAGAGTTTCCCATCGTATGTCTTCTGGTAGGTCATTTCCTGTCCAAAGGCATCCTTAACCATGAAGGGCTCGCCAGATTCAATGCCCAGTTGTTGACAGATGGTTTCAAGATCGGCCTCCACAAGTTCCTGTCGCTGGTTGTTACTCGGATTGCTGACCAAAATATAGACACCAGTCACTGCGGCCTGCACGCCCAAAACGCACAAGGCCAGCACCATACTGCATAATAATCGCCGTCTCATATATCAATCAGTAGTTTGTTTCTGGCGACAAAGTTAGCCGAATAAACCGACAACCGACTGCACTTTTTGATTTTCCTACCCTTTTTTATGGCAATCTTTTTCTTTTTTCCTTTTGCATTTCGCTCGTTTTTTCGTATCTTTGCCCCGTCTAACAACAAAATAACTAAAACATGATACAATCGAAAATGATAAAGAAGGTGGCTGCGGCAGGCTTGGTGATGATCCTCGCAGCTTGTGATGGCCAGAAATGGTCGGAGAAACAGGTGGACTCTTTTATGTTGGTAACTCAGAAGGACGGACCTTCGCTGGGCTATTCACCACAGTCAGGTGTCAAGATCCTGACAGTCGGCGGCTATGCCTTCAAAGACCTGAACCGTAACGACTCGCTCGATGCATACGAGGACTGGCGTCTCCCTGCTGAGGAGCGTGCTGCCGACCTGGCCTCACAGTTGTCAATAGAAGAGATTGCCGGTCTGATGCTCTATAGCAGTCATCTGGCGGTTCCCGACTCTTCGCTGACCGCCGATCAGACTAAGTTCCTGCGCGATGACCATCTGCGGGCGGTGCTGATTACGAGCGTGGAGAGCCCGACGACTGCAGCCCAGTGGAACAATCACATGCAGGCCTTTGTCGAAGGTCTCGACCACGGCATCCCTGCCAATACCAGTTCCGACCCCCGTCACGAGGCAAAGGCCACCACTGAGTTCAATGCCGGGGCTGGCGGACAGATATCGCTCTGGCCAACATCACTCGGACTGGCTGCTACCTTTGATCCTCAGATGGTGTATCGTTTCGGTGAGATTGCCTCTGAAGAGTATCGTGCTTTGGGTATCGCCACAGCCTTGTCGCCCCAAGTCGATATCGCTACCGATCCCCGCTGGTTCCGTTTCGACGGCACATTTGGTGAGGACCCTCAGTTGGCTACAGATATGGCGCAAGCCTATTGCGATGCTTTCCAAACCACACCCGAGACTAAGGGGTGGGGTACGAAGAGTGTCAATGCGATGGTGAAGCACTGGTATGGCTACGGTGCCCAGGAGGGAGGACGCGATTCCCACTTCGCCTCCGGTAAATATGCCGTCTACCCAGGCAACAACCTCGCCATGCATAAGCGTTCATTCGTAGAGGGTGCCTTCCGTCTCAATGGTGGTACTGGTATGGCCTCTGCCGTCATGCCCATCTACAGCATCCTATGGAATCAGGACCCCTCTGGTGAAAATGTGGGGGGCAGCTACAGCAAGTGGCTTATCCAGCAACAGCTCAGGGATGAAGCGAAGTTCGAGGGCGTGGTATGTACCGACTGGGGCATTACCAAGGATATCAAGGTGCTCGACAGTCCTATCGGTGGAAAACCCTGGGGTATGGAAGCCTTCAACGAGGCCGAGCGTCATTATAAGATCCTGCAGGCTGGCGTCGATCAGTTTGGCGGTAACAACGAGATAGGGCCTATAGTAGAGGCCTACCAGATGTGGAGCAAGGACCAGGGTGAGCAGAGTGCCCGTGAGCGCTTTGAACAGTCAGCCCGTCGTTTGTTGCTGAATGTGTTCCGGGTGGGACTCTTCGAGAATCCCTACCTCGACCCCGCAGAGACGGCACAGATTGTGGGCAAGCCTGAGTTTATGCAGGAGGGCTATGATGCACAGCTCAAATCAATCGTCATGCTGAAGAACCACGGCAATCAGGTGCTCCCCGTGAAGGATCGCAAAAAGGTATATGTGCCCAAGCGCCACTTCCCTGCCATTCCCGGCATCTGGGGCGGCATCTCTGAGGAGAAGACCGTTGAGCCGATAGACCTCGCACTGGTCAAGAAGTATTTCGATGTGGTGGAGCAGCCTGAGCAGGCCGACTTCGCCATCTGCTTGATCCAGGAGCCGAGCACAGGCATCGGCTATAGCAACGATGATGTCAAGAAAGGTGGCAATGGTTATCTGCCGTTCAGCCTGCAATACAGCGACTATACCGCAAAGGACGCCCGTGCTGTAAGCATCGCCGGAGGTGATCCGATGGAAAAGACCAAGAACCGTAGTTTCAAGGGCAAGACCATCAAGGCCTATAACCGCGATGACATGCAGCTGGTCACCGATACCAAGAAGCAGATGGGCGAGAAGCCTGTCATCGTTATTGTGGAGATCGGCAAGCCGGTGGTATTCTCCGAGATCGAGCCCTCAGCCGATGCCATTCTCATTTCCTTCAAGGTGCAGCATCAGGCCTTGCTCGACATCATCAGCGGCAAGGCAGAGCCCTCAGCCCTCCTTCCTATGCAGATGCCCGCCGACATGACGACGGTGGAACAGCAACAAGAGGATGTTCCTCGCGATATGCGCTGCTATCAGGATGCCGACGGCAATACCTACGACTTCGCCTTTGGCCTCAACTGGCAAGGCGTCATCCGAGATGCCCGCGTAGAAAAATATAAATAATATCTAAGGACGAACCAACAAACAAATACGATTATGAAGAGACTTGTTTTGTGCCTTATGGCAATGATGGGCGTGCTGACCCTTTCAGCACAGAGTGCGATAACGTCGTTTGACGAAGTATTAACCACACGGCGTAGTATCCGCAGCTACGACGCCACGAAGAAAATCTCAGAGGCCGAAGTGCGTGAACTGCTGACAGCCGTACAGGAGGCGCCATCGTGGGCCAACCAGCAGCCGACACACTATTATGTCGCTATCTCGCCAGAGAAACTTGCAGCAGTACAGGATATGGTAGGCGGCAACAAGTCGCGTATCAAGGATGCACCCGTACTTATCGTTTCGACTTTTGAGCGAGGCAAGTCAGGCTTTTTCCGCGACAGTCCTGCCAATGAGGTTGGCGACGGCTGGGGTGCATACGACAACGGCCTGAGTAACTGTTACCTCGTGTTGAAGGCCCGCGCCATGGGCTTTGATACGCTTATCATGGGTATGCGTGAGGCCGATAAACTGCGTCAGCTCTTTTCTATCCCAGAAGGCGAAACCATTATGGCTGTCATCTCTCTGGGCTACCGGAAAGGTGAGCCTGTACAGCCCCGTCACCGACCGTTCGACGATGTCGTGAAGTTCTTCTAGAACCACCTACACCTTGGCGTTTGCATTTTTCATCCATTCAGTTACAGTAGTACCCATGAAATGTTTAAAGGCTGAACTGAATGTGATGTAACTGCGGAATCCGCTCTGTTGGGCGAGTTTCTTTGCAGTAATGGGTTGTATTGAGTCTTTTGTCTCATTATAGAGACGGACGAAATGCTCTATACGAAGACGATTGATATAGGCATTATAAGTGATGCCTTGTTGGGTGAAGTATGCGCCTAAATATGTACGGTTCTTTCCGATGGCGAGGGAAAGATGTTGCAAGGTGAGGTCATGCTGGAGATAGAGCAGCGTGTCTTCGCAGTGCTCCTTGAGCAGTGCTCCGATGCTGTCTGGTATATAAGCAGCAGCCTTGGAATCCTCGTATGTCTCCAAGGTTTGCAACGTCTCCACACGCCAGAGTATGAAACCGATGATGATGAAAGTGTTCACCTGGGCAAGGAATTCGGAGGTCATGCCAACGAAGAACCACAGGCTGTAGGCACTATAGACAAACAGGATGCAGGCGATGAACATAAGACTCTGCCACACTTCCTTATGCTGCAGGTCGGCGAAATTGTCGCGCAGCCAGTGGTTGTATTGCCACAGGGCGTGGATATAATAAAGAATGTAAAATATGCAGACAAGGCGCATATAGTATTCTATGGCTGCTCCTGCCCTGTCGTCGTGGTTGACGATGCCCCAGACGGCAATGCCTACGAGTGGTGTCAATGCTACGAAAATGGGCCATACCTTCCTTTTACGGTCTTGCAGCATACGTAGCAGCATCACCATCATCAATGGCATGAATGTCAAACGGTCCAGCAACAGGTTGATGATGTTACGCACCAGTCGGTCGTTAACCAGCCACACCGTGCCCAGCACCGTCCACCATACATGGCTTGCTGCTGTTGCAAACAGAAAGGCTGCAGCCCACCGGCGCAGTAACTTCGGAGAAATGATCTGAGGCGCGATGGCGTTATGGCGACGCAGCAGCAGGTAGAGTCCTGCCATGATTGCCGCCATGGCCGCTGCTCCGTAAAGCATCGTATAGAGAACGTTGCCAAGTCCTTCGTATTCGTACATGGTTCTTTAATTCTGCCGCTACAAAGTTAAGCATTATTTGTTATAATTGTGTTGTTTCGAGTTTTAGAATTTACAATTGTGTTACAAAATTTACAAAAACTTCATATTTATCTCTCAAAATGCTACATTTTTTAGCATTTTATGAACAAAAATTACTATCTTTGCACAATAAGTATAGATTTTGGATTTATGAGGAAAAGAACCGCCCTAGCCGCTTCGTTGCTATTTTTGGCAACCCAATTATGCCACGCCCATGTACATACGCTGGCTGAGGCAGACGGCATCATCGTGATACTGGTTGCCATCGTGATAGCACTCCTCATCCTGGGAGGTTTCGGTCTGCATTATAACAAGATTATCAGTCAGCGAAACGAGCAGCTTCGACGAATTCTCAATGCACTGGATGACTATCGCACCATAGTAGGCGACGGGGAACGGTCGTTGGACGAGCAGGAAGAGATGGTGAAGCGAACGCATTTGAAGCCGAAACCGAAGGCTGTCAAGGTGGTCCAGATGGATGAGGGACAGACCTTCTTCGTGAAGATGGATGCCCGCATAAACAAGGAAAAACCCTTTACGGACCCCGATTTTGACTATTATGCGCTGATTGAGTTTATGGGAGTCAATCAGGATGAATTCTGCAAGTTTGTGCCGCGCTACACGGATCCTGAGAGGACGAAAGACTATATCAACTCCCTACGGGCAGAATACGCAGCTAAACTGCTTATGGAGCACTCGGACTACTCGATGGACGACATGGTCAGCATGTGTGGCTTCAAGGATGCAGCAGCTTTCAACAGTGCTTTCAAATTCTCCTTCGGCATCACGCCAACGGACTATATGAACAGCATGAGCAAAATGTTCAAGAAGAAAGCATAATACGAGGGTTCAATTCTTTTTTTTCTCGATGCGGGTGGCTTTGGCCTCAGATGTGTCACTTAGTCTGCCTTTCAGGTATTGCTCGATGATAAGTCCCGCTATTGGTGCGGCCAGGTCGGCACCAAAACCTCCGTGCTCAATATAGACCGCGATGGCAATCTTCGGATTGTTCATCGGGGCAAAGGCGATGAAGGCAGAATGGTCTACGCCAGGATTCTCGATGGTGCCCGTCTTGCCACAGATGGGATAAGTAGTCTTGATACTTGTGGCCGTGCCTTGCTCTACTGCAAGACGCATGCCCTCAATGACCGGAGGATAGGCTTCTTTCGCCACCTTGGTCTGGCGTTTGGTGAGATAACGCTGGTTTTTGGTGTCTTTATGGATATGAGGCACATAGTACCAGCCGCGATTGGCGATGGTGACGGCGAGATTGCAGAGCTGCAAAGGTGTACAGGTGACATCGCCCTGTCCCATGCCTGCCCACCAGATGGTCTTACCGTCCCAACCCTCCTTGTAACGGCGGTTCAGATAGTCGGCACCTGCCAATAGTCCGCCTTGTTCCCCGGGTATGTCGATATGCATAGGACCTCCGAGTCCCATCGACTGCATATAGCTGCGCCAATTGGTGATGGCCTCCTCTTTCGTTTCGTACATGAAGTCATCGTTGATCATCGAACCGAAGTTGACGATAAACCAGGTATTACAACTCTGTGCCAGGGCGTCTTTCAGGTTGAGCGGTGAACGGTGCTTGTGACAGCCTACCTTGATATTGCCGTCGGTGATGCCGCTATTGCACTCCATCTTGGTGTCAGGTGTGACAAACCCTTCTGACAGAAGTGTCAGGGCCTGTGCCGTCTTGAAGGTGGAGCCGGGTGCCTGAGGTTTGCCGATAGCCTGACGTACGTCAGACCCCTGAGGCGTGTTTGTAGCCAGGCAGATGATCTCGCCGTTCTCAGGATTGATGGCCACGATGCTACCTGTCTTGCCATTCAGCAGACGCTCGCCCAGCTGTTGGAGCATCGGACGGATGGTCAGAGGGCCGTCTGTCGGAAGACCCTGTGCCTGAATAGTCATGCCTGTCAAAGACATGACTATTATTAAAAGTAACGTGATCGAGGGTCTCAAACTTATGAGAAGAACTTGATGGTGCCTTGTACGGGCTCGTCTGCAACGGACGGGGATTGCAAATCTCCGCCAACAGCGGGATCGCCAATGGCCTGAGAGTTGATGCTGTCGAGAATCTCACGGGTGCGCTTGTAGGTCGGCGTAGACTCTACGGCGGAGATGACATCATCGTTGTCGAGGTCCTCAGGACGGAACAGATAGATGTTAGGACGGCGCTTGTAACGCTTGGCGGTGCTGTCACCACCATAGAAACGGTTACGGCGGTCCTGACGCTCCAGAGCCTTGGCCTGTTCCTCGGCGATGCGGTTGATGTCGTCCTGCGTATGTTTCTTCATATGGGCATCCATACCGTCGACACTCTCGATACCGAAACCGGTAGCGAGGATGGTGACCTTGACCTTCTTGCCCAGTTCCGGATCCGTGGCCAGACCCCACTTGATCTCGAAGTCGCTGCCGAACTTGGCCATAAAGTCGTTGATATCGTTCATCTCCTCCATCATCAGTGACTGCTGACCGTCCTTGGATCCGGCAAATGAGATAGAGAGCAAGATCTTCTTGGAGTTGAAGATGTCATTATCATTAAGGAGCGGTGAATTGAGGGCGTCCTCGATGGCTTTCTTTACACGGCCCTCGCCCTCACCATAACCAGTGGACATGATGGCCACACCACCGTCCTTCAGTACGGTCTTTACATCGTTGAAGTCGAGGTTGATAAGACCATGGACGGTGATGATCTCTGCAATGGACTTTGCAGCCACGGAGAGGGTGTCGTCGGCCTTTCCGAAGGCATCGAGCACGGAGAGCTCAGGGTAGATCTCGCGCAGACGTTCGTTGTTGATGACGAGCAGGGCATCGACATGCTTCTGCATTTCCTCGACGCCATCGAGAGCCTGGTCAATCTTGCGGTCGCCCTCGAAACGGAAGGGGATGGTGACGATTCCGACGGTGAGGATGCCGAGTTCCTTAGAGACGCGGGCAATGACAGGTGCCGCGCCAGTACCGGTGCCACCGCCCATACCAGCAGTGATAAAAGCCATACGGGTGCCGTCGTTGAGCATACCTTTGATGTCGTCGAGGCTCTCCTCAGCGGCCTGACGGGCTTTTTCGGGCTTGTTACCAGCACCGAGTCCTTCCTTGCCCAACTGCAGATGTACAGGCACGGGAGAATCGTTGAGGGCCTGGTTGTCTGTGTTGCACAGAACGAATGT
>JAEETD010000128.1 GCA_016290175.1 Prevotella sp. | reverse complement strand
CGCCAGCGCAGAAGAAGGCTCTCAGATGGCTGTTGCGACAGTTACACCGGACTTACCCCCGCGCTGTGATTGTAGGGCACCATGACCTCGACCCCCAGAAGGATTGCCCCTGCATCGAGAATGTCGCAAAGGAGTATGCCGACCTGCAGCCGGACCTGTGAGTCATAGAAAATTAAAAAAGTCGGACTGACCAAACATCAGTCCGACTTTTTTCTAAATGCCTCCATGTAAAGGGCGGCAGTCCATTGGAAAAATTACTTCTGCATGGCCTTTACGCCGTTTTTGATGACGAGACCCTTATAGTTAGCATCGACACGCTGTCCAGCGAGGTTGTAGATGGCGTCGCTGACATTCTGCTTGGCGACCTTCACAGCCTCAATAGCTGTCATGTACTCCTGCCAAGTGGGGAAGTCGGCCGTCATCTGAGCCTTGATCTCACCAGCTGACATGGCAGAGTTCTTGATGAGCAGACGGGCAAAGTCGAATGGGGCATCGTTGTCGTTCCAGTCCCAAGCCTGGTTACCGCCGAGGCAGATGTATTTCAGGTCGGCACCGTTGGAGAACAGACCCTTCTGGGTGTTGTCGGTCACACCATTGGCATTGACGGCATTGGCCATCCATTCATTCTTCAGTTCGCCATCGAAGTAAACCTTGGCATTCTCGCCCTCGAAGACAGCGGTGTAGTAGTGCCATTTCTTGTCGGCCAGCCAGTCGGTATCGCCATGATAAAGGGTGTTGACCCCCTTCACATTCTGCTTGTCATCGTAGTCGGTCCAGCCGGCGCAGTTCACCTGCAGCACACCACGGTACTGGCAAGCCAGCATAGGCCAACTGTTGGCTGTGGCAGGGCCTGAGCCGTAAGCCGTGAACAGCGGTGCCCACATATAGTCGGCAGATGCTGCTTCAGCCTGGGCACGTACCCAAACGGCGATGGTCAGGGCCTCGGTATTGGCAGAGTGAGCCAGAACATCCTCAGGCAGCAGGCAGTAGCTGGTGCGCTTGGCAGAACCGTCGTTGCGGAAGAAGTCGCCGAAGGGCTCGCCTTCCTCCTCAGTGCTTGCAAACTGACCTTTACCAACGGCCTTCTCACCCTTCCAGGTCACACGCTCACCCGTGGTGTCGTCCTCATAAGTAGAGAAGTTGGTGGTGTAGACGTATGCAGCCTCGATGCCGCCAATCAGATCCTCAGCGGTCTTGCCCTCGTGGAACTCGAAGCCACCGAAACCGATCTGTGACGAGTGCTGGAATACCCAGTATTCCTCGCCAGCCTCGACGTCGAAGGTCAGCCAGCCCCAGAAATTCTGGTTGCCATTACCAATGACATACTGACGCTCGATGGCCATAGCATCGGCTTCTTCCTTCATCTGTGCCATCTTGGCGTCGAACTCTTCCTGAGTCTGGTCTTCAGCCTTACCCTTTGCCAGAGCGGTCTCGTAGTTGCCATAGATGTAGATGTGGTGAACGGAATCGACCTGCTCGACGCTGAGCAGCTTTTTCTTACCATCGGCATCGTTGACACCATTGATATAGCCGGAAGCCAGCAGACGCTCAGCCTTCTTCGTGGCAGCATTTACCACGAAGGTTTTGCGGTTGCCCTTGTTGGCCCATACCTTTACCTTGAAGGCACCTTTGGCAGAAGCGGTAAATTTGTAGTAGAGACCAGTGACAGGCATACCTACTGAGCCGTCTGGCTCATAGTAGACGTAATCGGCCTTGTAGTTGCCCTGCCAGACTTCGTCCTTGGAGTTCTCAACGGCATTCATCTGTACATAGGGGTTACCGGTTCCTGCAATGTACCAGAAATCGATGTCGCCCTGGCTCTTGCGGTCCCACTTGATATCGTTCCAAGCCTCGACAGAAGCCACCTTGTAGATGTGCTTGTCGGCATCGATAACATCACCGATGGTGATCTGCTGACCACCACCATCAGCATTGGCGGGAGTGGTACCACCCACGGCGGTGACGGTAGCCTTGCCGGCTTTCATCGTAACGATCGACATACCATCGGCGGCATTGTTGGCCACACCACCATCCTCGCCAGCTACAGCGGCGAACTCAGGAGCGAGCTTACCATCGACGATGGCGTTGTAAACATCCTGCGCATTGACTGTCAGAGAACAAAGCGCAACACTGATAAGCGTAAAAATTTTTTTCATAAGCGTTTAATATTTAGTTTGTTAATTATAACTCTATCAGTAGTTTGTGGTAAAAACCAGTGCCCAAAGGTACGCATTTTCTATTGAACATTGACCAATGAACATTGAACATTATCTTTTTTTAACTATAAAGGCTTACTGGATGCCGAAATCCTGCTGTTGCTGTTCTACTTCCTCGAGCATCTTGCGGCGCTCGGCTTCGGTCATCTTGGGAGAACTCGCGGGGACAGATCCCGCGGGTTGCGCTTCACGACTCACGGGACCTGTCCCCGTGAGTTCCTGATAACACATCTTGCCCTCGTAGGGGATGCTCGTGATGGTGAGGGTGTCGGCAGCGGGGGCGTGGATACCCTCGAAGGTGCTGCGGGCGATGATGCGGATGGGACCGGCCTTCTGGGTGCTGCGGATGAGCACAGGGGCAGTACCCCATTCCACCTGACGGGGATTGGCGGCGATAGAGGCATCGCCGATGATACGACCCTCGCCCTCGACGGTGAACGACACATGCTCACGGGCCAGACGACGCACGTTGCCGTTGTCGTCGGTGATCTCGGCCACCACCACGATGAAGTCGCTGCCGTCGGCCACCAGCTTGCGTCCCATCTCATCGGCCACCAGACGGATCTTCGTGCTGCGACGCGAGGGCATCTTCTCTACCGTGCAGACGACACGGCCGTCCTTGATACCTTCGGCCACGAGCTTCACACTCTGCCAGGATTTCTTGGTGTAGCTGAGGTTGCGGGCCGTCCAGAAGTCCCAGAAGTCCTTGAAGACAACGGGGGCGTTGGGCTGGTCATTGGGATTATGCACAACGGGGAGGGTGGCGGATTTCCAACCGTTGAGGGCGGTCAGACGGACGCTGTCGCAATTGGTGAAGATGGTGACATCGGAGGGGGAGAACTGGGTCATCTCATGGACGATCGTCAGGAAGGGCTCTGCCTGCGATTGCGCCTTGAACATCTCAAGGGCGTATTTCGGCTGGCGGAAGGCGTCGTAGATACCGCCCACGTAGGCATCGGGATGATAGCCGCGCTGGTGGTCGAAGGGATGCCAGAGACAGCCGCCGATGAACTGCCGTTGCCCGTGGTACATCTGACCGTAGGTGTCGGCGAGGGAGAGGGCTGCGGCCAACTGTGCATGTTCGCCCCAGCCACGGGCGGCACGGTTGATGGCGTTGTGGGCGTACCAGTCGTCGACATACTCGCCCCACTCACGGGTGAAGATACATTTGTCAATATCGTACTTGGCATTGTCGATGTTGTAGGCCCAGTCGTAGAGCACATCGTAGTTGTCCTTCACACCGGCGGAGTTCATGTCGGCTGCGGCCACAGGACGACCGGGCCAGGGGTATTCCTCGCGGGTAATCTGCAGGGCCTTCAGCGCAAAGTCCTCAGGATAGCGGGTCTCGTTGAGGATGGGCTCCCACATGAGCACACAGGGATGGTTGCGGTCGCGACGGATGATGTCGCGGGTATTCTGATGTACCATCTCGCCCCACTTGGGGTCTTTGTTCCAGAACTGCCAGCCGGGCGTGGGAACGATGATAAAGAGGCCCAGTTCGTCGCAGGCATCCATAAACGACGGGTCCTGCGGATAGTGGGCCGCGCGGATGATGGTCATGCCGGCCTGCTTCAGACGCATGACATCACGCCACTGCTGGGAGTTGGGCAGGGCATTGCCCACGTAGGCGAAGTCCTGATGACGGTTGCCACCCACAAGCTGGTGATAGGGTTTGCCGTTGAGCCAGAAACCGTCTTTACCGCGGAACTCTGCCTTGCGGATGCCCATGCGGACGATGCCGCCGTCGAGGCTCTTCTTGCCATCGAACACTTGGAACTCGACGGTGTAGAGATAGGGGGATTCGGGTGACCAGAGATGGGGGGAATTAAGTG
>JAEETD010000054.1 GCA_016290175.1 Prevotella sp. | reverse complement strand
ACGAGACCGCCTGGATGACTCAGGGTCACGCCAACCTCATCATGGACAACCTGATTGCTGAGGGCAAGATCAAGCCCTTCATCGTGGTTTGTACCTACGGTATGACGAACGAGATGGGCTTTGGTGGTGGCGGTCGTGGTGCTGCTGCCCAGAACTTCGAGAAGGTGCTCTGCGATGAGCTTATCCCATACGTCGATGCCAACTTCCGCACCATCGCCAAGAAGGAGAGCCGTGCTATGGCTGGTCTGTCGATGGGTGGTATGGAAACTCATTCCATTACCCTGGCTCGTCCTGAACTGTTCAACTATTACGGCTTGCTCAGCGGTGGCGTCTATACTCCCGAGGAGATTAAGGACAAGAATCAGGTGAAGTACATCTTCCTGAGTTGCGGTTCTAAGGAAGGTCCCGACCGCATCAAGTCGGCTGTGGATACGCTGAAGGCTGCTGGCTTCAACGCCGAGAGTCACATCTCTGAGGGTACCGCCCACGAGTTCCTGACCTGGCGTCGCGCCCTCCGTCAGATGGCACTGAGCCTGTTCAAGTAAAAATTGAAGGATTGAAAAATTGTAGAATTGAAATAATCATAGCATTAAAATGATGAAGAAATTATTTATCGGACTGATCCTGACTATGGTGGGTAGCACGTCCGTATTTGCACAGTTTCGTCAGGTTGACCCCAGAGAGAATGTCGGCCTGAAGGATGCCTACAAGGGTTATTTTACCATTGGTGTAGCGCTGAACCAGCGCAATGTAACTGACGATGCGCAGAAGGCTCTCGTCATCAAGCAGTTCAATAGTGTGACTGCCGAGAACGACTGGAAGCCCGGTGAGATTCATCCGAAGGAGGGCGTGTGGAATTTTGAGAAGGCTGATAAGATTGCTGACTTCTGCCGTCAAAACGGTATCAAGATGCGTGGTCATTGCCTGTGCTGGCATTCACAGTTTGCCGACTGGATGTTTACCGACAAGAATGGCAAGCCTGTCAAGAAAGAGGTGTTCTATCAGCGTCTGCGCGAGCACATCCATACGGTGGTGAACCGTTATAAGGATGTGGTCTATGCCTGGGACGTGGTGAATGAGGCCATGGCTGATGACAACCAGTTTGGTCCCCGCTTCGGATTCGGACGCCCAGGTCAGGAGCCGAGTCCGTATCGTCAGAGCCGTCACTTCCAGCTTTGCGGCGACGAGTTCATTGCCAAAGCTTTCCAGTTCGCCCGTGAGGCTGATCCCAATACGTTGCTGTTCTACAACGACTACAGCTGCGTAGACGAGGGTAAGCGTGAGCGTATTTATAATATGGTGAAGAAGATGAAGGACGCTGGTGTACCCATCGACGGTATTGGTATGCAGGGTCACTACAACATCTACTTCCCCAGCGAGGAGCAGCTTGAGAAGGCCATTGTCCGTTTCAAGGAGATTGTGAAGCATATCAATATCACCGAGCTCGACCTGCGTATGAACAATGAGAGCGGTGGTCAGCTGATGTTCTCACGTGGTGAGGCGAAGCCCATGCCTGCTTACATGTCAACCCTGCAGACCGACCAGTACGCTCGTCTGTTCAAGGTGTTCCGTAAGCACGCTGACGTCATCGACAACGTGACTTTCTGGAATCTGGGCGACAAGGATTCCTGGCTCGGCGTGAACAACCACCCGCTGCCCTTCGACGAGAATTACCGCCCGAAGGCTTGCTTCCGTGCCATCCGCGACTTCGATCCCGCCCTCGACAAGCGCGTGCCGAAGGAGGACTTCGTCATCAACGAGTGGAATCAGCCTGGTCAGGAGTGGCCGAAGGTGAACAGTGAGGGTTATGCCCGTTTCCAGATCGAGGCCCCCGATGCCAAGTCGGTGATTGTCAGTCCCGGGCTCGGTGGTCGTGGCGGGACGGTGCTGAAGAAGGATGACAACGGCATTTGGACAGGAACTACCGAGGGTCCGATGGATCCCGGCTTCCACTACTATCATCTGACCATCGACGGCGCAACTGTCAATGACCCGGGTACAGGCAACTACTTCGGTTCTTGCCGTTGGGAGAGTGGTATCGAGATTCCTGCTCCCGATCAGAACTTCTATGCTGAGCGCACCGATATTCCTCATGGCAGCATGCAGACGGTGAAGTTCTATTCACCCAGTCTGGGTAAGATGCAGGAGGCTACGGTTTATCTGCCCTATGGTTATGGACAACTCGTCGATAAGAAGGGTAATCCTGTGAAGGCAGGTGGCAAGGGTATTCAGGAGCGTTATCCTGTGCTCTACTTGCAGCATGGCTGGGGTGAGAACGAGACCAGCTGGCCTATCCAGGGTAAGGCAGGTCTGATTATGGATAACCTGATTGCCGATGGTAAGATCAAGCCCTTCATCATCGTGATGGCCTATGGTCTGACTAACGACTTCAAGTTCGGAACCATCGGTCAGTTCACGGCTAAGGAGTTCGAGACGGTGCTCATCGACGAGCTCATTCCGTATATTGACAAGAACTTCCTGACCAAGTCCGACAAGTGGAACCGCGCTATGGCAGGCCTGTCGATGGGTGGTATGACCACCAAACTCATCACCCTGCGTCGTCCTGAGGTGTTCGGCTACTGGGGTCTGCTCTCCGGTGGTCAGTATGCACCTGAGGAGATCAAGGATCCTACGGCTGTGAAGTATATCTTTGAGGGCTGCGGTTCTAAGGAGAATCCTGATGGCATCAACAAGAGTGTTGCCGACCTGAAGGCTGCTGGCTTCAATGCCGAAGGTCTGATCTCCGAGGGAACCGCCCATGAGTTCCTCACATGGCGTCGCTGCCTCCGTCAGATGGCACTGAGCCTCTTTAAGTAAAACGAATTTCTTAATTATAAGGAAAGCCCCGGAATTTCTTCCGAGGCTTTCTTTTTTCGGGGTTATAATTGTTATATGTACACAGTAGGGACGGTTCCTACTGTGTAATTTTTATAAGCTATATTCGAACATGACGATGGAGTAGGGGGCAAGGTCGTATTTGAATTTCTTCTGGGCCTTGATCTGCTCTTTCTGAGGAACGATGGGCTGAACCTCGTAGTTGTTCTCCTGATCAGGCTGTCCGCTGATGGTGGTCTTGGTAGCCATCTTCTTGATACCAAAACGGCTCAGGTTGATATTGGCGGTCTTGGCCTCAGCACCGGCGTTGCAGAGCTTCACATAGAGCTTGCGGGTCTTCACGTTCAGGATGACACTCTGGCCCTGAAGATAACCGCTCTCCTGATCCTGGGGCAGTCCTCGCCAACGGGGAGCTGCATCGGGATTGTCGATGGTCACGCAGTCACCATAGTAATACTGACCTGAAGACTGGCCGAACATCTGCTGCACATAGTAGCTGCAGGTCAGGAACGGACGCTCATTGTCGAAGTAAATCAGGTCGGGATTCCAGTTGGTATTGGTCTTCTTGGCGAAGAGAGGTGCGTAGGAGGTCATAGCCACGATATCGCCATTGGCCTCGACATGCAACAGATATAGGCCTTCTGCGAGGGCATCGATGAGTTTCTTATCCTTGGCAGCATACTCGCCTAAGTAGACCTTTGTCTTGCGGTCGCGGGGATAGTAGTTGTACTGGCGGCTGCTCAGGAAGTAAGCGTTGGGCTCGTAGTAGTGCTCGTCGATGATGGGCATACCCAGTTCCTCAGCGAGCTTCCAGCCAGCCTCCAAATCGCGATTGCCAGGATGAGAACCAGGACCAGCAGTACCGACAATCACAATCTCGGGATGTGCCTTCATCACGCGTTCATATATATACTTAAAGCGCTCGTTGAACTCCGGAGAGATACGCTCCTCATTACCCAAGCCGAGATACTTCAGGTTGAAAGGCTTCGGATGACCGGCATCAGCACGCATCTTCGCCCATTTGTTGGTAGCAGGATCACCATTCGCCCATTCGATGAGGTCGATGGCCTCGGCTACCCATTCGTCCATCTGATCCATAGGCACCACATCCTGTGCCTGATCACGCATGCCCCAGCCGCCATTGGTTCCCTGGCAGGATACACCGCAAGGCAGGATCGGCAGCGGCTCCATACCAGTATCCTCACAGAACTGGAAATACTCGAAGAAGCCCAATCCCATGCTCTGATGGTAACCCCAGGTGTTCTTCAGACCCTTGCGCTGCTCCTTCGGACCGATGGTGGTCTTCCAACGGTAGGTGTCCCAGAAACCATCGCCACCGCCGTGAACCACGCAACCACCGGGGAAGCGCATGAATTTGGGCTGGAGGTCGGCCAGTGCCTGAGCCAGGTCCTTACGCAGACCGTGACCTTTGTAAGTGTCCTGAGGCATGAGCGATACCATATCGACGTCGAGGTCGCCGGGGGTAAGCACGAGAATCTGGAGTGCAGCATTCTGACAGGTGCTATCGGGTGTCAGCACAGCCTCGTACTTCTGCCATGAGGTGTTGCTGACGTCGAACTTGGCCTCAGCCAGGAGTTTTGGATCTCTGGGACCGAAGCCAAAACCACCGCCGCGACCCTGAGGCTGTGCTATCAACGCCACACGTACCTTCTTGGCTGCACCGATGTTACGCAGGAAGGCAGAGAAATCGTATTTCTCGCCAGCCTTCACACTGATACCGTCGAAACCGTCGTTCTGGATACCATAACCCGTCCAGCCGCGATAGTCATAATACTCCTTGGCACGCTCGGTGTGCAGGCGCATGTAGGTGGGATTGTTGGCGTTGAGACCATCGGTCATACGGATGTCCAGGCGTCCGAGAGAGTGTCCGGGACGTACTATCTTCCATGCAGTACCAGGTCCCCAGCCGTCGCGCTCTGAGGGGTTGTACTCGAAGCTTCCGTTCTGGATCAGTTCGGCATACAGACCACCGTCGGCACTGGAACTGATATCCTCGAAGAAGATACCGATTAATTCATCACTGATAGCCTTTCCGCCAGCGGGGGCTTTCATCGATTTCTGGGCGTAGAGACCCAGTGTAGCTGCCAGCAAGGCAGCGCAGATTGTCATTCGTTTTTTCATTGTTTTTGTTTTGTTGATAAGTGAATTTGGCGCAAAGTTAATAAAAAAACTTCAATAATTGTCGGAATGATACAATAAAAAAAGATAAAGAAACAAAAAGGATAGTTGAGATTACGGAATCTTTTGTAATTTTGCAACCGTATAAAGACAAAGTAATCAATTTAAGACAGAGTAACAGATTAACTTATTATTTAAAGTAAGATGAAACTTAAGAACGTAATCCTTAGCGCAGCTGTCGTAGTGGCGATGCCTGCAGTGGCCCAGAATCCATTTGTTCAAACCTGGTTTACAAGTGACCCAGCTCCGATGGTGCACAACGGGACGATGTATGTCTATACCGGTCATGATGAGGATAATGCCGATTTCTTCTGGATGCAGGAGTGGCGCGTCTATTCCTCACAGGACATGGTGAACTGGCAGGACCATGGTTCCCCCCTTGCCTTAGAGAGCTTCTCCTGGGCTGACGACCGTGCGTGGGCCTCGCAGACCATCGAGCGCGACGGCAAGTTCTATTGGTATATATGTGCGCACTCCCGTCTCTCCAGAGGTATGGCCATCGGTGTGGCTGTCTCTGATTCACCCACGGGACCTTTCCGCGATGCCATCGGCAAACCGCTGTTCGAGAACGGCTCCTGGGACCATATCGACCCCACGGTGATGATCGACGATGATGGTCAGGCGTGGCTGATGTGGGGTAACCCTAGGATTTACTATCTGAAACTTAATAAGGATATGATCTCTTATTCTGGTGAGCTTGGTATGATCGACATGACGGAGGAAGGCTTTGGTGCCCCTTCGATGGACAAGCGCGAGAAGGATAAGAAATACAAGGATAACTATACCGAGGGCCCCTGGCTGAGAAAAGTGGACAGTTCCAAGTTCAAGGTGGATCCCGCGAAAGCCTATCAGTTGCTCTATGCTGCTGGTGGTGTGCCTGAGCATATCTCTTACAGTACGGCTCCCTCTCCCTTAGGACCTTGGACCTACGCAGGCGAGATCATGCCCCTTTGCGATACCAAGTCATTCACCAATCATTGTGGTGTGGCGGATTACAAGGGGCATAGCTATTTCTTCTACCATACGGGCAAACTGCCCAACGGCGGTGGGTTCGGACGTAGCGTGGCCGTCGAGGAATTCAAGTATAATGCCGATGGCAGCTTCCCGACGATCATGCCTACCGACGAAGGCGTGAAGCCCGTGGGTAAGTTCTGTCCCTATCGCAAGGTCGAGGCCGAGACGATGGCGTTCTCTAAGGGCATCAAGACCGAACAGAACGACGAGGTGGGCGTCTATGTGACGGATATCCACAACGGCGACTATATCAAACTGCAGAACGTGGCGTTCGACAACAAATATCCGCGTGTGTTCAAGGCGCGCGTGGCCAGCGGTCTGCGTGGCGGACAGATTGAGATACGCCTCGACAGTGTCCGCGGAAGATGTCTTGGTAAGGTCAATGTGCCTGGTACCGGTGGCTGGGAGAAGTGGCAGACCATCACCCTCGACCTGGACTATTCTACCCTGAAGGACATTGATGCGCCTACCCGCACCCTTTCCGGCATTGCGCTGCCAGAGACAGCCGACCTCTACTTCGTCTTCACAGGTCGCAAGGGTCCGAAGCTTTTCAACTTCGACTGGTGGGAGATGCGTGGACTGGAGCAGGTGAACATGCCGTTGTTCCAGACGAAATATACTGCCGACCCATCACCGATGGTCGTGGGCGACACTTTATTCTTATATACGTCGCACGATGCCTCGCCTGAGGACATCCCCGATCCAAACGAGAAGAGCTCTGCCGGTTTTTTCATGTACGACTGGCTCCTGTGGTCGACCACCGATATGGTGAACTGGACGGAGCACGGGGCGTGTGCCTCGCTCAAGGAGTTCTCCTGGCGCAGTCGTGAGAACGGTGCCTGGGCCATCCAGACCGTTGAGCGCAACGGCAAGTATTACCTCTATGCCCCGCTGCATGGTCATGGCATCGGTGTGCTGGTGGCTGATTCGCCTTACGGCCCCTTCAAGGATCCCCTTGGCCAGCCGCTGGTGTGGCAGAAGGAGCATTGGGACGATATCGACCCGAGCGTCTGGGTCGACGACGATGGGCAGGCCTATATGTTCTGGGGCAATCCTCAGACCTATTGCGTCAAGTTAAACGAAGATATGATCTCTACCAAGGGCGACATCTACGTGCTCAATCCCAAGGACGGTGTGATGCGTCCTGTGAAGGAGGAAGGTGCCAAGATCAACCTCAGGGTGCCAGGCAGAGAGAAGGCAACCTGGGCCATCCAGCACTATCAGGAAGGCCCGTGGTTCTACAAGCGCAGCGGCCATTACTACATGGGCTTCGCATCCACCTGCTGTCCTGAGGGCTTGGGTTATGCCATGAGCAATTCACCTCTTGGACCTTGGAAGGAACAGAACTACCTGATGGCGCCCACGCAGCGCGACCGTGGCAATCACCCCGGCATCTGCGATTTCAAGGGACATTCGTATCTCTTCGGTCAGGACTACGACCTGATGCATTTGGAGACTTTCCAGCACCATGAGCGCCGCAGCGTGAACGGTACGGAGATTACCTACAATGCCGACGGAACGATCCAGACATCGCCTTATTGGCTGGATCTGGAGCCCATGAAGCAGTTGCACTGGCTGAATCCCTATAAGCGTGTGGAGGCTGAGACGATGGCCTGGGGCTTCGGTCTGAAAAGTGCCAAGATGGGCATCGAGAACACGGGTGTGGTGAAGGATATGCCGGAGTCGACGGGTAAGAAGAATATGTATATCTTTGATATCAACGACGGTGAGTATATCCGTCTGCGCGGTGTGGACTTTGGTGAGAAGGGTGCCAGGCAATTTGCTGTCGTGGCTGCCGCTGCTGCCCAGGCTGGCTGTACCATTACCCTGCACCTTGACAGCAAGACGGGCGACGTGATCGGTTCGGTCGATGTCAAGTCGACGGGTTCCGTGGAGAAATACAAGTCGTTTTCTGCCAAAGTGAAGGGCGCGACAGGCGTACACGACCTCTACCTCTGCTTCAGCAAGGCTTCGGGCGACGTGCGTCTCGACTGGTGGACATTCAAATAATCAACTTATTTTTATATCAACATTTTCTAATATCAAAAACTTATGAAGAAAACTTTATTATCAGCAATCCTGATGGGCTTTGCAGCCTTTGCTTCTGCACAGCCCCAGGGCGGTTTCGGAGGCTTTGGCGGTTTCCAGAGACCACAGGTGAAACTCGAGACCTCCCAGGAATGGAAGGATGTGAATTATGCAGGCGACGACCAGGCATTCCATACCTGTGACATCTATCTGCCTAAGAAGGAGGCTGCCAGCTATCCCGTGGTGATCCACATCTATGGCTCAGCCTGGTTCAGCAACAACAGTAAGGGTGCTGCCGACCTCGGTACGATCGTGAAGGCCCTGCTCGATGCCGGCTATGCTGTGGTTTGTCCGAACCATCGCAGTAGCGGCGATGCCAAGTGGCCTGCTCAGATCCACGACATCCGTGCCGTCATCCGCTTCGTACGTGGTGAGGCAAAGAAGTATAAGTTCGATCCCTCATTTGTAGCTACCAGCGGTTTCTCTTCCGGTGGTCACCTGGCTTCGACGGCTGCTACCACCAGTGGTATCAAGCAGACGAAGGTTGGAACCTATGACATTGACCTCGAGGGTTCGCTCGGCAATTATACAAAAGAGAGCAGCGTTGTGAATGCTGCCTGCGACTGGTCGGGTCCTGTGGATCTCACGAAGATGGACTGCGGACCTGGCATGAGCATGGGTGCTAACAGTCCTGAGGATGTGCTGCTCAATTCTAAGCTCGACAAGGAGCCGGACAAGTATCGCAGTCTGAGTGCCACCTACTATGTCAATAAGAAGAATCCGCCAATCATCATCTTCCACGGTGAGAAGGACAATGTGGTTCCCTGCTGCCAGGGTAAGATGTTCTACGAGAAACTCGTGGCCGCTGGCGTGAAGACCGAGGCTACCTTCGTTCCTGAGGGCGGACACGGCATGGGCATGTACTCTGAGGAGAATCTCCAGAAAATGGTGAATTTCCTCAACGCCGTCAGAACAGGCAAGTAATTATAATATAAAACCACAGATTTCACAGATTACACAGATTCTGGATTATAGAGATTATAAATCTGAAAATCCAAAATAATCGTGGCTTTAGCTACTGCAATCTGTGTAATCTGTGAAATCTGTGGTTTAAGAAACTATCGCTGGAGGACTTTCTTGCCGTTGCGGATGACGATGCCGCGATAGTTCTCGTCAACACGCTGACCGGAGAGGTTGTAGATGGCTGACGGCTGACTGTTGACGGATGACGTCCTGACACCCTGGATAGCCGTAGAGACAGGTTGCTCGACAACAGCAAGATAGCTCGTCTTGATGTTGGGCTTCTCGATGGTAGGGATGTTCATCACATACACATCGGCGGCACCGTCGGGATAGCGGCCTACACTCTCGTCACCATTATGACTTGTATAGACGAACTCGTCGCTCCATGACTCATCGGCAGCCGTCAGCAAGAGATCACCGCTGTTTTTATCCAGTTTGAAGGAGGCGTGCAGTTGTGAGACGGTCTCCAACTTGTCGCACCAGATGATGAGATAGCCGAAGGCTGGGATGATGGTCGAGGTCCCGGTGCTGCCTTTGGTGATCATGTATTTCTTTGGACTCTTGGGATTATCCGTGAGGTACATGCCTTCCACATCGATGGGATTGGCCGTCGTGTTGTAGAGCTCCAGCCAGTCGTTGCGCTTGAAGACCTCATTGACGTAGATACTGTTGGAGGCGCTCACCTCATTGATACGTACGGGCGTGATTCCCTGTGCAGCGCGTTCGGCATCGGTGAGCGGGGTGAAGCAGGCTACCAATGACACGGCATTGTCAGACGAAGAAAGCTCAAAGACAGGATCTGTCGACACGAAACCCTCAGATGCACTTCCCATGGTTGTAAAGAGCTCTGCGGCCCAATACTGGTCGCTGGAGGTATAGCTGTTGTTGTGAATCTCAACAGCGATGACATTGTTGCCGCTCTTGAAGAGTGATGACGAGATCTCGAGGGTGCCTGTCAGCGGCGTACTTTCAGCATAGCTGGAAGAGAAACTGCTGAAGGTGATATTACCATTAGGCATATTGTAACGTCCGGCCTCCTGGCCATTGATGTAGACCACGAAACCATCGTCCACCTGATAGTTCAGCAGGAACACATCGCTGCGCGTAGGAGCAGAGCTGAGGCTGATGGTCTTGCGGAAATAGGTGGTGGGGTTCTTCCGCTGGCTGTCAGAGCCGTAGCTGACAGTGGTCTTCACGCCTGTCATGGAATAGCCCAGTGGCGCCTGGCCTGAAGCCCAGCTGTTGTCGTTGAAACCCGAGGATGTCCAGTCGTTGGGCGCAGCGCCTTTATCGTAGTACTTCCATGTGTCGTTGAGCTTCACGATCTGGTTGGTGGCGGTGGTATTCTTTTTCCAGCCTGCGAAGGTATAACCGGCAGGTGCTTTGGCTTCAATGGTGACGGGAGCGAAGAGCTGGCCGTTGAAATAAGCGTAGGGTACCTTGAGCCCGTTGATGTAGAGATTAGCACATTCGTTATCGGCTGCAAGCTGAACGCTGTGCTTCTTCACACCCGAGAGCTGCATGACGCCGGTCTGTTGCAGCGCGGAAATCATCTTCGACAGGCGGTTGCTCAGCTGGTTCTTGATGGCGTTGGCTGCTTCCTCCGTGTGATGACCCCTGTCGATGTTATTTGGAACTGTTCTCATCAGGTCAGTCATCGGCTTGACCCTGGCTAGCAGTTCGTCGACAATACTGTTGGCACGTTGCACTTCAAAGACGCTGCCTCCCATCAGACAGAAGGTGTCGATGAACTGCTTGCGGAAACCGTCGTGCTTAAGCAGATTCACGAAGAGTGCTACCATCTCGATACGTTCGTTGCCGATGGGGCCATATTTGCTGAGCGATGAAGAGATGGTGCGGTCCCAGACGTTGAAGGTATAGTCAAGGTCGAAGCATATAAAACGGAAACGGCCGTCCAGCCGGCTGCGATAGCCTTTGACATTATTATCTGGCCAGTCGTCGTTGCCGAGATAGAGCTCAGCAGCCATGTAATTGGCAAACTCGTCGACATCGAGCAGCGTCCTGATTTCATCGTAGACACCGGCATCATTCACGTTTGCGCTCAGACTGACGAGACGCTTGTAGGCTTCGTCGTCGCCATTCTTGAATTCCTTGTTCTCAAAGGCATCGAGTTCCTCGTCGTCATAGCCGAAGTTGGCATAGGCGTATTTGTCGTTGTTTGGCTCCCGCAAGTTCAGCACACCGCGGAGTTTACCGTTCACATATTCGATGATGGGCACATACGACTGACAGTCGAGATCGATGCCCGAACGCTGGATAATGGTTTCGAGGGCTGCATCCCTGAAGCGGGAATTGTTGTTCCAAATATCATTACCGCCATTGCGTATCACCAGTTGTTTGTTGCGGATATAGGGTTTCTGGGGGAAGAAGGAATAGTCGAAGCGGTTCTGGCCGTCGAAGATCTTGCTCGACTTCAGTTTCATCGAACGGGGATCGATGCTCCTGGTCCATCCACCGGAAACGGCGATGTTGACATCCTGATTGAATAGCATCTGCCCGTCAGGGCTCAGGTAGCTGAAGTTCACCGGACGGTCCCAGTCGCAATTGTAGTTGCGCTTCTGATTCTGTCCGTTGCCGGTCTTGCCGTTGGTGCCGTCACCATCGCAATCAATACCGATCTTCGGGTCTGTGAAATATTTCTCGTTACCGACGATGCTGATAATGGGGATGGTGTATTCATTAGTGGTCTTGATATAGCTGCGGGTAACAGGCGCACTGGGCAGATAGCCATCTTGGAAGAGGCGAAACACATAGTTGGTCGTGTTGCTGATGGAGAAAGTGCCTCTGGTGGATGCGCGGCTCGCTGTGGTGGGCACGCTGCCATCGGTGGTGAACCTGAGAGTGGTGCCTTCAGGAATCTCCACCTGTATGCTCAGTGAGCCTTTGAATAGCTGACTGCCCAGATTGACAACAGGCGGGTCTAATCGTTTGCTGGCGAAAACGGCGGTGGCGTTTGTGGCTTCGGGAGTGGGCGTTGACGTCCATCCCCATTCATTGCCGCCATCGGTTGTGCGGGCGTAGGCTGTATGACTCATCGCCTCGGGATAATTCTGTTTGGCGATCAGCTCGCCGTTCTGGTCGCTCAGCAGAATAGTTCCGCCGTCGCAATCGAGCTTGAAAGGTGCCTGATTTCTCAGGATATTGCTGGAACCGAGCCAGATGACCTTGAATCCCCCGGCAGGCACAGAGCCCATGTAGCTGGGCATTTTCCACATGGTCGGGTTATTGGTATCGTAGCTTAGGTACATACCGCCCAGATTGACGGGCTGGTCACCGGGGTTATACAATTCTATCCAACTGTCGAAGTTGATGGCTGGGCTCATCACCTCGCCAACATTTGAGGCCATCAGTTCGTTAATGACTAGAACAACAGAAAGTAAAGTTGACCACATAATCTATATTCTTTATAATTTTGGGCACAAAGGTACTAAAAATAAAAAATATTTTGTATCTTTGCCACAGATTTGTGTATTAATTTAAATAAGTATAACATGAAACGAGCTAAGTTTTTGATGAGTATGGTTGCAGTGGCCCTGTTTGGCTTGGTCTGCACGAGTTTTACAACCGAAGAGAAATCACGTATCGTAGAAGATGGTGGTACCGGTCCTTACAAGGCCATCATGAAGGAAGATGCCAGTCTGAAGGAGCACACCATCCTGGTACCGCAGGATCTCTCCGTCTTTGGCAAAGACCAGAAACTGCCCGTGCTGGTATGGGGTAACGGTGCCTGCACCAACTCGCCCTGGGAGCACTACAAGTTCCTGAACGAGATTGCCAGCCACGGATTTATCGTCCTGGCCACAGGCTTTATCCCCATGGATGAACAAGGCTATCGTGGTCCGATGTCGAGAACGGAGCAGCAGATAGAGTCCATCGATTGGATCATTGCCCAGAATGCCGACAAGAACTCGCCTTATTATAACAAGATCGACACGAAGAACATCTGTGTGGCTGGCATGTCGTGCGGCGGTTTGCAGACGCTCTTCAACTGTGCCGATCCCCGTATCAGTCTGCTGATGATCTGCAACAGCGGCCTCTTCAACCAGCAGAATGCCAATCAGGCTGTAGGCGGCATGCCTATGCCTCCGAAGGAGAAACTGAACGAGATCCATACGCCGATTATGTATCTGCTCGGTGGTGAGACGGACATCGCCTATGGCAATGGTATGGACGATTTCCATCGCATCAGCCATGTGCCTGCCCTCGCTGTCAACTTCCCCGTAGGTCACGGCGGAACCTATCGCCAGCCTCATGGTGGTGAATTCACTGTTGCGGCTCTGGCTTGGCTGCAGTGGCAGATGAAGGGTGATGCTGAAGCAGCAAAGATGTTCAAGGGCAGCGATCCTGGCCTCCTGAAGCGCGAGAAGTGGACACTGGAGAAGAACCAGAAGTTCGATGACCTGAAATGATTTATTTACGACCACGAATTACACGAATTAAAACGAATTGGCTGGCGCATTAAGAATCGCTGGCGATTCCATTCGTGTAATTCGTAATAATACAGTTATTGTGCGCAGCTAAGAAATTCGTGTAATTCGTGAAATTCGTGGTCAAAAAAACTTGATTAGTTTAAAGATGTTGAAAAGATTTTTAGTATGTTTGGCTATGGTGGGGATATTGATGCCTGCCATGGCGCAAAAGGTGGCATCGCCGAACGGGAAGCTGTCGTTAGAGACAGCGGGTGAGGGACTGCGGCTCTGTTATCAGGACCAGCCTGTGCTCGATATCCCTGCGGTGGGTTTCGAGGGTGTAAGTGCTAAGCCTGCGTTTACCTTTGTCAGGAAAGTGAAGGCCGATTACTGTATGCTCGCAGGTAAGCGCCTGCATGCCACGAACGAGGCCAATGAGTATGAGACGGCCCTTGGCAAGGGTGGGAAGATGATTGTCAGACTGTATAACGACGGTCTGGTCTTCCGTTACGAACTCACGCAGGTGTCAGGCACCCTGCCTAAGGAAAAGACCACTTATCGTATTCCCGAAGGCACGAAACGCTGGATACAGCAATGGACGGATGCCTATGAAGGCTTCTTCCCTCTGACCACCTCTTATAAGACACAGCCCGTACGTAGTTTCAGTGGTACGTTCAAATCGGCTGATGGTTGGAACATCCGCTGGGGTTATCCTGCACTGATAGAACCGCGCGACGGGGTCTTTGCCCTGCTCTCCGAGGCCAATATCGAGCGTCTGCAGAGTGCCTCGTGCCTCTATAATGACGGTGAACTCTATCGTGTGACTCCCGATGCCAATACCATTCATGTCTCCGACGACTGGCATACACCTTGGCGTGTTGCTATCGTGGGAGGTCTGGCGGATATCGTGGAGTCGACATTGGTTACCGATGTCTCAGAGCCTTGCCGGCTGACGGACATCAGCTGGATTCATCCCGGCGTAGTATCGTGGATCTATTGGGCGTATAATCACGGTTCAGACGATTATAATATCATCTGTAAGTATATCGACATGGCGGCCACGCTTCATCTTCCTTACATGCTTATTGATGCAGAGTGGGACCGTATGAAGGACGGTAAGACTGTGGAGGATGCCGTGAACTATGCCAAGGAGAAAGGCGTGAAACCGATGATTTGGTATAACTCCAGCGTTGGTTGGGTGGATGGCGCTCCGACGCCCAAATACCGTCTGAACAAGCCAGAAGACCGAGAGAAAGAATTCGCCTGGTGTGAGAAGATTGGTGTGGCCGGTGTCAAGATCGACTTCTTCTCGGGTGACAATCAGATGAACATGGACTATTGTCTCGATCTCTTGGAGAGTGCTGCCCGTCATCACCTGTTGGTGAATTTCCACGGCGCGACCGTTCCCAGAGGCTGGCAGCGTACCTATCCCAATCTGATGTCTACCGAGGGCGTCTATGGCGCTGAGTGGTATAATAACGTACCTACTTTCACCAAGCAGGCAGCGTCGCATAATGCGACCCTGCCCTTCACGCGTAATGTCATTGGTCCGATGGACTATACTCCTTGTGCTTTCAGCGACTCCCAGCATCCGCATATCACTTCTCATGCCCATGAACTGGCGCTGACGGTGCTCTATGAGAGTGCCTTGCAGCATCTGGCTGATCGTCCGGAGAGTTTCCTGGCGCAGCCTCAGGAGGTGCAGGACTTCCTGTCGTCGCTCCCCAGTGTCTGGGATGATACACGCTTTGTCTGCGGCTATCCAGGTGAGAGTGCCGTCATTGCCCGTCGCAGCGGCCATGTCTGGTATGTAGCTGGCATTAATGGTACCGACGAAGCCAAGACGCTGAATTTCTCTCTGGGCAATATTGTTTCAAAGTCTTCTGCCATCCAGGCTTTCTATGATGGCAAAGACCAGAAAAAGCCTTGGGACATCAAGGCTCTGAAACAACTGCCCACGGAGGTCGCTTGCCAACCTCGTGGTGGTTTTCTCCTGAAGATTACAGAATAAAATTAAGCCCCGCCAACCGGCGGGGCTTAATTTTTAATGATTGCGGAAGTTCCACTTGGAATTGTCGCTGCTGAAATCATACTCTGCTAGGGTGGGGGTAGAGTCACCTGCGGAGTAAAGGCAGATATGGGTATTGATACCTTCCTGTCCAGGGATGACCTTCGGCATGATACGGAAAGTTCCGTCGGTGAGCTGCTCAATGCGCCAGAGTTGGGCATCATCGCCTGTGTAAGCAGGAACGGTGATCACTTCCTTGTCAGCAGTAGCAGCCAGTGCGCGCTCGGTGCCCTCGATGGTAATCTTGAAGTAGGTATTGCCGAGATAAGCGCCCTTACCCTCTACGGGAGTCACGGTCCAGCGCTGGTGGGGACGGAACATATAGTCGCCGATACGGGCGGGGATATCACCCTCGGGCCATGTGCTCTTCACCTGATCCAGTGTCTGGTTAGCCACGGGCTGTGGGGGAGCGGCATTTGCCTGAGGACGGCCTCCGAAGCCACCGAAACCACCTGCACGGGCCACGTTCATGCGAACGAAGTCGACAGCCAGCTCGAGGGCGTAGCCACGACGCTCACTCTCAATCTCGAAGGTACCACCCTTGAACAACTCACCACAATAGGGCCAGTCGTTCTTCCAGAGCAGCGGACGGAGAGCCAGTGTAGAACGGCCACCCATGTCGAAATCAGCCTCCCAGTGGAAAGAAGCAACTTCCACACCCTCGTCGATGATGGTACGTCCGAAGTGTCCGGCACCAGTCTTACGGTCGCCAGCAGCCACTACCATACGGCCACCACCATGATACATATCACGGCCAACATTGTCGATATAAGGACCCTCGGGGCTCTTGGAACGGCCTACCACGATGTTATAGGTAGAGTTTACACCGTCGCAGCAGGTGCCATGGGTACCCAGCAGGTAATACCAGCCATTGCGGCAGATGAGGTCAGAGGCCTCACAGTCGATGGCGATATCCTTCTCTACGTTGCCGCTCTTACGGAAACCTGTGGTGGGATCCAGTTCAATCAGACGGATCGTTCCGAAATAGGTGCCGTAGCTTACCCACAGACGACCAGTCGAGGGATCGAGCATGATACCCGGGTCGATGGCGTCCTGATCCTCCATACCGTCGGAGAAGCAGACCTCCACAGCCTCAGACCACTTGAAATCGGGAGACTTCGGGTCGAGGGTCTTGTTCCACATGGTGAGGATACGACCTGCGTGACCGCCTCCGAGACCACCACCGGTGGCACCGTAGATGCAGAGATAACGATCGCCGATCTTGATCATATCGGGGGCAGCACCGCCTCCGGGACGCTCAGCACCGCTGTTCCAGGTCCAACCGTCTTCCGAGATCAGACCGCCACCACCGGTGCCGAAAGTGTAGTATTTGCCTTCACACTCGACAACCGTCGAGGGGTCGTGGATAAAGGGTGCGCCAATCTGCGCGTTTGCGGCTGTGGCCAGTGTCATGGCCGCAAGAATGCTATATAGTCTTTTCATATCTTATTTCTGATTTAAATTGATCTTGTAGTTCTTAACAGGGTTACCTTTCTCATCGAGGAAGCGGACGCAGAAGTCGCTCATGCCAGGACCGTTGATGACGGCACCACGCAGGATGTTGCGACCCTTCTTCAGAGTGACGCGCTTCGACATGGCATCGTCCTTCACCATACGACGGTCGCCAGAGAGCAACAGCGTCTCCTCGCCGTTCAACCACCACATAGAGGCGGAGTTGGAACCAACAGCCAGACGGACGTTCTCGATATCCTCATCGCAGTCGATGATGGTTACGGCCCAGAAGAGCACACCGTAAATCTGCTCACCGTATTTCTCGGCGAAGCGGAAGAGCTTCACGTTCATGTTCTCGCTGTCGAGGGCATGCCAGGTGAGGGTCTGCTTCACGGTCTTCACTTCGGGCTGTGCGGGCTGCTGCTGGCCACCGAATCCACGGCCGAAGCCTGCGGGTGCCTGCTCCTGCTTGAATACGGCCTGTACCTTCTGACCGTCCTTCGGGATGATGGTCTGCTGACCCTTGAAATACTCTCTGTTGAAGTGCTCACGCAGATAAGAGTCTGTGAACACGGTGTTGCCGCTGTTGGGCTTGGTAATCGGCTCCAGGAGCAGCCAGCGGTGGATGAAGCCTTCTGCATCAGGCTGTGCCGTCGGGGTGGTGATTGCATTGAAGTACTTCGGACGGTTCTTGAAGCGGACATAGTCCACGCTCAAGGCACCCTCGCCTTCGTTGGTGATCACGAGATCCGTCACGCCCTGAGGAACATATTCCAATGTTGCGGTCTGAGTGAGCCACTGGTTGCGCTGGTCGCGACGGAAGCGGCCCATCATAGGATTGGCCTGGGCACCGCCTGCGGGCTCCTCGGGCTTCACATTCAGCTTGATGCGGGCCAGCACCTTACCGGTAGCGCTCTTCTCACGGATGGCGAGCTCGGTATTGTCGGCGGCCTTCACACTCATGATGAGGTAGCCATCGGTGATCACACCGAAGTCCACATCATTATATTTGAGCCAGCTGCCCTTCTTTGGCAGGGTGGCCATATAGCTGCGGAAGGTATTGACGGTATCGATGAGTTCGCTGGTCACACCATCGCTGGCGCTGCTGTAGCGGTCGATCTCGATCTTCTCAGTAGCCTTGTTGATACCTACACCGCGCATGGTCTTCTTCACCTCCTGGATGGTGCCGTCGGCATTGAAGTAGAGCTTGTCGATCTGTACGCTACGGCGCTTGTCGTCGCGGGGTGAGAAGGCATTCTGATGATAGAACAGATACCACTGACCTTTGTAGTTGACGATGCTGTGGTGGTTGGTCCAGCAGCCATTCTCGTGCTCGGGCATGATGAGACCCTTGTACTCGTAGGGACCCATCGGGTTCTTACTCATGGCATAGCCCAATACCTCGGTATTCTCGCGTACGTACGGATAAGTAAGGTAATACCAGCCGTTAGCCTCGAAAGCGAACGGACCCTCAGCCTGACGGTTAGGCAGGCCTTCCAGACAGTTCACACCGATGATCTCCATCTCGCGGTTGCCGAACTTCATGGTAGACTTGGGATTGTCGTCAGCCAGTTCCTTCATGTTGGGCTTCAGCTTGGCGCAGCGGCCATTGCCCCAGAAGAGGTAGGCATTGCCGTCGGATGCCAGAAGCACACAGGGATCGATGCCGCCGACACCCTTGATGGGCTCGGGCTCAGGAATGTACGGACCCTCAGGACGGTCGGCGATGGCTACACCTACACCGAAACCGCCTCTGCCCTCTTTAGGAGCTGAGGGGAAGTAGAAATAGTACTTTCCATTCTTCTCGACGCAGTCGGGCGCCCACATGGAGTAAGAGTCAGGACGTACCCAGGGCACTTTGTTCTGGGTAACGATCACACCGTGGTCTGTCCAGTCGGTCAGATTTTCGGATGAGAACACATGGTAGTCTTCCATGCAGAACCAGTCCTGTCGCTGTCCGACGGGAGGCTTGATGTCATGCGAGGGGAAGAGGTACACCTTGTTGTTGAATACGCGAGCCGTCGGGTCTGCCGTAAACTGGTCGCGAATGATGGGGTTCTGTGCCAACGCTGTCAGCGACACCCCTGAAAACAGTAGTAACGATAGTAAATACTTCATTAGTTTATGATTTGAAAAAAATTATGTGCAAATTTACAAATTTTTTCTTAATCGGCCAAATGTTTGCTGGCGTTTCTTTGAAGATTAAGCCTAAATGATACTTGACCGATAGCTTATGTTACATTTGGCAAAGTGTAAGCGGGGATTTC
>JAEETD010000127.1 GCA_016290175.1 Prevotella sp. | reverse complement strand
AGACAGAGTGAAATATAACCCTGATAACGTGTATAGAAAGAGTAATGAGGTGAGCTTAGCTCCTCAAGTGTTAAATATATAGTTAAATATCAATCAATGTTTGGAATTTAGCATAGAATGCGGTTCTTTTGTTACATTACGGAAGTTCGGTCTGGAACTTCTCCAGCAGTGTAACAGGGGGACCATCAGAAATATAGCTAAACCGAGAGGATGCCGGCCTTTTTTGCTTTTAACAGGGGGGGATGCGACAACTGTGTCAACGTTCCCCCGGATCTGTTACAAAACACCCCCCTGTGTCGCAACAACTGCGAGCGAAAAACACAAAAAAACTTGGAATCAATCAAAATCCGTCATAACTTTGCATCAGAAATCAGAAATGATATCGCTCTTTGACTTACTGACACAAACAAAACATAAAGGCATGATAATCAGCACCTTGAGTGCTTACTACATCAGTCTCCGCCCTGACTGAAACCCAAAAAGGGCAACCCCAAAAACAAAAAAGAGAATTAAATAATAAATAAGTATAAACAATTAAAAAATTTACAATTATGACAACAAAGAAGAATTTGGTAAAGCTGGCGCTCATGAGCACCCTTACCGCAGGTATTTTCAGTTTCTCATTCGCTCTCACATCTTGCAGCGATGATGACATCCAGAACGAAGTATCAAACAACGACGAGTCAGCCGTCGTGGTAGGCAACGAGAACGAACTCGCACAGCCACTCGGACTTGTCTACAAAGACTTCATCAATCCCAACGACGTTCAGATCCTCAATGCCGACACCACAGAGATCAGCGTAAGCAAGGCCTATGCCGACAAGATGGGTATCGACAACTTCGTGAACCACCCGATGGGCATCTGGCAGAGCCAGAACGAGCGGGCCTACCTCCGCCGTCCGATTGCCCAGCGACTGGAAGGCGACAGATACATCCTCAGCGTGATCCGCTCAGGTCTCGGTGAGGTGCTCATCGGACAGGACGTGGAGTTCAACACCGCCATCTTCGTCAACCCCAATGCAGAGGCCAATACCAGAGGTTCAGAAGGCATGGCCGAAAGGTATACCGATGCCAACAATGTGATCCATCCTGTAGCAGTGACCAGGAACGGCATCGTCTCCGCCGATGGCAGCGTGACCCGTAGTGCCGACGGCTTAGGCTTTGCCACACTGACCGCAGAGGAGATCATGAACGGTGCCTCCTTCGACGATGCACAGACACGTAATATCTTCGACGACATCGAGAATGCCCTCAAGACGGCCGCCACCTTCATCAACAACGTGAGAAAGAACGGCCTTACCATCAATGGCGAGGATCATGGCAAAATCCTGAACCTCAGCGGCGAGATCACACCTCCAGAGATCAAGATCAATCTTAGCAAGGAAGAAGGCGACACCATGGTCATCAATAGCAATCTGCCTTACGACTTATCACTCGACTACACCTTGAAGCTGAATTCAAAGGTTGGTATCAGATCTGTCGGAGACATGTGGAATGATAAGACCATCAACCCCATCAAGTTCCAGTGCAACTACTTCGAGGGTCGCCTCGACGGTGAACTCGCCATGGCTCCTGAGGTTACAATCGGCGTAGGCGCCAAGGCCGAGCTCCCCAAGAACAAGCAGGACATCAAGCTTTGCGACTTGGATGAATTCTACTTCACCTTCATGGCAGGCTACATTCCAGTAGCCATCATAGTGCAGCCACACCTGGTTCTCCACATCGAGGCCGGCGTTGAGGGCAAGCTCTACACAGGCATCAAGTACGAGTATGCCAGCGAATTCTCAGCAGGTGTCAAATACGACAAGAAGAATGGCGGCTGGGGCGGCATTGCCAAGTACAAGACCACAAAGAGCGACTTCAGCTTCATCACACCTCGCGGCACCTTCACCGCAAAGGCATCAGCCGGTGTGCAACTCGCATGCGACATCCTGTTAGACGGCGTGGTAGGTCCCAAGGTAAGCGTAGGCCCCGAGGTAAGGGCAAATCTTGAAGCCACTCTCAGCCCATTCGACGAGAACCCGTTCACCTTCGAGGCAGGCATAAAGGCCGGACTCTATGGCAGTGCAGGCGCAACGTTGAAGCTCTGGAAGATTGAACTCATGTCGTGGAAGACTGGTCTGAGCTTCGGTCCCGAGTGGGATATCTGGTCTTACAAGTTCGACGGTAAGAAGGAAAGCAACAACGGTGGCAGCGACAAGCTCAAACAGCAGGTAGAGAAAATGAAGGAAGATGCCGACAAGGAGATTAGCGCACAACTCCAGAAGCAGAAGGAAGCCAATGATTATAAGGAGTTGAACAATAAGCTGAACAATGATCCCGAAATAAGAAAATGTGCATATGATTATTTGCCAATTATCTATTTTGAGGAAGGGGCTAGGAAGTATCAGTTCAAGGAAGAAGCTCAGAAAGTAATGATTATCGATGAACAGATGGATAAATTCATGGAGAAGTATGGTCGTGCTCTTATCAACGACGATGCCGACTACCAGACATTGAAGAGTATGATAACAGAAAGAATAAAGACTATCGAAAACCAAGAACTCACGAACTTGATGAAGAAATTTCCTTTCTGTAAGTGATCCTCTCACACACAAAGAAAAGCGAGCCGCAAGGCCCGCTTTTTTTGCTTTTAAGAGGTAGGATGCGACAGCTGTGTCAACGATACCCCGATTTGTCACTAAACACCCCCCTGTGTCGCAACAAGTCGGAGCGAAATTCAGACGATTGTTTGGAACCAGATGAAATACTTCATAATTTTGCAGTGTCGGAAGGACATTTGAGCTTTTCCCGCCGATCGGGAAAGCGGCGTAAGCCAAAAGGGAAAATTTAAAAACAATAAAAATAATATGACTATGGCAACAATGAAGAATCTGGTTAAGACGATGCTCATGAGCATCCTGACCGTAGGAACAATAATGACTTTCACCGCTTGCTCAAGCGATGACGATATCTTGATGGAAGTAAAGAACAATGCGAAAACGAGCATCAACCAGTATGCCCCTACAGAGCGCACCGTGCTGGTGTATCTGGCAGGCAAGAACAATCTCTCGAAATCGC
Organism: Prevotella sp.; assembly: GCA_016290175.1. Taxonomy (GTDB): domain Bacteria; phylum Bacteroidota; class Bacteroidia; order Bacteroidales; family Bacteroidaceae; genus Prevotella. Next base: position 1,044 of record JAEETD010000127.1, on the reverse strand, counting down.
TGCAGAAGGACCTGGAGCAGATGAAGGAAGGATCGAGACGCATCGGCAACAACACGCTGCTGGTATTCGTGCGTCGCGACATGCAGGGAGAGATGCCTTGGCTGGCACGCGTCCGCAACGGTGAGCTGACAGACTCGCTGTCGCTCGAGGACATGGGCATCAGCACCAGCAATATGCAGGCTTGCAACCCGGAGCTGATGGAGCAGGTGCTGAGGTATGCCTACAGCCACTATCCCGCCAAGGAATACGGACTCGTGCTGGGTGGACACTCCACAGGCTGGCTCATCGAACAGGAGCCCGGCGAGACTCGTGCCTTCGGTGTGGACAATGGCGACGGCTACGCCTATAGCAGTAAGAACAAAAGATGGATCAACGTGCCGACGATCGCAAGGGTGCTGGAGCAGGTGCCTCACCTGAAGTTCATCTTCGCCGACTGCTGCAACTTCATGTGCCTGGAGACGATGTACGAGCTGCGCAACGCCACCGACTACATCATCGGCTCACCGGCAGAGATCCCCGGCGAGGGCGCACCCTACGAAGAGATCGTGCCTGCACTGTTTGAGAAGAACACATTCTGCACATCCATCATCGACCTCTATTACAGCGTCCAGAACGGCAACCTGCCCCTCTCGGCAGTGAAGACCAGCGCCATGGACCAGCTGGCCAGTGCCACCCGCTATGCCCTCGACAAGGTGCAGGCCATGACCGGCAACGGCTATGCCGACACGCAGGGACTGATACACTACGGCTACAGCGCCTCGAGCATACAGTTCCATCAGGAGTACAACCTCTTCTATGATGCCGGCGACTTCTTCCGCTCACAGCTCTCGGAGAACGACTACCAGCAGTGGAAGCAGGCCTTGGATCAGGCCGTCGTGGAGAAGCGCTTTGCCCAGCAGTGGAGAACCTGCATGACGTGGCGCTACATCTACAGCGATTTCGAGATGACCGAAGAGAAATACCACGGGGTGAGCATGTATATACCGCAGGATCCCAATACGGAATACGGAAAATACTATGCCCGCAACAATGAGGACATCAAAC
>JAEETD010000009.1 GCA_016290175.1 Prevotella sp. | reverse complement strand
GGTGGCCATCGCTGAAGTGCGCGACACGGTGTTCTCGCAGCTGCCGACCGATCGTCCTGTTCCTATGAAGACTCAGTTTGGCGCGATTCACTATGAATCGCCTGTCATCGTGGACCGTCAGGCGCAGCGCGGCTATGTGACGGGCGGTGACTCACTGGGCCGGAAATATATCCTCTGCATCGACTATGCCAAGCGACCAGCCCCTCTGACGCTTTATTATACCGATCCGCTGCCCGAAGCTGCCAATGGAATACCGGTATTGACAGCTGATGGTAACCTGATTCTGGCTGGCGGCATCGCGCTTGGCGGCACTTATTTCACACCTTCCGGTGCTGTATGGCTCTTTCCCGTAGGTCGTCCCGTCAGATCAGAAGCGGCAGATACAGACAACGAGGGCAAGGGGTATTGGATATGGATATTGTTGATCGGTCTGATGGCTTTGGCTTCCATCGCATACATCCTATTTAAAAGGTGGAAACCGAAGACTCACGGCGACAGAATTCCCGTGAGTCCTGCCGACGAGCTGATGCAGCGTATTGAGGCACTCATGGAGGAGCAACGTCTTTACCTTAACAGCGACCTGAAGATGCCAGATGTGGCTGCACAACTAGGCGTTCACCAGAACGAGGTTTCTGCCAGCATCAACAACTGCAAAGGCTGTTCGTTCTCACAGTTCGTAAACGGTTATCGTGTTGTTCACGCCCAGCAGTTGTTGCGTGACCATCCCGAAAAGAAGATGTCACAAGTAGGTCTGGAATCAGGTTTCGCCAACGACACTTCCTTCTATCGCGTCTTCAAGACCATCACTGGCCTCACGCCCAGTGAATGGTTGTCGAAGCAGTAACTTTGCAAAGTCCACTTGACAATCGCCCCTGACACTCATGATGTTAGGGGAGATTTCGTGTATTTATACACTCAATATCCGATAATTAGTGAATGGTGAATAGTGAATAGTGAATAGTTTTTCGTACCTTTGCAGGCGTTTTCGAAACTTAATATAAATCAAGCTATATGTTTCATATTTATGAAGGTTTCCATCTGGTAGAAACGTATCACAAGATGCGTCACCAGCGGAAGTATCATCCGGAAGACGGCACCAAGCGTGTCATTAAAATCGCCATCGTGGCCATCGTAACGCTCCTGCTCTGGAACATGCCGACGGAATGGTTCGGTATCCAGAACCTGACGGTGATCCAGCAGCGTGTGATTGCCATCTTTGCTTTTGCCACCCTGATGTGGATTCTCGAAATCGTCAGTTCATGGGCTACGTCAATAGCCATTATGGTACTGATGTTGCTATTCTGTACGGACAGCGGTATCATGCCAATGGTGAACGAGGAAGAGGTGGGCAAGCTGCTCAGCTACAAAGGTGTGATGGCCTGTTTCGCCGACCCTGTGATCATGTTGTTCATCGGTGGATTCGTGCTGGCCATCGCTGCCACGAAGACGGGTCTCGACGCCCAGCTCGCCAAGGTGCTGCTGAAGCCCTTTGGTACGAAGAGTGAAATGGTACTGTTGGGATTCCTGTTGGTAACGGGTCTGTTCTCGATGTTTGTGTCGAACACGGCTACGGCTGCTATGATGCTGACGTTCCTCACTCCCGTGTTCCGTCAGTTGCCGCCTGAGGGTAAGGGCCGTATCGCCCTGGCCATGTCGATTCCCGTCGCTGCCAACCTCGGTGGTATGGGTACGCCAATCGGTACACCGCCAAACAATATCGCCCTGAAGTATCTGAACGATCCTGAAGGTCTGAACATGGGTCTTGGTTTCGGACAGTGGATGATGTTCATGTTCCCGCTGGTGGTACTGCTGCTGTTCATCAGCTGGCGCATCCTGCTGAAGTTCTTCCCCTTCTCACAGAAGACGGTGGAACTGAAGATTGACGGTGGTATGCAGAAAGGCATCCAGTCTAAGATTGTCATCTTCACCTTCATCCTCACCGTGGCTCTCTGGCTCTCTGACCGTTTCACCGGTATCAACGCCAATACAGTAGCTATGGTTCCGTTCTGTATCTTTGCCTTGACGGGTGTCATCAACAAGCGCGACCTGGAGCAGATTAACTGGAGTGTAATCTGGATGGTGGCCGGCGGTTTCGCCCTCGGTTATGGTCTGAATGCCTCTGGTCTGGCTGCCAATGCCGTAGAGAGCATTCCCTTCGCCGAGTTCTCACCATTGCTCATTCTGATACTGGGTGGTGCCATCTGCTATGTGTTGTCGAACTTTATTTCGAACTCCGCTACCGCTGCGCTGCTGATGCCTATTCTGGCTGTTGTCTGTGGTGCTATGGGCGACAAGCTCGCTCCTATCGGTGGCACAGGAACTGTATTGATTGGTGTGGCCATTGCCGCTTCGTCGGCTATGATCCTGCCTATCTCCACGCCGCCGAATGCCCTGGCCTTTGCCACGGGATATGTCCAGCAGAAGGACATGTCGAAGATCGGTATCATCATGGGTATCCTCTCGATGGTATTAGGCTTCGGACTTGTCTACCTGATGGGAACGTTACACCTGATCTAAATAAAGAAGCCCGCCAGTTGGCGGGCTTCTTTATTTATCAGCTATCTTACGGAAGCTCTGCAGTTTCTCACCATAGCAGAGGTCGCCGCAGTCGCCGAAACCTGGCACGATATACTTATGTTCGTTCATGCCCTGGTCGATGGCTGCACACCAGATCGTGGATCCCTCCGGGAGAGCCTCCTTCACAACCTCGATGCCTTCGGGGGCTGCAATCACACAACAGAGGTGGATCTTCTTGGGCTTGCCTGTCTGAAGCAATGACTCGATGGCTGCTGCCAGACTACCGCCAGTGGCCAGCATCGGGTCGACAATCACCAAGGTCTTGTTCTTCACACTCTGCGTGGCGATATATTCCGTATGCACCCCCACCTCAGTATGTTCACGGTTGATATACATGCGGAAAGCGGAGACAAAGCCATTGTCGGCCTTGTCGAACACATTGAGGAAGCCCTCATGGAACGGCAGTCCTGCGCGCAGCACAGTGGCAATGACCATATCATCCTTCGGCAGGGGGATATCGAGTGTGCCGAGGGGTGTAGTCACCGTCTTCGGCTTATACTCCAGGGTTTTCGACAGTTCGTAAGCCATGATCTCACCGATGCGCTTGATGTTGTGACGGAAGAGAAGACGGTTACGCTGGTAGTTCTTGTCACGCAACTCCGACATATACTGATTGAGAATGGAGTTGCTCTTGCTGAAATCAATAATTTCCATAAGCTTGAATTTTCAGATTGTTCACGCAATGCCACGGAGCTGCTGACGCACGGATTTCCTGGCAGTTCCCAGACGATGCTCCACACTCTTGTAGCCCTCTCCCAGACGCTCAGAGATCTCAGCCACCTTCATACCGCCATAGATATGCAGGCGATAGACTTCGCGGCAGTTCTCCGGCACGCGGGCCAGACCACGCTCCAACTGCTCCGTGATGTCGCGGATGCTCAGGATAGACTCGGCAGAGTCGTCGATGGAATCGGTGTTTTTCAGATAATGCTCGTACGCCTCATGATGAGAACGACGGCGATAGTAGTCGTTGATAAGGTTACGGGTAATGGTATAGACCAAGGCAGGCAAGGTGACGTCGGTAATCATCTTGTCGGAGGTCAGGAGGCGGAGGAACACGTTCTGCACGATATCCTCCGCTTCGACCGAATGCCCGAGACGGCTGCTGACGTATGCCAGCAGCTCATCACGGTGAGTAATGTAATAATTGGTTAAAGTTAGATAATTATTCATTGATGACCTTCTGAATGGTACCATCCTCATTGTAGAACAGACGCTGCACCTTGAGAGAGCGCAGATGAGTGATATCGTTAGAAGGAACACAGTCGTGATAGAACAGGAACCACTCGCCCTTATACTGCACGATGCTGTGGTGCGTGGTCCAACCTACGACGGGGTCGAGGAGAACACCCTGATAGGTGAAGGGACCGTAAGGATTGTCACCGATGGCATAGCAGAGGAAGTGGCTGTCGCCTGTGGAGTAACTGAAATAATACTTGCCATTATATTTGTGCATCCATGAAGCCTCGAAGAAACGGTGGGGATCACCGGCCTTCAGAGGCTGGCCGTCCTTGTCGAGGACCACTACCGAACGGGGAGCCTCAGCAAACTGGAGCACATCGTCGCTCATCTTCACCACGAAGCTCGACAGAGCGGGAATGTCGGCAGGAGCAAAGAGCTGGGTCTTCTTGTCGGCAGCAGGACCGAGATCGACGCCCTCCTTTACCAGTTTCTGAGGAGCCTGGTACCACTGGAGCTGTCCACCCCAGAGACCACCGAAATAGCAGTATATCTGTCCGTCGTCATCCTTAAAGACACTGGGGTCGATGGAGAAAGAGCCACGGATGGGATGCTCCTGGGGAACGAACGGACCCTCGGGCTTATCGGCGATGGCAACGCCCAGGTGGAACACACCGTTGTAATCCTTAGCAGAGAAGATGAGGTAATACTTACCATCCTTCTCGACAACATCGTTATCCCACATCTGCTTCTCAGCCCAGGGTACCTGGTCCACGTGGAGAATCATGCCGTAATCGGTCACCTCACCATTTTCCACGTCCTCCATAGAGATGACATGATAGTCCTTCATCTGGAAATGACCGCCATCGTCGTCGAAGGCAGCACCTGCCTCCCAGTCGTGGGAAGGATAGACAAACAACTTTCCGTTAAACACATTGGCAGAAGGATCTGCATAATAATCACTGGGATAAAGATAACGCGGTTTCATTTGCTTTGGATTTTAAATTATTAATACTATAATTTATCTTCTTGCTCGGCATGTTTGCGGCGTGCAGCCAGCTCTGCCTGCATATTCTCATTATATTCCTTGGTGATCGGGTAGAGATAGAGAGCGGCGATACCCACGCAGAACAACAGGGCAGGCACGATGCTCGACACAAGACGGATACCCTCCATCGCACTCTCGTTCTGGATGGACACGCTGCCGGGCTGATAGCCGAAAGCAGAGATGATCACACCTGCCACAGCGCCACCAAGACCCATGCCGACCTTCAGGGCCATCGAAATGCCCGAGAAACAGAAACCCGTGGCACGACGATAGTTCTCGTATTCCACATGATCAGCCACATCGGCAATCATCGCCCACAACAGAGGAATAGTGGGTGCATAGCTCAACGACTTCATGATGTTCAGCACAAACAACAGACCTACATCCGTGGGTGAGGGCAGATAGAACAGGAAGGTAAAGAAGGCTGTCAGGGTGAGACAGACGATGAACACCTTCTTCTTACCATATTTATTGGCCAGATAGCGCGACAACGTGATCACGCCGATAAACTGCACAATGGCAGCAACGATATTAAACAAGGAGAATCCGACGGCATAGGAATCCTCGATGGAATCGACTAATTTGAAGATACGGAGGAAATCGTAGAGCGACTTCTGGTCGACATTGTACTGGAAATAGAAGCTCATGGCCGAACTCCACATTGCCAGTGTGATGAACAGGGCGAATGTCAACAGAAACATCGCCGACCAGGGAATGTCGGAGATGGTGCACTTAATATCCTCCTTGATGCTCACCTCCTGACGGGGAGGCGGCTGGATGCGCTCACGGCTGACGAAGAACGTGATGACAAAGAACACGAGGGCGATGCACGCAAAGATAGCGATGGTGCAGACCCAGCCATGCTGGGGATTGTCGTGTCCGAAGTGGTTTACCATCGGGAGCGTCAGACCCTGCACCACAAACTGGGCGATGGTCACTACGATGAAACGGATGGTCGTAATGCTCGTGCGTTCCCTGATATCGCTCGTCATCACACCGCCCAAAGAAGTATAAGGTATGTTGTTCGACGAATAGACCGTCATTAACAGCATATAAGAGATTGTAGCATAGACAGCCACCGCACCCTTTTCTTCGATGCCAGGATTATAGAAGGCGAGGATATAGAACAGGCAGAAAGGAACGGCCGTCCAGAGAAGCCAGGGACGGAACTTACCCCAGCGCGACTTCGTACGGTCAGCCAGAAGTCCCATGGCTGGGTCAACCACAACAGATGAAACGCTGGCAATCAACAGAATGCTGCCTGCCACGGTTCCGTCGAGTCCAAAAACATCGGTGTAGAACTTCAACTGGAACATCACCATCATTTGGAACACGAGGTTGGCGGCTGCGTCTCCAAGGGAGTAGCCGACTTTCTCTCCAAATGATACTTTTTGGTTGAGGTTTCGTTTCATGCTGCAAAGATACTTACTATTATGAAAATAGACATTTTGAAATGTCACAGATGCTTTAGACTGTGTTTCATTTGATAAGAAAAGAAGAAAAAATACCGAAGAAATCGATTATTTTTTATATTTTTGCAGCATGATTATAAAGAAACTATCAATCGTACTACTTGCCATCATCTGCGTTTCATTGTCGGCAAACGCAGAGGTCAGGCTGCCCCAGTTGTTTCAATCGGGCATGGTCATGCAACGCGGCAAACCCATACCCGTATGGGGTTGGGCCGACAAGGGAGAACAGGTCACCATCACCTTCCAGAAGAAGACTTATACCACAACAGCCGACGACCAAGGCTGCTGGCGCATCGACTTGCCGAAACAGAAAGCAGGAGGCCCCTATACTTTAGAAGTGAAAAGTGATGGAGTGAAAAGCGAGAAGTTGACTATCGACAATATTCTCATCGGCGACGTTTGGCTGCTCTCCGGACAATCGAACATCGATGTGACCATAGAGCGCGTCTATCCGCAATATGTCAATGAGATCGACCAGTTCAACAACGACCAGATACGTCTGTTCCGCGTACAGAACGAGACATCCACGCATGGTGTGAAAGATGATATCCGTGCCACGAATATCAACTGGAAACCGCTCACCAAGCAGAACGCATGGCTTTTCTCTGCCGTGGGTTCCTTCCTGGGCAAGCGGATGTTTGAGAAGAACAAGGTACCGCAGGGTATCATCGTCAACAGTTGGGGCGGCACTCCCATCGAGGCTTGGATATCGAAAGACTCGCTGCAGAAGGACTATCCCATGCTCGTGAAGCGCATGGCCATCTATGAGAGCGACAATTATGTAAGGGCTCAGGTGCAGGCCAATGGTGCTGCGAGCAGGCAATGGAACGAAATACTTGAAAAAGCTGATGCCGTAGAAGACTATATCCAACCTGCATTTAATGATGCTGACTGGAAGACCATCAACCAGAACGACTGGAGCTGGCGGGGAACAGGTTCCGTATGGCTCCGCCAACATATTAATATAGATAAGGTACACGCGGGAAAGCCTGCCCGGTTGTTGCTAGGCACGCTCTACGATCAGGATGTCACTTATCTGAACGGCAGGCAGATAGGAAGCACCGGCTATCAGTATCCCCCACGCCGATATGATATCCCAGAGGGACTGCTCAAGGAAGGCGATAATGTGATTACCATCCGCTTTATCAACAAGAATGGAGCCGTTCACTTTATTCCACAGAAACCTTATATGCTGTGCTTTGGCGAGGACCGCTTCTCGCAGAACCCCTTGCCAAAGGATGTGATTCCTCTCGGCAAGGAGTGGAAGTTCCACCTCGGTGCAGAGATGCCGCCCTGTCCCGGTGGCGATGTATCACTGCAGAACCTGCCTACGACACTCTATAATGCCGTGCTCTATCCCCTCGCTCCTTACGCTATAAGCGGCGTGGTTTGGTATCAGGGTGAGTCGAACACGGGCAGCCCTGCCCCCTATGCCGACTATCTGAAAAAGCTGATGGGTTGCTGGCGTGACCGTTGGCAGGATCAGCAGATGCCTTTCTGTATTGTACAGCTGGCCAATTATGACGGTCGTCAGCAGACTGGTTTCCCAAGACCCATTGTCTATCCTGCAGAGCCTGTGAACAGTGGTTGGGCACAGTTGCGTGAAGCCCAGCGTACGGCTGCCAAGGCAGACCCCTATGCAGAACTGGCTGTGATCAACGACCTGGGCGAGACCGTCGATATCCATCCTCTTCGCAAGAAGGAGGTGGCTGAGCGTATCGGACTCTGTTTCGACCGTCTGGTGTTCAACGACAAGAAAGTTACTCTCTCGCCTGAGGTCATCTCTGCCGAAGTGAAGGACGGCAAAATCATCCTCACCCTCGACCAACCCATCCAGTCCGGCACGCTACAGGAGTTCGAAATTGCCGATGAAATGGGGAAATTTGTGAATGCCGAAGCCACCGCTTCCGGTAATCAGATTGAAGTGAGAGCGGTAGCAAACAAAGTCCGCTATGCCTGGAAAGATGACCCCAAGTCCACTGTCCGCTCACTCACAGGCCTCCCGATGTCATCGTTTGAATTAAAAATCAACAATAAACAATAAATTAAAAGTATTATGTCAACAACCAACGAAACCAAAGGCTTTTACAAGCTATCGTGGCTCCAGCGCATCGGATTCGGTTCCGGTGACCTGGCGCAGAACCTGATCTTCCAGGTAATCTGTACTTACCTGCTGTTTTTCTACACCGACATCTACGGACTGACACCATCGGCTGTGGCCGTCATGTTCCTGGTAGGTAATGTGGCTAACGTGATTTGGGACCCCATCGTGGGTGCCTTGATCGACAAGAGCAATCCGCGTTACGGAAAATACCGCTCTTACCTGCTGTATGTGGGTATTCCCCTTTCTGGCTTCGCCATCCTCTGCTTCTACAATGGCTTTGCCCCGTCGCTGATCTACGCGTATGTCACCTACATCTCCATGCAGCTGCTCTACACGTTCATCAACGTGCCCTACGGTGCATTGAACTCATCACTGACCCGCGACACCGACGAAATCACCGTGCTCACCTCCGTCCGTATGTTCATGGCCAACCTCGGTGGTCTGGCCGTCAACTCCGGTCTGCCGCTGTTCATCGCCCTGATTGCAGGCGCACCGTCCGACAGTCTGCCGAAAGACCCATCGGCCTGGTTCACCACGATGACCATCTACGCCATCGTCGGCTTCTGCCTGCTTGTGTTCTGCTTCACACAGTGTAAGGAGCGCGTGGTAATGGATGCCTCCGCAACAGAAGACGTAAAGGTCAGCGACCTATGGATGGAGTTCCTGCGCAACCGTCCCCTGCGTGTGCTTGCCTTCTTCTTCATCACCGCTTTTGCCATGATGTCTGTGGGTAATGCCGCCGGCGCCTATTTCATGAACAGCAACCTGCACGGTTCGGCTGAGCAGTTGTCCATCTTCATGGCCCTAGGTTCTATCCCCGCCTTCATCTTCATGCCGCTCGTGCCGTGGTTCAAGCGCATGGTGGGTAAGAAGAATATGTTCTATCTCTTCCTCGGTGCCGCCATCATCGGTATGGCTATGCTCTATTTCATCTCGAAGATGGAGAGCCCCAGCATGACGATGATTTATATCGCTCAGTTCATCAAGTCTACAGGTGTGATTGTGGCTACCGGTTATATGTGGGCCTTGGTGCCTGAGGTCATCTCCTATGGTGAGTACACCACAGGCCGTCGCATCTCCGGTATCGTAAATGCCCTGACAGGACTGTTCTTCAAGGCCGGTATGACCTTCGGAAGCATCGTCGGCCCAGCCGTCCTGGCATACGTGGAATACGACAGCAAGGTGATCGAGCAGACACCTCTGGCCGAGGAGGGTATCCTCTGGCTGGTCTGCGTCATCCCCGCTATCCTGCTCGGCCTCGCCATCTTCATCATTTCGAGATACGAACTCACCGATGAGAAGATCGATGCCATCAACAAGGAGATTGAGGAGCGTAGCAAGAACAATGAATAGAGTTTATTAAACAACTCTCTGATCTGAAGATTTTAAGCCGAAAGTTTCATGCTTTCGGCTTTTTTTCGTATCTTTGTCGCCAAATTAAAAGCTTAAGACCATGGTACAGATCCGCTGCAAGAACAACAACGTGACGAAGAGCTTCCCCGAAGGAACATCTTTGCTGGATATCTATCAGGAGTTTGCCGAGGAGATACAACTCCCCTATCCCGTCGTCTCGGCGAAAGTGAATAACGTGTCACAGGGACTGAAGTTCCGCGTGTTCCAGAACCGCGACGTGGAGTTCCTCGATGCCCGCGAGGGCAGCGGCCACCGTGTGTATGTGCGCTCACTCAGCTTCGTGCTCTACAAGGCGACGCAGGACGTGTTCCCCGGCTCGAAACTCTTTATCGAGCACTCGCTATGCCGCGGCTATTACTGTAACTTTAAGAAACGTGGGGGCGAGTCGCTTTCCGACAATGATGTCAGCAGCATCCGCAAGAGGATGCAGGAGATCATCGACCTCGATATGCCTTTCCGCCGTACGGAGGCTACCAACGAGGAGTCGATCCGTGTATTTACAGAGCGTGGATTCACCGACAAGGTGAAGCTCTTGGAGACCAGCGGACAGATCTATAGCGACTATTATATGTTGGGCGATACCGTTGACTATTATTACGGGCCGTTGGTGCCCAGTGCCGGCTATCTGAAGGTATGGGGGCTGGAACGCTATGAGGAGGGTATGCTGCTGCGTGTGCCTGACTGGAACAACCCGCTGCAACTGGCAGAGAAGGTAGACCAGCCCAAAACTTTCGGGATGTTTGCAGAGAAGACCCGCTGGGACATCATCATGCGTCTCTCGAATGCGGGCGATGTGAACAAGGCCATCAAACGGGGCTATGCTTCAGAGCTGATACAGGTATCGGAAGCCCTGCAGGAGAAGAAGATCGTGCAGATAGCCGAGGAGATAGAACGCCGGTTCCACAGCGAAGAGAATCCCATCCGGATCGTGCTTATCACCGGACCTTCCAGTTCAGGCAAGACCACCTTCTGTAAACGCCTGTCGGTCCAGCTACTGGCTTGCGGTCTGAGGCCCGTGTCGTTCTCTACCGACGACTATTTCGTCAATCGCGTGGACACCCCGAAGCTGCCCAACGGTGACTACGATTTCGACAACATCGAGACGGTGGAATATTCCCTGCTCGAGGATCATCTGCTGCGGCTGATGCAAGGCGAGAAAGTGGAAATACCCGAATATAATTTCGTGACAGGCAAACGCGAGTATAACGGCAAGAAACTCAAGTTGTCGGGCGATACGGTGCTGATTATCGAGGGCATCCATGCCCTGAACCCGTTGTTGACGAAAAAGGTTCCCGACGACGTGAAGTACAAGATCTATATCTCGGCCCTCACCAGCATCTCGCTCGATGACCACAACTGGATTCCCACGCGCGACAACCGACTGCTGCGCCGTATCATCCGCGACTATAACAAAGGCGCCTATACTGCCCAGCAGACCATTTCGCAGTGGAAGAACGTCTGCCTGGCCGAGGACCAGTGGATATTCCCCTATCAGGAAACTGCCGACGTGATGTTCAACTCGGCCCTCAACATTGAGTTTGCCGTACTGCGCACCCATGCAGAGATCATCCTCTCCTCTGTGCCCCGCAACTGTCCGGAATACTCAGAGGCCCACCGCCTGCTGAAGTTCATCCACTATTTCCTCCCCATCAGCGACAAAGAAATACCGCCCACGAGCATCATGAGAGAGTTCGTAGGCGGCAGCAGTTTCAAGGATTCTAACTTCTAAAAGACAACCAACATGAAACTAAAAGACATCAAGACCAGCATCATGGTCATCGCCATGGCCTCAGCCACTACCGCACTGGCACAAAGCAGCCTTCTGCGACATGAGAATCAGATTGACGCCATCATTCAGGACATGACCCTTGAAGAGAAGATCGCCATGCTCCATGGCAAGAACATGTTCTCTTCTGAAGGTATCCCCCGGCTGGGGATAGCGGATGTGGAATATGCCGACGGTCCCTTCGGCATCCGTGAGGAGATGGAGCCCCACTCGTGGAACTCCGCCCATCTGACCACCGACTCTGCCACCTTCTTCCCTACTGGTTCTGCGCTGGCAGCCACCTGGAGCACGGAATGGGCCTACGCCTATGGAAAGGGCATGAGCCGTGAGGCACGGTTACGCGGCAAGGACATGATCCTGGGACCTGCCATCAATATCCAGCGTATCCCTACAGGCGGAAGAACCTACGAATACCTGAGTGAAGACCCGCTGCTCAGCGGTGCCCTCGCCGTGTACTACACCCGTGGCGCCCAGGACGATGGTACGGCAGTCTGTCTGAAACACTATGCACTGAACAACCAGGAGGATTATCGCGGATTCGTGGATGTGCGGATCTCCGACCGTGCCATGCACGAGATCTACCTCCGTCCGTTTGAGATGGCTGTCCGCGATGGCGATGCCTGGGGCGTGATGGCGGCCTATAATAAGGTCAACGGGCGATGGTGCTCAGAGAACAGGCATCTGCTGACCACTGTGCTCCGTGAGCAATGGGGGTTCCCTGGTATGGTGATCAGCGACTGGGGTGGTGTCCATTCCACTGTCGACGCCGTCACATCAGGTATGAATGTCGAGATGCCCGGCAGCCGGTTTATGGGGCAGGCACTCCTCGACTCCGTGAGGGCTGGTAAGGTGAGTGAGGAGGTCATCAACCAACGAGTAAGGGAGATCCTCAGGGTCAGACTGACGGTGACACCCATCGCCAGGGAGGAGGCCAACCGCCAGCCTGTAGGCAATGCCGAGGAGATGACCATTGCCCTCGAGATTGCCCGTCGGTCTATCGTCCTGATGAAGAATGAGAAACTGCTCCCCATTGATACCAGACGGGTGCGCACTATCGCCGTGATTGGCGAGAATGCCGTCACGAAGATGGCTTTGGGCGGTGTGGGAGCCGGGGTGAAGACCCGACAGGAGATAACGCCTCTCGAAGGTCTGCGGAAGATTCTTGGCAATGATGTGAAACTCCAGTATGTGAGGGGGTATAAGAGTTACGACCGTGACAGCCGTAACAAACGTCAGGACCCCATTCAGAAGGCAGACCCTGAACTGCTGGACGAAGCCGTGAAGGCTGCCAGAGGTGCCGATCTCGTGCTGTTCTTCGCCGGTGACAACCGTGAGGTGGAAACGGAAGGCAGCGACCGCAAGTCGATCACCCTGCCCTCAGGTCAAGATGAGCTGGCGGAAGCTCTGGCCAAGGCTAATAAGAAACTGATTACCGTGATTGTGTCTGGCGGCCCTGTCGATGTGAGTACGGTCAGTAAGGTGTCTGGTGCACTCGTCGCCTCATGGTTCAACGGCTCCATGGGTGGACAGGCGCTGGCAGAGGTTCTCACCGGCAAGATCTCTCCCTCAGGTAAGCTACCTATGACCTGGCCCAGGAAACTGGAAGATGTGCCTGCCTATGCCACAGGCACCTATCCTCAGAACATGGAGAACAACAACCAGGGGGATATCTTCGTCGACCTCACGCGCAACCGCAGTAATGACCGTCGTCAGCAACTCATTGCCAACTATGCAGAGGAAGACCTCGTGGGCTATCGCTGGTATGACCGCAAGAAAGTGGCTGTGGCCTATCCTTTCGGGCATGGTCTTTCGTATGCCAGATTCCAATACAGCGACCTTCAGGTGAAGGCGGTTGGCGACGACCTGGAGGTGAGCTTCATCATTGCTAACCGCTCTGCCATCGATGCAGAGGAAGTGGCACAGGTGTATGTATCGCGCGTAAAGAGTGTCATCAGCCATCCCGTCAAGGAACTGAAGGGTTTCCATCGTGTGGCTCTCAAGGGCGGTGAGCGTCAACGTGTCACTATCCCGTTGCGCCGTGCTGACCTGTGTGACTGGGATGAAGCTTCGCAAAACTGGAAACTGGAACCTGGTAAAATCAGAATACAGGTTGGCGGATCGTCCACCAACCTGCACTTGAAACGTGAAGTAAACCTCTGACTTCTAATTCTTTAGGAGTCTCACTTCGTAGATCTCGCCAATCTGCTTATGCGGTTTGGCCACGAACTTCACACGGACCTGCGTCTTGCCCTTGAGCAGTTCCTCAGGAACGGGATAGGTCTCGTATTTGAATTCTGAGACGCGGTATTTGCCGGTGTTGTTGACCTCCTTCACCAAGACATCGTCGACGAGGATATCAAACTCGTGGCTTTTCCATTCGCCTACGCCCCAGTACTTCAGACGCAGGCTGAGAGCTGTCTGACCGCCCGTCTGCATCAGATAGCTGAAGTAATGGCCGTTGCTGGCATCACGGAAGAAGACATCGTTGGTATTGCCCACTTGCGAACGGTCGGTCTCCATAAAGTGGTCTGCCTCGGGCTGCTGCTCTCCCGGCTGTACCTTGTCGACAGTGCGGGCCTCCAGGGCCTGACGCTCCTGCTCCTGCTTGGCCAGATCGTCGAGATAGCTCTTGTAGCTGTCTTCCGAAAGGGCGAGCCAGTACATCATATAACGGGCGTCGTGAATTTCGAAAAAGGGTTGGATCTCACTGCGGATGGCGTTCTCCATCTTGGTGCTGAGGGTGAAGTGAAGGGGTTTACCGGCAATGGGTTGCAACTGACCGGCGATATCCTCCAGATTATTATTCACGAGGATGGGAGCCTCATTGATGGGCAGTTTCCTACCGCTGGCATACTGTCCGAAGCGGCTGTCATCGGCGATGAGGTGAGCCAGATCTTCCGTCCCGGTCTTGGCAGCAAGCATGACAGGACCATGCATCATCGCAATGTATTGCGGATTATTAGGCAGATATCTGATACTGTTATGCATCGGGAAGGTGATATCCACCTCGTCGCCCTTCTTCCACTGACGGCTGATGGCTACATAGGATGACGGACCAGTGACAATGCTGACGGGCTGGCCGTTCACCTTCACTGCGAACTGTCCGGGCTTTACCCAACCGGGATAGCGCACCTGCAGGGTGAAGTGTCCCTTACCTTGAGTGATGGTGATGCGGCTGGTCTCGGCATAGGGGAACTGGGTCTCCTGGCGGATCTGAATATTCTGATTTCTCCAGTTGAGCTCTGAAGCTACGAAGAGATTGACAAAGAGATTGTCGCCCTTTCTGGTGTAGATGAACTGGCCGTATTTACCGTGATTCTCCATACCTGTACCCACACAGCACCACATGGCCTCGTTGGGAGCCGAGTAGTTGCGATAGTGACGGGGACGGGCTGGGGTGAAATAGACATAACCTCCGTGCTCAGGATGCTGAGAGGAGAGGATGTGGTTGAAGGTGGCCAGCTCGTAATAATCGGCAAAGCGGGCTTCCGGATTCCTCCGGTGCAGTTCCTCTGTCAGTTTCAGCATGTTATTGGTGTTACAGGTCTCCGGACCGTCGATGTCGTTGATGAAGTCCATGCAGGCATCCTTGCTGGGGAAATGTTCACGACGGCTGTTACCACCGAAGGCCAACGAGCGTTCACCCGTTACGATCTCCCAGAAATAAATACTGGCATTGTGATAGGTCTCATCGCCTGAGAGTTCAGCGATGCGCTCAAAGCCCACCACCTTGGGCACCTGGGTATTGGCGTGCATATTGTCGAGACAGTCCTGTCGCTGCGACAGTGGGTTCAGCAACCGGCGATGTGAGAACCGTCTGGCCACATCAAGGTATTTCTTGTCGCCGGTGATGGCATAGGCATCGGCCAACACCTCGTTCATGCCGCCGTGCTCTGTATGGAGCGTGCGTTCCACCTGATCATCAGTGAGGCCGGCCGTCAGACTGATGGCCCAGTCGCAGAAGCCCAGGAAGAGCTGCTTGGCCTGTTCGTTGCCGCAATACACCCAGGCATCGCGCAGACCGGCATACATCTTATGGATGTTATAAAAAGGCACCCATGCACCACTATAGGCGCCGAAGTCACCCTTTTTGTAGGCCGACCAGATACGGTCGCTGCCAGGAACGCCGCCCACATAGCCCTTTCCCCACCCGGGATGGTTGCTGGCATTGGCATCGGCACAAGCCTGCAGCTGGCCGATGAAATATTCCATCCGCTCCTTGCAGGCCTTATCACCCATAGCCGCATTGATGGCCATCGCCGTGAGATAATGGCCGCCCACATGTCCGTCGAGACCATCCCAGTTGGGATAGCTCTTCGCCTTCGGGGTCAGACCAGCCTCCTTGAGATAGGGAGCCAGCAAGCGGTCGCAGTCGTACTGCAACAAGGTCTTGATGTTCAGGTCGCGGGCCTTTTTCAGCGGACCGTCGAGCAGGGTGACATCGCCAAGTGAAAACTCATCGGCATAGAGCCGATCCTGTGCCTGGATGCTGCTTGCAAGGAAGAGCATCAGCATCGGGAGAAAAAGTCGAATTCGTTTCATAATCCTGTTGTTACTTATCATTTTGATGCAAAATTACATAAATTTTTCACTTTTCGCTTTTCACTTCTCACTTTTTTTTCGTACTTTTGCCACCAGCAATCAAAAAGAAAACAATATGAAACGAATCTTATCTATCGTCTGCCTTGCAGCATGTATTTCAGCTACTGCCTTTGCCCAGAGCGGGTATCCTTATACCCAAGTGCCGTTCACTGCCGTTAAGATCACCCCCAACACCTTCTGGGGCGATCGTATCCAAGCGGCCCGGGAGGTGACCATCCCTCTGGCTTTCTCGAAATGCGAGAGTGAGCACCGCTATAAGAATTTCGAGATGGCGGCCTATACGCTGCAACATCCTGGCCATCCCGGTCTGCAGACGCCCGAATGGGACGTCGCCAAGTTCATGGGTTTCTCGTTTGATGATACCGACGTCTATAAGACCATCGAGGGAGCAAGTTATGTACTTCAGACCTATCCAGACGCCAGACTGAAAGCCTATATCGACTCTGTGCTCGATGTGGTGGCTGCTGCCCAGGAGCCCGACGGCTATCTCTACACCGCCCGCACCATCAATCCCCAGCATCCCCATGGCTGGGCTTCCAATAAGCGATGGGCAGCAGAGGAGCATGCGAGCCACGAGCTCTATAACCTCGGGCACATGGTGGATGCCGCCTGTGCCCATTATCAGGCTACAGGCTCCACGAAGTTCCTCGACATCGCCAGACGCTATGCTGACTGCGTGGTCAGAGAGGTTGGCCCCAACGCCGGTCAGGCTTGTGTGGTGCCTGGTCACCAGATTGCTGAGATGGCCCTCGCAAGACTCTATGTGCTTACGGGTGAGAAGAAATATCTGGACGAGGCCAAGTTCCTGCTCGACTATCGTGGTAAGACACCGCATAAGGATGTCTATTCACAGAGCGACAAGCCTGTGGTGGATCAGACAGAGGCGTGGGGACATGCCGTACGTGCCGGCTATATGTATGCAGGTATGGCCGATGTCGCTGCCTTGCTAGGCGACTCCAGCTATATCAAGGCCATTGACACCATCTGTGAGAACATCGTCTCGCGCAAATACTATCTCACAGGGGGTGTGGGTGCCCGTCATGGAGGTGAGGCCTTCGGTGCCGACTACGAGCTGCCTAACCTGACAGCCTACAACGAGACCTGTGCCGCCATCGCAATGGTATATCTCTTCGAACGTATGTTCCTATTGCATGGCGATGCGAAATACATCGACTGTCTCGAGCGTACCTTATATAATGGAGTCATCAGTGGTATGAGCGTCGACGGTGGAAAGTTCTTCTACCCCAACCCGTTGTCGAGCGACGGACGTTACCGTTTCAATGCAGACGGTACGATGACGCGCCAGCCCTGGTTCGGTTGTGCCTGCTGTCCTTCAAACCTCTGTCGTTTCATCCCTTCGATGCCGGGTTATATCTATGGTGTGCGTAACAATAATCTCTACGTGAACCTCTTTGCTGCTAATACAGCCACCCTTGCCCTTGGAGGCAAGAACGTGACTATCCAGCAGGAGACCAACTACCCTTGGGACGGTGATATCAGCATCAAAGTATTACAGAACAAGGCCAAGGCCTTCTCGATGATGATCCGCATTCCAGGATGGGTACAGAGCCGGGTAGTGCCCAGCGACCTCTATGCCTACAACGACGATATCTTCAGTACCTACGAGATTTCAGTCAATGGCCAGAAGGTGGATGGTGAACTGGAAAACGGCTATATGGTCATCAATCGTAATTGGAAGAAAGGCGATGTTGTCCGCATCCATTTCGACATGCCTGTGCGTACGGTCGTGGCCAGTCCTCGTGTAACGGATGATCGCGGACGCATCGCTGTAGAGCGTGGACCACTGGTCTATTGTGCAGAGTGGGCCGACAACGAGGGTATCGATCCCCATCACCTGCTGCTCTCACGCAAGCCTCAGTTTGATGTGCAGCCAGCCTATTGCATTCATAATACCGAAAGGCAACGGGTAGGCGCGTCAGCGGGAATGGGCAACGGTCAGACCTTCAACGTCACTGCTATTAAGGCGCAGGCTCAGGAAGCCTCTATCACTGACGATGGCAAACTGGCAACCAAGGATGTCGCCATCAGACTCATCCCCTATTACGCCTGGAACCACCGTGGTGCCGGCAAGATGGATGTCTGGCTGGCCCGCAGCCTCAGCGGCCTTGAGGATTAGCTCAAATTGTCAGATGGTGTTGCTCAATATACTCTGAAGGTGAAACACCGAACTGTTTACGAAACACGGTAGAGAAATGTGCCACGTTGCTGAAACCAACGGTATAGGCCACTTGCGTGACATTGATTTTTTGTTCCTTCAATAGTCTCACAGCCTGTTCGAGACGGATGTTCCGGATGAATTCGCTCACGGGCAGACCCGTCAGTTCCTTCATCTTCCGATGGAGCTGAGCACGGCTGATACCCACCTCGCGGGTGAGCATATCGACATTGAAATCACTGTCCGACAGGTGGGTGTTCACTGCCTTCATGATGCGTTCCATCAACAACTCATCATTGCCCTTCACCTCCTTGGCTACCACCTTCTCCTTCTGCTGCTGGGCACCGGAGAACTTTCCCTTCAGGTGGAGTGACTTGCTTATGAGATTGTTGATCACCACATGCAACTCGTCCATGTCGAAGGGTTTGGCCAGATAGGCGTCAGCACCCTTCTCGAGACCTTCAAGACGATTGGCGACATCGGCCTTCGAGGTAAGCATCACCACAGGTATGTGACTGATATTCATATTGGTCTTCACCATCCGGAGAAAGGTGAAGCCGTCCATTTCGGGCATCATTACGTCGCTCACTACGAGGTCGAACTGCTGTTGGGTATTAGGTGTTGGGTGTTGGGTGACAGCGCCCAACAGACAACGCAGAGCCTCGCGGGCTCCTGTCACAGCGGTGATATGGTAATAGGCACCCAACTCCTGCGAGATATACCTGCCAATCTCCTCGTCATCATCCACAACAAGTATCCGGTAGTTCGTCTGCGGCTTTGTACCTTTCACTGTAGACTTCTCACTTTTCACTTCTTCCAGCTCTTCCTTTGTAAAGTGACTGTTGCCCAAGGGCAGGCTCACAGTGAAGATGCTTCCCGAAGAGTCAGTACGGTTTTCAGCGGTGATTGTGCCATGGTGCATCGACATAATCATCTTACAAAGATTCAGGCCGATACCCGTGCCCTCGATATGCAGTGAGCGCGAGGTGCTGCCCTGATAGAAACGGTCGAAGATCTTGTTCACATCGCCCTTGATGCCCATGCCATTATCGATGACCTTCAGCTCTGCCGTATAGTGATCAGTCTGATCGATGCGCACCTCAATGGCACCACCGTCATAAGTATACTTGAACGCGTTCGACATCAGGTTGTCTATCACCTTGTCAAACTGGTTACGGTCCAGCCATACGTCCAGACGATCGACAGCGGGGGCAAAGGTCAGTGAGAGCCCGCGCTCATTGGCAGTATACTCATACGATTTGAGGATATTGCCCACATACTGCACGATATCAGTCTCCTGACAGTGTATCTTCATCTGCTGCTTGTCGATCTTGCGGATGTCGAGTATCTGGTTCACGAGGTTCTGGATACGACTGGCGTTGTGCTCGATGGTTTTCAATTCTTCCTTGACATCCGGCCCCAGGTCCTTCCTCAACAGCTTGTGCAGCGGACTCATGATGAGTGTCAACGGTGAGCGGATATCGTGGGTGGCATTGATGAGGAACTTCATCTTGTCCTCGTCCAACTGCTGGCTGCGCTTACGCAGATAGAGCCACACGATAAAGCCGATAATGGCGGCCGCTAACGCGCAATATAATAGGTACGCCCACGAGGACTGGTACCACGGTGCCCTGACGATGATATGATACACCTGCGGATCGGTATAGACACCATTGTCGTAAGCGCGCACTTCCATGGCATAGGAACCTGGCTGCAGATGATGGAAGGATACTACATTGTCGCCCACAGGGGTTCGTGTCCACTCCTTGGCACCGTTCAGACGGTATTCATAGATCACGTTCTCCGCATTCGAGTAGTTCAGCAGCGAGAATTCCATGGTGAAGGTATTGTCGATATAGGAGAGTTCAAAACGATTGCTGCCCATCACGGGTGTATCGCCCACGTAGAGTCCCGTCAGCTGCACCTTCTCACTGCTAGGCCGGTAGTGGTCAATGTCTTCTGGCACAAACGAGGTAAGACCATCGCTGAATCCGAACCAGATACGGTTGTTGGCTGTCTGCATGGCCACACCGTTCACATATTCACGACTGGCCAGACCATTGCCATGCAGATAGCCCACGAACTGTTTGTTGTCGCGCTTATACTGCCAGATACCCATCGTGGTGCTGCACCAGATATCGCCAGAGCGGTCCTCGACGATGGCACCCACCACCTTGTTGCTGAGCACCTCTGCTCCCTCAAAGGGTACAGCCGCTTTCTTTTTGGCGTCGTAGATATAAAGTCCGGTAATGGTGCCTATCAGGAACCGGTGGTCTCGGGTCTCACACACCGCCTGTACAGCATTATAGTCAAGCAGCACATCCCAGCCATAGGGATGGAAATGGTCTCCCACAGGGTCATAACAGTTGATGCCCGAAGCGGTACAGATCCAGATGATCCCACGGCTGTCGGTAAAAAGGTTCGACACCCAGTCATTATGCAGTCGTCCGCGTGGCGAATCCTCGGCCCGCATGGAGTATTTCTTGATGTCACCCGTAGCACTGTCATAGACGCAGATGCCCTCGCCGAAGAGCGAGAAAATGAGATGGCCCTTGCCATCGTCAGTCATCGTATTGATGAAACCATTGCTGAACGAGGCCTTCTTCTGTGCTGAACCCGTCTGGGGGTGATAGGCATAGAGGGCGCCATTGGTGCCCAGCCAGTAGTTGCCCGTCTTGTCCCTGTAAATAAGATAGGTACCTTCCGGGGATGCAGGATGAACCACTACCCTTCCCTTCTCGTCCATGCCGTAGATACCATTGTTCTGCACGGCACACCAGATGATGCCGTTTTCTCCGGCACAGACAGAGGTGAGTGTGCCGCCAGTGGCCATGTGCAGGTCAGAGAATTTCCAGCTGCGGAAGAGCGGTTCCTGCTGTGGCAGCATGAGCAGGCCACGGTTCTGACAACCCACCCAGAGGTTGTTCTGGTTATCCTCGAACAGTGCCCACACATTCGATGTACTCAAGTCGAACGTTGCGCTCTGATAGTCATATTTCCTCAGCTTGTGCTCGCCACGTGGCATCCAACAGAGTCCGCTGCCAATCGTTCCCACAAACAGGTTGTCATGGCGGTCGGTGATGGCGATTCGGAAGAACTGCTCGTTGCCGCCGATCTCCGACAGGTCGAAATAGTGGTCGTACATCTGCCCGTCACGGTAATAAAGCAGTCCGTGGATACAGGCCATCAGCACACCGCCCTCGTACTCCGCAAAGCCCGTGACCGTGCCATACGGCGATTCAAACGACTGTATCTTCCCCGTGGCCACCCTACGGTCGATGCTGCTGCCATGACCTGATTTCCAGAAGGCACCCTCACTGTCAATGAAGATATGGCTGTAATAGTCCTTATCAACCTGGGCATAACCTTCCAGCTTCTCTGTCTTCAGCGTCTTGATATCAAGACGGTATAGACCATAGCCTGCTGTTCCCACCAACAGGTGGCCCTCGTCTTCCTGCACGATATCGTTGATGCGCGGCAAGGCCTTGGCACCCTCCAGCTTGACATGCTCAAACTGGTCGTTGTCCCGACTGTAAAGATCCAATCCCTGATGCGTACCTACCCAGAGGTTGTCATCTGCATCGGAGAAGAGGAACGAGATGATATTGCTGCTGATGGAATAAGGGTTGGTATCCTCATGCAGATAGTTGGTAAAACGGTAACCGTCATACTTGTTCAGGCCATATTCCGTACCCACCCAGATATAGCCGGTCTTGTCCTGGCAAATGGTCAGCACACGGTTGCTCGACAGCTTATCCGAGGTAAAGAACTGTTGCGTCTGCCCCAACACGATGAGACACGACATGAAACAGAGGGTCAGCAATATGGATTTCTTCATTGTTGTCAGCGATTTAGTCGGCTGCAAAGGTAGGAAGTTTTAACGAAATCGATTATCGGTCTCGTTCTAATAGTTTTTCAATTTGTTTCATCTGATGTCTCAGAGATAGAAAATCCCTTCCGGACCCATGTTAAACAACAGATCCAACACCGAAAGATTCGCCAGGAAGCCATGCTTCTGCTGATACACCTGATAATAAGGTTTTGCCTCGAAATCCGGGTCCTCCAACGGGTGCTTCGGCTGTATCCCCTCGCGGAAATCGTGAATCATTTGATTCTCGAAAGCCTCGCTATACCTGACCTTAGCCCGAATATCCAACAACTCGCACATCTTTTCGCGAATCGCCTCGTTGAAATCCAGCAAAAACTCCCATCTTTCCTTAAAGAACGGCCTGATATCATCCTGATAATACTCAAAGAACGGTGATTCCCCATACGCGCTCACCAGCGCATTCCAATGCAGATGCCGCCAGTTACCATGATCACTGATCCGAACATCCTTAATTGTCCCGACTGTACACCTTTCCACAGGCACTGTCAGTGCCTGAATGCCCTGTGTCGTTGCAATCAGACACCGGTTCCGATATGTCTGTTTCTGGAAACTCTCCCATTGCTCTATCTCCACCTCCTCATAGCGATACAATTTCTGATACCACTGAACAGGTCCGAAATACGTCGTGCTGAGCAGTGCCTTCATCACGGTAACAGTAAAATGCGGTCTTTCATATATCCCCGCCAGAAGGCGGTCTCAGGGGCGTGGTTATAGAGTATCAGACAAGCGCGACCGATAATCCTCTCCTCAGGGATGAATCCCAGCTGACGACTGTCGGTAGCATTGTTCTTTCCCAGCGATTCCATCCAGTAATAGTCCTGATCGGCACAGTTCACCACCCCGGGAACGATATTTTTCTCTATGGTATCCCCCGGCAATCCCGCACAACGACAGATCAGCACCGCTCCCAATGAGTCCTCAAACGCGATGAAATCGCCCTTTTTCACTTCCTGCTTGCAGATCCGGCCATAGTCAAAGAGGCTTCCCTTCTCTCCCGTGCGCAGGCCATAGCTCCAACGGTTCACCACCACACGGTCGCCTGCCTGGAACACAGGCTCCAGTCCTCTGCCCTCCACGGTACAGACGGTCATCACAAGGCTCCTGAACGCCAGCATCACCACCAGCGCCACCACTATCGCCCCTATGAACTTCACCGTCCCCTTCACTTCTTGTCTCCAGACATTTGTCCCTTTAACTCCCCTTTAACTACTCTTTAACTTCCCTTTTACTACTTAATATTATCTACAAACCGGAAGATCCTACTCCACCTGATTCCCCCGAATCCACTCCTGTCCGGATCACTGCTCCACCAGATAAAGATCGGCTTTCCCACGATATGATCCTCGGGCACGAAACCCCAGTAGCGCGAATCCAGCGAGTTATGGCGGTTATCACCCATCATCCAGTAGTAGTCCATCTTAAACGTATACTTCGTGGCCACCTCACCGTTGATGAAGATCTTACCGTCCTTTACCATCAGGTCGTTGCCCTCGTAGGTACGGATGGGACGCTCATAAATGGCGATATTGTCGAGCGTGAGGTTGAGCGTTTCGCCCTTTTTCGGTATCCACACCGGCCCGTAGTTGTCGCGTGTCCAGTGCATATTGCCGTTCAGCGGATAGATATCCCACTCCTCGGCCTCCGTGTTCAGTTCGATACTCTCGGCATAGCCCTGCTGCTTCAATGCGCTTACCGCCTGTTTCGTCAGCGGCATATAGCCGAGGGTGTTCAGACTCATCACATCCTCCATCGTGATGCCCAGCTCCTTCATCAACTCATCCGTCAGTCTTTGCTTTAGTTTCACGTGGTAGGTATACTGCACGTTGTCGGGCTCCTTGTTCGCCTTGCCGTCCAGATAGACGATGTGGTTCTTGATCTGCAGCGTCTGTCCGGGCAGACCCACACAACGCTTCACATAGTTCTCCCTGCGGTCAGCCGGACGGGTGATGATATCGCCGAACTCCCCGAAGTTCTCGCTGATATACTGCCGTCCACCCTGATAGATGGTCTCAAAATATTTCCTCTGCATCTCGCGGTCGAGCGAATCGGGGTTCGGGCGCTGTGGATACAGCTTATAGCCGATCTCATAGCTCAGGCGATAGAAGTCCAGTGCCTGATACTGCGGAGCAGAGCAGAGCGTATCACCGGCAGGATAGTTGAACACCACAATATCGTTCAGCTGCACCTGTCCCAGACCAGCCACGCGGCGGTAGTCCCACTGCGGCCACGCGATATAGCTCTTCGTCTCTATCACGGGCAGGGTATGCTGTGTCAGCGGCATCGTCAGCGGTGTCTGCGGGATACGGGGACCATAGCTCACCTTCGACACAAACAGGTAGTCGCCCGTCAGTAGACTCTTCTCCAGCGAGCTCGATGGAATCACGTAGTTCTGGAAGAAGAACTGGTTGATGAAATACACGGCCACAAGGGCGAACACCAAGGCATCCACCCACGACATGATCCATTTCGTGGGACCCTCCGACTCCTTCCACCACTGCCATTTGATCTTCTTGGTGATATAGATGTCATAGATAAACGGGATGACCAGCAGTCCCCACCATGACTTCACCCAATACAAGAACAACAGATACAGCACCAGCACGACAATGAACTTCGCCCACTGCACCTTCATATTCAGTTTTTTCTTTTTCTCCATCCTTCTCTAAAATTTGGTTTCACATGCCTTATTGACGCATCGTGTCCTGCGGGAAGTTGCGTCTCTCATGCCGATTTAATCTCTCTTAAAGCCTTTTTCAGAATTTAAACATGTCTGAGATGGTGAGCAGTCCCTGATGCTCCTTCGTATACTCCGCCGCCAGCACAGCGCCGAGGGCAAAGCCCTTGCGAGAGTGAGCATCGTGCGTGATCGTGATCAGGTCCGCATCACTGTCATAGCGGATGGTATGGATGCCCGGCACCTCACCTCTGCGGATATGGTCCACACGCAGATACTTCTTGTCCGTGGTATCTTCCTTCCAGGCCTCCTTACGGTCGATGTTCTCCACAATCTCCTCAGCCAGCGTAATAGCCGTGCCCGAGGGATGGTCCAACTTATGCACATGGTGCGTCTCTTCCATCTCCACGTCATATTGTGGGAACTGGTTCATAATCTTCGCCAGATAGCGGTTCACGGCCGAGAAAATGGCGACACCTATCGAGAAGTTCGAGGCCCAGAAGAGTGTCTTACCGCTGGCACAGGCCTGACGCACATCGTTGCCATGCTCCGTCATCCAACCCGTGGAGCCGCTCACTACCTTCACGCCCTTTGCCCAGCACTTCAGATAGTTGCCGTAGGCCGCCTGCGGAGCCGTAAACTCAATGGCGACATCCGCCGATGCAAACTCAGGGCTATCGAAGTCCTGCTGGTTATCAATGTCTATGACACTCACGATTTCATGACCACGGTCGAGGGCAATCTGCTCAATCATCTTGCCCATCTTTCCGTAGCCGATTAAAGCTATCTTCATATTTCAATTCGAATTAAAACGCTGCAAAGTTACGGAAAAAATCACAAACCTTCGAAAAAACTTAAATAAAATTTTGTTTTTTAATTGATTTACATTATCTTTGCAGCGTGAAACCAATAAATAGAATGCTATGGAGCAATTACTTCATTATGTGTGGAAGCACAAACTGTTCCCTTTGAGGGAACTGGAGACAACCGACGGCAAGCACGTCGAAGTGATAGACCCTGGCCTGCACAATCACAACGCGGGACCTGACTTCTTTAATGCGAAAGTGACCATCGACCGTACCCTATGGGTTGGCAACATCGAGATTCACGACAAAGCGAGCGACTGGTATCTGCACCATCATGACCGCGACCCACGGTATAATAATGTGGTACTCCACGTGGTGGGCGAGGCGGATACCGATGTGCAGAATGCACAGGGAGAGTATCTTCCGCAGATGCAGCTTGATGTGCCTCAACACGTCTGCGAACATTACGAGGAACTGATCAAGACCGACAGCTATCCCCCATGTTACAAGGTGATACCAGAACTGACACGGCTGAAAGTGCATGCCTGGATGGCGGCCTTACAGACGGAACGGTTGGAGCAGAAAACAGAAGCCATCCGGCATCGTGTCGAACTATGTGGCGGCTCGTGGGAAGATGCTTACTTCGTGACCCTTGCCCGTAACTACGGTTTTGGCATCAACAGCGACGTGTTTGAGCAGTGGGCCAGGGGCGTTCCGCTCAGTGCCGTGGGACATCACCGCGACGACCTCTTCCAGATTGAGGCCATCTTCATGGGACAGGCGGGACTGCTGGAACTGGAGGCGGTACCAGACTATTACCAACAGACGGCCCTTAACGAGGGTTACTTCGCAAAACTCCGCAACGAGTACCTCTATCTGGCTCATAAATTCTCGATGAAACCGATGGATTTTAAACTTTGGCGGTTTCTCAGACTGCGGCCTCAGAACTTCCCCCATATCCGTATCTCACAGTTGGCGAGTCTCTATTATCAGCAGAAGGCAGGACTGAGTCAGTTGTTGGAATGTGAGACCATCGACCAGTTGAAGACGCTCTTCAGTTCGCATGTCACACCGTATTGGGAAACACACTACACCTTCGGCTCCACCAGTTCGAAGAATGAGAAGCATCTCTCTTACGGTTCGCTTAACCTCTTGATGATCAACACGGCGGTACCGATGCTCTTTGCCGTAGGACGCCATCAAGGCAAGGAGGTGCTTTGCGACAGGGCCTTCGACTTCTTAGAACAATTGAAGGCAGAAAACAACTATATCATCCGTCTGTGGCAGCAGGTGGGTTTACCCGTGGAGACAGCAGGTGACTCACAAGCGCTCATCCAGCTGAAGAAGGAATATTGCGACAAGAAGGAGTGTCTCCGTTGTCGCTTTGGATATGAATACCTGAAGAGAAGTGAATAGTGAAAAGTGAATAATGAAAAGTGAAAAGTTATGAACGATGAGATATTTTATGCGATGGCGTTGACGCGCCTGACGAATTTTAACTTCCAGCAGGCACTGGAACTGTATAAAGCTGTGGGCAGTGCACAGCAGATTTATGAACATCGGAATGAGATTGGCGATGTGGTGAAGGATGCGTCGCCGAGGCTGATGGAGGCCTTGAAAGACTGGAGCGAAGCGATGAAACGGACAGAATTTGAACTGACATTCATGCAAGAGCATCAGATCCGCGCCTTGACACCGATGGATGACGACTACCCTCAGCGCCTTTGTGAGTGTTCCGATGCGCCCCTCGTCATCTATTTCCGAGGCAATGCGGATCTGAACCAGTCGAGAATCGTAAGCGTCGTGGGCACCCGTCAGTGTACGCAATACGGCAAAGACCTGATCCGTCGGTTGATGACCGATCTCCGACAGATGTGTCCACAGGTACTCGTGGTCAGCGGTCTGGCCTACGGTGTGGATATCTGTGCACACCGGGAGGCACTGAGCAATGGCTACGAGACAGTGGCTGTGCTGGCGCATGGTCTTGACCAGATCTATCCTTACCGCCATCGGGATACGGCTATACAAATGCTCGGACATGGGGGCTTGCTGACAGAGTTTATGAGTCAGACCAATGCCGACAAACAGAACTTCGTGCGTCGCAACCGGATTGTGGCCGGTATGTCAGACGCCTGTGTCGTTGTGGAAAGTGCAGCTAAAGGCGGTGGGCTTATCACGGCGGATATTGCCATGAGTTACGACCGGGCCGTCTTTGCCTTCCCAGGAGCCGTAGGCATGACCTATAGCGAGGGATGCAACCACCTGATCCGCGACAACGGGGCAGGACTCATCACCTCAGCCGAGGACTTTGTCAAGGCAATGGGATGGCCGATTGAGACGTTACGACAGCAAGCCCATGCTGAAGGCATCGAGCGGAACCTATTCGTCGACCTCTCAGCAGAAGAAACGACGATTGTCAATCTGCTTCAGCAGACCAACGATCTGCAACTGAACATCCTCAGTGTGAAGACCGGCATCCCCATCGGACAACTAACCGCCCTGCTCTTTCAATTAGAGATGAAAGGTGTCATCAAGCCCCTTGCTGGTGGCATGTACCATCTGCTGATGTGAAACTTTTCACTTCTCACCTCTCTCTTTTCATTTCTTTTTCGTATCTTTGCAGCCGATTATGAAGGAAAAGTACATTTATGAAACGCGTATGCAGGTGCGCGACTATGAGTGTGACATAGAGGGCATCGTAAACAATGCCAACTACCTGCACTATTGTGAGCATACGCGCCATCTGTTTTTGCAGCAGTGCGGACTGAGCTTCGCTGAGATGCATGAGAAGGGTGTGGACGCCGTGCTCGCACGGATGACCATGCAGTTTAAGATACCCCTGAGGCCCGATGATGAGTTTTTATCACGGCTCAGACTGACGAAAGAAGGCATCAAATACGTCTTCCACCACGATATCTTCCGCGCCTCTGACGAGAAGCTGTGTTTCAGGGCGCAGGCAGAACTGGTATGCATCGTGAACGGCAGGCTCTCGGGCAGCGAGGACTACGACCGTGCCTTCGCTCCTTTCCTGGAAACATAAAAACCCCTCGCAATCACTGCGAGGGAATTCTTCAATTATGATATCCAAATGAACCTGAATTAATTAATCAAATACAGGTGTTTCGGGATCGGCATCGGTTACCTTACCGTCTACGGGGATAAATTTGTTAAAGTCGTGGTTGATTAATTTAATTTTCGACTGCAAAGGTATAGAGGAAATGCACAAAGAGGTGTAAAAAATAGAATAATGGTGTGTAAAATCACGCAATCAGGTGTGGATTTTGCGATATTTTTCACACGTTTCTTGGGTTTTTCCAGGATTTTTCCTATTTTTGCAGCATCAATAGTCAAATATAAGAGAGAAGAGGGATGAAGGTAGAACTCATGCAATTCTCAGCCGTTCTGCTGATGGCTACGTTGACACTCAAGCTGATATTACAGCCTCGGAGGGTCACCTGCAGTCCGATAGTCAACCGCTCGCGCTGGCTGTTGGCAGGAGGTACCACTCTTCTGGGCATTCAGTTTCTTCTGCAACTCCTGTTGGGCTTGCGGGCGCAGGGCGTTTACGCGGCCGTCATGCTCAACATCGCCTTCTTCATCCCTTGTACGGTACTCTTCTGCCTAGCCATCATCAATCTGCAGCGTCAGGGAATCCTCAGCCGCTGGGAGAAATT
The DNA here is from genome assembly GCA_016290175.1 of Prevotella sp. Lineage (GTDB taxonomy): Bacteria > Bacteroidota > Bacteroidia > Bacteroidales > Bacteroidaceae > Prevotella. Next base: position 32,728 of record JAEETD010000009.1, on the reverse strand, counting down.
CATCGGTATTCCTGTCTGGTTGCTGGCCCTAGCTCTCATTTTCTTCGGCATAAAGACAGGCGACCCCTCAAACATGGGCGGGTCGTCATTACTGCGCTGGACGGAAATCGGAGCCAGCACCATCTTTGCTGCCTTGATATTCTACTATTTTATCCATCAGATACGCTATATGAAGATAATACGTCGTGCAGTAGCCAACTTTTACGATAGCGACCTGAGAGATTTGTTGAGTTGGATGCAATGGAGCATCTATCTCCTGGCAATGATGGCTATCCTGGCGCCACTCATGATCTTTACACAAGGGGCGCTGCTGGCCATATTTGCCATCATGATACTGTTAAGCATCTTCTATCTGATTGACTGCTTCTGCCTCTATATCGTCAGCAATGCCCCGGAGAAGGTGGTGGAGGCGCAACAGAATGAAGAGGACGTGCGGAGCGAGGAAGTGAGCGATCTGCAGCAGAAGAGTGAGGACCGCATCTCGGAGAGCTCCCTCCACCGCGTGGAGCTGGCAGTAGCTGCCTGGATTGACAAGCGCGGCCATCTACAGACCGGCCTCAACCTGCCCAATGCAGCCGAGGAGATTGGCGTACCTCGTTACCTTCTCTCCGCCTGGCTCAAACAGAGGGGCTTGCACTATAGCGACTGGTTGACGGCACTGCGCATCGACGAGGCTAAACAGGTGATGCGTGCCCATCCGGACTGGTCGAACGAGAGCATCGCACAACACTGCGGCTTCAGCGACCGCACCTATTTCCAGCGTAAGTTCAAGGATCTCACCGGCCTCACCCCCAACGATTACCTGACTCAATAAAGGTTACACTTATCTCCGGAAAGATAATAATATGAAAGACGAAACACTCTGGCGCAGACTATCAGGCATCTATGACACAGACGAGGCAAAGGCCATTGTCCGCTGGATGCTGGACGAAAAGTTCGGGCTCTCGCTGACAGATATTGTCTGCGGGAAACTGGACGACCTGACGGAAGAGGAATGCATAGAGCTGGAAAAAACGATGCTGCGATTGGAACAGGGTGAGCCCGTACAATATGTATTAGGTGTAGCGGAGTTCTGCGGAAGGCGGTTTCATGTGGAACCTGGGGTACTGATTCCGAGGCCGGAGACAGGGGAGTTGTGTCGGTGGATATCACAAAAGAACCGTCCCTCTGTTACATCACAGATACTCGATGTGGGAACGGGAAGCGGGTGTATCGCGATTACGCTGGCGTTGGAGATACCCGAGGCAAAGGTGACGGCATGGGATATATCTGAGGAGGCGTTGAGAATCGCCCAAAAGAATGCAGAAGCACTGGGGGCGGAGGTGGCCTTCGAAAAGCGGGATGCCCTCGACTCTTCGCTATGCACTATTCACTATTCACTCCCCTTGTGGGATGTGATTGTGAGCAATCCGCCGTATGTGTGCCACAAGGAGGCTGCTGGGATGGAACGGCATGTGCTGGAGCATGAGCCACATCTGGCTCTGTTTGTGCCTGACGACGACCCGCTGAGATTCTATCGCGCCATCGCAGAATATGCACTCAAGACCTTGAACCCCAATGGGTTGCTCTATTTCGAACTGAACCCGTTGTATGCCCATGAGACGGAAGCGATGGTACGTAGGATTGGGTTTGCAGAGACAGAGATCAAACAAGATATGTTTGGTAAACAACGATTCCTTAAAGCTAAAAAGACATGAAAAAAGAAATGACCGAACAAGAGGCTTTCCTTCAACTGGCCTCAATGTGTGCCAACGCGGAACACTGTCAGTATGAAATGCTGGAGAAAATGCGGAAATGGGAACTGTCGGAAACGATACAGGCCCGTGTGATGGCCCGGCTTGTGAAGGAGCGCTATGTGGACGACGAGCGCTATGCCCGTGCATTTGTGAAGGACAAGATCCGCTACAACAAATGGGGGCGCAGGAAGGTGCAGCAGGGGCTCTGGATGAAACATATTGATGATGATATCCAGCAGACGGTGCTTGACGAGATTGACGATAAAGAGTATCTGAGCGTGCTGCGTCCGCTGCTGAAACAGAAGAGCAAGAGCATCCGGGCCCAGAGCGATTACGAACGCAACCAGAAGCTCGTACGCTTCGCCCTCGGACGCGGTTTTACCTTCGACATCATCCGACTGTGCCTGGACACCAGCGAAATCAACGAAGACGAGTTTGAGCAAGATGAAGATTAGTTTCTGGGCTCGTCTGCTCGATCTGATTTCACCGCGGCTGTGTGTGGTCTGTGGTAACAGGCTGGCAGTGACAGAAGAGACGCTGTGCAGCAAGTGTTACCTGCATCTGCCGCGCACCGACTTTGGCCACGACCTCTATGAAAATGTGATGGCGAAGCTGTTCTGGGGACAGATGGCCATCGAGAAGGCCACCGCCCTGTTTTATTATGAGCCGCATGCCGAAACCGCCCAGATCCTCTACGAGATGAAATACAAGAACCACCCCGAGATAGGTGTGGTGATGGGACGGATGATGGCCAAAGAACTGATGCGCAGCGGACTGTTTGACGGCATCGATGCCATCGTACCCGTGCCGTTGGCGAGGAAACGCGAACGCCAGCGAGGGTATAACCAGAGTCTGGAACTGGCCAAGGGCGTGAGCGAGGTGACGGGACTGCCCATCGCCAACGAGGTGGTGAGGCGCACAAAATTTGTGGGCAGTCAAACGCAGCGAGGCCGTTGGGAACGCAACGAGAACGTGGAAAATGTGTTCGAACTCGTCAATAGCGATAGCATCAGCGGGAAGCATCTGCTGCTGATCGACGATGTGGTGACCACAGGTGCCACCATCATCGCCTGTGCCCAGGAAATGCGGAAGGCGAGCAACGTGAAATTCAGCGTGCTCGCCCTCGGCTATTCGAAATCGTAGGAAACTGCTTCCCTCTTTCTTCTTAAATCTTACTTCTTTAGCTCCTCCGCGATGATCTGCGCCAGGCGACGGGCACCCTTGTCGTCAGGATGGATTCCGTCAGCCAACATCTTGTCGCCATCGTTGGCATAGAGAGTATGGAGGTCAATGATCTTCAGACCGTACTTCGCAGCCACCTCCTTCTGGATGGGGATGATGCCATTGACAATCACAGAATCATTGATGTTCCATGTGGACTTGAAGGCGGGTATGGGTGTGCAGAGATAGATCTGCGGCTTCACAGGCTCTGCGACCTGACCCTTTTTAGCCTTCTTTCCCTTCTTCGCAGGCTGGGCGAGAGTGGGACAAAGCGTGGTAATCATCTGCTCGAGGTCCTGACGGAACTCAGCATTATACTTCCAGTTCTCGGGTTTCGAATCGTTGGTGCCGAGTTTGATAATCACGATATCGGGCTTGAAGGCAAGGGCATCACGCCACGCCTGCTCGTTCATATAAGGATAGTCACCCTTGTTGAGCATGGTACGGGCGCTTACACCAAAGTTCTTCACGCAATAATCATTGCCCAGCATGCGCTGCAGCTGTGCGGGATAGCCGTTACGCGGAGCAAGGTCGATGCCGTGACCATCGGTAATGCTATTACCAATGCAAGCCACGCGGATGGCATCCTGCTTGGGAGCCTTCAGCTGGTCGAGCCATTTACCTAATGTAGCGAGCATCTCATTATGATAGGCGAACCATTGTCCGAAACCGTAGCCGTGACCTCCCGTGGGATAGAGCAACAGCATACAGTCATTACCGGCATTACGCATGGCGGTATAGTAAGTCAGACCGTTGGTGAGCGGTGGCACCAAGTTGTCGTCACCCGACATAATGATACAGGCAGGCGGAGTAATATGACGCTGAACGGCATTATTGGTAGAGAACTCACGCACAATCTTCGGATCTTTCTGATCCTCGCCGAGGAAATTACGGCACGACCATACATGCGACACCTTCTCATCCATCGAGATGACGGGATAGAAGAGGATGGTGAAGTCAGGACGTACGTCATACTCGGAGTGTGTGGAGATGACCGATGCCAGATGTCCGCCAGCTGAGAAACCCATGATACCTACATCGCGGGGGTTGATGCCCCAGACGGCTGCGGAGTCGCGAACGATGCGGAATCCCTGCCACACATCGCTCATCGGAATCATACGGTTACCTTCCGGCAGACGATAGTTCACCACGAAATAGGCGATACCCTTCTGGTTGAGCCAGTCGGCAGCCATCGTACCTTCATGGGTGTTTGACAATACGGAGTAGCCACCGCCAGGAATACCCACAATGGCCTTGCCCGAGGGTTTCGTGGGGAGGAAACACACCATTTGTGCCTTACCATCTTCCGTCAGATCAAGTGTAAACTTCCGCGCGGTCTGGTCGGTCTTTCCGGGTTCCGCCATCCGCATCATTTGCGGTCTCTGCGCCTGCATCGTAAGGGCTGCGCAAAACAAAGTAGTCAAAAATAAAATCCTTTTCATATTAGCAATTTTGAGTTATGAGTTGATAATCTGGGTGCAAAGATACAAAATATTCACTATTCACTATCCACTATTCACTATTTTTTTGTACCTTTGCACGCAAATTATACATTATATTATGGATATCAAGCATCAATTAGCCAAGAAACTGATGGATATCAAGGCCATCAAGTTGCAGCCGAACGACCCGTTTACATGGGCCTCTGGCTGGAAGTCACCCATCTATACCGACAACCGCAAGACGCTGTCGTACAGCGATGTGCGTTCGTTTGTGAAACTCGAGCTTTGTCACGCCATCCAGGAAAATTTTCCTGAGACCGAGGCGGTGGCTGGCGTCGCCACTGGTGCCATCGCACAGGGAGCACTCGTCGCCGACCAATTGGGATTGCCGTTCAGTTATGTCCGTCCGAAGCCAAAGGATCACGGTATGGGCAATCAGATAGAGGGCGAGATTGAGAAAGGTGCAAAGGTGGTCGTCGTTGAAGACCTGATCTCTACGGGCGGTTCATCATTGAAGGCCGTCGCTGCGCTGCGTGAGTACGGTGTAGAGGTAGTCGGTATGGTGGCATCGTTCACCTACGGTTTCCCTGTGGCAGAGAAAGCGTTTGAGGAGGCTGGTGTGAAACTCATCACGCTGAGCAACTATGAGGCTGTGGTTGAAGAGGCCGCGAAGACCGGTTATATCAAGGAAGAAGACAAGGCTGTGCTCGCCGAATGGCGCAAGAGCCCGGAAACCTGGATGAAGACAGAGTAACAATTTAAAGACAAAATAACAGACTAACAGATTTATAATAACAAATAATTTGTTTGTATGTTAATATGTCTAATTTGTTAGTCTGTTATTATGTCTAAAAAATATGGTAATATGTCAATATTCGGAAGTGAAAGCAAATTCGAGAGTAGTGTCAAGCAGATTCCCTACTCTCAGCAGGCAGTGTACAACAATATCAGCGACCTGCGCAACCTTGAGAAAGTACAGGACCGTGTGCCTGAGGATAAAGTCAATGACTTCAAGTATGACGAGGATACGGTAAGCCTCAACGTTGCCCCCGTGGGTGAACTGAAACTGCGCATCTGCGACCGTGAGGAGCCGAAGTGTGTGAAGTTTGAGACCGTACAGTCGCCTGTGCCCTTCAATCTCTGGATTCAGGTGCTGCCCGTTGATGAACAGAACTCTAAGATGAAGCTGACGCTGAAGGCGGAGCTTAATCCCTTCATCAAGGCGATGGTAGAGAAGCCTCTGCAAGACGGCATCGAGAAAATCGCCGACGCCCTGGCCCAGGTACACTATGTTTAGTGAATAGTTAATAGTGAACAGTGAATCATGAAACTTTGGGAGAAGAACTTTGAGATCAATAAAGAGATAGAGCGATTCACAGTGGGAAGAGACCGTGAAATGGACCTCTATCTGGCCAAATACGACGTGCTGGGCTCGATGGCCCACATCACCATGTTGGAGAGCATCGGACTGTTGGAAAAAGACGAACTGACGGCGCTGTTGGCAGAATTGCGGAATATCTATCGTCTGGCCGAGCGTGGTGAGTTTATAATTGAGGACGATGTGGAGGATGTGCACTCTCAGGTGGAGATGTTGCTCACCCGCAAACTCGGTGATATGGGCAAGAAGATTCACTCCGGTCGTTCGCGCAATGATCAAGTACTCGTAGACCTCAAGCTCTTTACCCGTCATGAACTGAAAGAGATTGCCGATGAGGTGAAGATTCTCTTCGATGAACTGATTCAGAAGAGCAATCAGTATAAGGATGTGCTGATGCCCGGCTATACCCATCTGCAGATTGCAATGCCCTCTTCGTTCGGGCTCTGGTTCGGTGCCTATGCAGAAAGCCTCACCGACGATATGCTCTTTCTGCAGGCTGCCTATAAGATGACCAATCGCAATCCCTTGGGTTCGGCAGCAGGCTATGGAAGCAGCTTCCCCCTGAACCGTACGATGACGACAGAGTTGCTGGGCTTCGACTCGATGGACTACAATGTGGTCTATGCCCAGATGGGTAGAGGAAAAATGGAGCGCAATGTGGGTTTCGCCATCGCCACCATCGCAGGTACGATTGCCAAGATGGCCTTCGACGCCTGTCTGTTCAACTCACAGAACTTCTCGTTTGTGAAGCTGCCGAAGGAGTGTACCACAGGCTCTTCGATCATGCCACATAAGAAGAATCCCGACGTGTTCGAGCTGATCCGTGCAAAATGCAATAAACTGCAGAGCCTGCCTCAGCAGGTGATGCTCATCATGAACAACCTGCCCGTGGGCTATTTCCGCGATTTGCAGATTATCAAGGAAGTCTTTTTACCTGCCTTTGGCGAATTGAAGGACTGCTTGCAGATGGCTGCATACATTATTAATAAGATAGAGGTGAACGAACATATCCTCGACAATCCGATGTACGATCCGATGTTCTCGGTAGAGGAGGTGAATCGTCTGGCTGCCAACGGTATGCCCTTCCGCGATGCCTATAAGAAGGTGGGTCTCGACATCGAGGCCGGTACTTTCAAGGCCAGCCACGATATCCACCACACCCACGAAGGTTCTATCGGCAACCTCTGTAACGACCAGATACAAGCCCTGATGCAGCAGACGCTCGATGGCTTTAACTTCGAGCGAATGACGGCAGCAGAGCAAGCTTTGCTAAAGTAAAAGTGAACAGTGAAAAGTGAACAATTTGCTACCGCACATGAAAACTAGAAGTTTACATTCTATCCTTTTATTTTTGATAGCGGTAGCAAATTTTTCACTTCTCACTTTTCCTTTTTCCCTTTTAATCTCCTGTGAGGCAGAGGCACCGATAAGCCGCAAATACGTCTGTCACTTCGTCTTCAGCTACAGAGACCACGCTACCAGCCTGCTCTTTGCTGCGGCACAGAATCCTGGAACCTATGTCTATGTGACCACCAAAGGTGACGGTAAGACCAGTGTCCGCCACGTCTATGTGAACAGCAACGACGACAAGACCCCTCAGGAAGACAATATCATCAGCACAGACCTTGAGAACTATTCCAGCTATGTGCTTGGTGCCAGCAACAGCATCGGACTCTTTATCGGCACTACCAACTTCAACGGCCTCTGGGCCTATGACCGTGCCTGTCCCAATTGCAGCAACCTGCAGGCGATGAACTTTACGGGCAACCGCCAACAAGTAATCTGTCCCCGTTGCCAGCGTACCTATGAACTGGAAACAGGAGCGATTATCAACGGCGATGAGGGCTCATCGCTGATGCGCTATTATTGTTCGTTCGATGGTTCCATCCTCCGCGCCTGGAACTAAGTTGATTCCCTAAAGTTTTTTGTAATAACGGAGCGGGGCAAGATTATCCAGCTCAGGGTGGAGGATGCGGATAAAATCATTGAGCAACCAGTCAGGACGGAAGGGCGTCTCCTCGTAAAAAGGACTCAACTCCACATTGCAGCCATAAACCTGCTGATTGCGGAAAGCTTTGAACTGGTTGTAGCCATGATGCTCAGCACGCAGTTCATCATAGGTGATATCGTGGTCGCTGCTATATCGGAAGAGCCATACATCAGCCTCACCGGCCCTCTCCAAGACACTCTCGAAAGGCAATGACACAGAACCGCTGTGCTCATCATTTGCCCAAGGGTAATTACCACCAGCATCCTGAATCATCTGTCCGATAGTACTCTTGCCACCAGGAACATACCACACGCTGCCCGTCACCTTGTCGAGCAACACAGAAGGACGGTTCTTTTGTGTTACCAAAGTCTTCAGGTCGTTATAGTTTTTGTCGATGGCATCGAAGAGACTATCGGCTTTCTCTTCGCAGCCGAAAAGAATCCCATAGAAACGCAGCCATTCCGCACGACCCAACGGGGTCGTTTCCATATATTCCGCACACTCCACGATGGGAATGTCGATATCCTCAAGTTTGCCATAGCCACCGCTGTTCTCGAAAGGTGAGAGAAACAAGGCGTCAGGCCGCTGGTCAATAATCTTCTCTATGACAGGACTCAGGCCATCGCCCACATCTGAAATCCTGCCTTGCTTGACTTGTTGTTGAATCCAGGGAATCTTGATGTATTTCAAATCAGCCACACCCGCGATACAATCCTGTTTACCGAAATCCATCAGCATGGCGCAGTGGACGGTTGAGAAAATCATCGAACGACTCAATGGTGTACGGATAACGGTGGCGTTCGGAAGTGAAGAGTGGAGAGTGGAGAGTGGAGAGTTTGCTACCGCTGAACCAGCTGGGACTAAAACATATTGATGCAAGGTAACACCCTCTTTCCAGGGATTCTTCAGCGTGACAACAGTATAGCCATCATAGCGCACCACTGTGAGTTGCGTGGCGTACTTGAAAGCAACGGTATCGCCCACCACCTGGACAGAGGAGGTCTGACCTCCCCTGCAGGCAGCGAGCAATGCCACTATTATCGTTAGAAACAGAAATCTGACTGTCTTCATCGATGACTACTCGATGACCATGTCGTCGATACAGATGTAGGTAGGTGTGGTTATACCCCAGTCGTTCTTCTTTGTGCCGTCGAAAGAGAACGAGAGGCTCTTGATGTTCTTGAAGGCATCGACATTGCTGAGGTCGCAGTATTTCCACTCCTTCACATAGTCACCATCCTTGGCGAGGTCGATTTCAAAGCGGGCACCACCAACACCCTCAGCAGGCGTGGGAGAGATAATGCACTTGAACCAGTCCTCGGCCTCAAACTTACCAGGGCTCATATTATCACCATTAAGGATGGCATCCACCACCCATGCAGAGTTGGTATACCAGAAGCCTTTCAGCGTAACAGCCTTACCGAAGTCGATGGTCTCACCATAGGGCTGAACCACGAGGAAATTCTTACCAGAGACTGCTTTTCCTGTGCAGTTGTTGTACTGGTCTGGAGTCATCGTAGCAGAATTGTAAGTGGTGGCTGTGCGGTTAGAGACAGCAAAGCCTGACCAGCTGCCCCATGCCGGAATGTAATTCACAGGGAAGGTAACACCAGCCTCAGTGTAAGAACAGGCGTATGCATCTGATCCATAACTCTCGTACTTTGTGCCGTTTTCGTCACCACACCAGTAACCGTCTGCATTGAGTTTAGCATTCTCAAAAGAGATGGTGGTAACTGGCTTGACATAGATAGGATAGTCGTTGTTTGTACATGAGACCAACGACATCACGAAGCCACATGCGATGGCTCCCATCAAAAAAAACTTGTTTGTTTTCATAATGCTTTTTGTTTTAAAATGAAACATGTTTATTGAATGATTATTTTCTTTCCGTTCTTTATATACAGACCCTTTCTTATAGGCGAGACCTTACGCCCCTGGAGATCATATACGGTAGCAAATTGTTCACTTTTCACTTTTCCCTTTTCACTTATCCCTGTGGCCTGCTGGATGGCTTCCAACGAGGCTTCCAGATGAATATCCTCTGCTGCTTGTATTTCCGTGGACGTCTCACCCCACCAATTGGGAGCGGGACATTTCTGGTTAAGACCTGTGTACACACGCACAAAGTCAATAAAATCTAGATTGACAGGCTGACGGTTCTCATCCACAGCCCAGGAGATATCTATCCCACACCCCTCATAGTTCCATGAATTGGCATCGCTTTTGTCTGTCCAATTAAAATAGTTGTCGGCATAGCCATAGCGGAAACCGATAAGTACATAATAATACTTACTGAAACTCTTCTCAACCATATCCGAAAGGTTCCACATATTATCTGGCAGACGGGTACCACGGAAGGTAAGACCATCCGGAAGCCATTCCGGATAATATTCCTGATCGTGATTATATCCATAGATCCGCTCTATCGTACCACTATTACCTCTGTTGTCCGTCCAGGGAATGTCTCCCATGGGATTTTTATAATAGGTAATCTCGTAGTTGTAATCCACCTTTCCTGTGCTGTCCACATCACAGCTGCCACTGATCTCATACCACGGGTCATCAGGCTTACCATTACCGTTGACATCCTTTGAGACCATCACGATACCCGCTTCGTTCATACCTCCAAAAACAAGGTTTTTCATCTCCTGATAGGCATTTCCCCAAATAGCGAAATCACGCTCCCCAGGGATGTTGGCGATGGAGTGGTCGAAATGAAACGTCACATATCCTCCCCATCCTCCAAGCGATATCAGATGGGTGTCGTTGTAATTGCCTGCAATGCGTTCCGTACATTTCTGAGCCATGATCTCTGGGGTGTCACCGTCTTCATACATGGGGATATCGTTGACAAACTGTCCTGGTGCCGGACAGTATTCATCGACTGCCTGGATGTATTTCGAGTGCTCTGCCACATTGTCTATCCGCTGGGCGGATGCAGTGAATAGTGAACAGTGAATAGTGAATAGTATCACCATCCATTTCACTTTCACCTCATTATACTTTCTATCCATTTCTACTATTCATTATTCACTATTCACTTTTATACACGAACGCTGCGTGGGCGGGGATATCGCCCGTCTTCACCTTCCAGTCGAAGGTGCCATCAGACAGGAAATGCAGCAGTTCACCACTGGAGACATAGTTCTTGGCATCCATCAGATAGAAGTCACGATGAATGGGATTCACGATGATACCGTATGGCATACGGATCTTGCTGATCTCTGGCGCTTGAGAGAGCTGGGTGCTGACGATCTCGTGGGTCCGCACATTGATAATGCCATAGGTAACGGTGTTCTTCATCGTCACCTCACTCCACTGACTACCATAGAAATAGAGGGAATCGCCCACGATGCAGAGATCGCTGACGGATTGGTCCAGATGACCACCTACCGTCATCCTGCCCTTCGCATCCTTCACCAGCCAATAGATTTCCGGAGCCTCATCCATGTAGTTTCCCCTGGATGTTACCCACAACTGATCATACCGGTCTGCCCTGAGGCGATGCAGATTAGGAGCGACAACAATCTTATCCGTCTCCTGCATGGTGTTCAGATCTACCACACTCACCGTACTCTCATAACCCTGACCCGTCATTCCTTGATAGCCTCCGCTGTTCGCCACAAAGAGCTGATTGCCAATAATGGCCACTTCCTCTGGCTGATAACCCACAGCACAGGAGTCTGTCTTCTGCAGCGTGAGGGTATCCACCTTGTAGACACTGCCCAACGGACTCGAACCCGTATCAGCCACAGAACCCACATAGGAGGACACATAGGCATAACCATCCTTGAATGTCACATAACGACAATTGGGGATGTCCACCTTTCCTATCCTCACAGCATCTTCCGCACGAGCCACCTCCACCTTGTTCGAGCAGTTGATGACCAGCCAGAGACGGGAACCATAGATCTGACAATCGTTGCCCACATCACCCAGCATCATCACCGTTGTGGGATTGCGCTCAGAGTAGATATTCCGCAGGTAATGGACGGTAGAGTCGCTGGCAGAGAGGTCGAGATAGTCGAGGGTAGACTTGTTCGAACCCATATTCCCCTCGTTCAACAGATACATACCTACGATCTCGCTTTTGACGGTCTTGCCTCCCGTATTGATATCCTCCATCGGCACCACCATCACATCGTTGCGACAGGCGGTGAGCATCAGTAGGGGCCATATGTAGAACAAGAGTCGTTTCATATCTCAACACTTAAAGTAAAGGCATAGTTACGGCCTGGCATGGGGTAGTTCACGATGACCTCATAGTCCTGGTCCAACACATTATTGATATCCGCCTGAACTATGAACTTTGAACTATGAACTATGAACTGATATCTCAGCGAGAGGTCGCTGGTGTACCAGGGTTCCATGTGGTTATAGAGGATATTCTCCTGTTCGTCGTAACGTTCTCCGGCATAGATGAACGAATAGTTCAGATCCCAGCTCTTATAGTTCAGGCCAAGGATAGCCGAGCCGGAATGCCAGGGGATATAGGGTATCTGGTGCTCGTAAAAGGAATCGCCTGGGTCTGTTACGTCGCGGGCGTCCTGGTAGGTATATTGGGCGCGGAAGGTTGCGGTAACACCGCAACCTACTGAACAGTCGGCCTCGGCCTCCACATCAATACCTTTGATGTGCACCTTGCCCAGATTGAGCATCGTCCATCTGAACTGCTGACCCTTGGGATAGGCCACTATCTTATCATGTACCGTATTGTAATAGGCATCGAAATGCATCTCCGCATGACGGACGAAGCCATGTTCGAAATGCTTGTTCAGCGCAAAACCGGCATCGTATTGCAGCGCACTCTCAGGCACAAGGTTGGCATTACCATGATCGGTATAATAAAGATCGTTGAAGGTCGGCATACGGAAACTCTTCTTCACATATGCCCTCAACGAGAAGAACGTGCCCTTAAAAGGATAGATATTGACGAAGAGGGCTGGGGTCAGTTTTGTGAGGGAGTTGTTGGTATCCATACCTGCGAACTCACCTCGACGATGGGTCCTGTCATTGATAAAGGTAGCCAGGATGGAGCCTTGCGCCTTCAGATGCTTGTAATCGACGGCTGTGGCGAGACTCACAAGATTCGAGATACGCGTTGGGAAGGCGAAATTGTAGGTATCGGCATTGAGTTTGTTCCATTTAAAGTCATAACTTAATGAGGCACTCCAATTGGGGAGCAGTTCGAGCACATTGGCCGTCGAGAGATAGACCTCCTGCTGCTTATAGCGATTATCTACCGGCAACTGAGTGGTGTCTTTGTTCACATAATGGGTGTTGTAGTAGGCGTACTTCGCCAGCCATCGTGTACTGAACCCATCACCAATGCTCTTATCATATGCAGCCTGCACAAAGGTGTTCAGGTCCTGCTGCCGCTCACCTCGTCGCCACACATTATTGACAATGGCACCAGGGATGCCTCTGGCAGAGTTATAGAGATAACCCTTCACCTGCCAGCTACCCTGATAGAGCCGTCCAAAGAGATTAGCCTCGATACGTTCTGCGTGGATATCACCATTCTGACGGACGGCTGTGGTATCCCAGGCTGTCTCGCCATTGGGATAGCGACGCTCGTAACGGAACTTGTATTTCCCGCTCGCAGTCAGAAAGCCAGCACTCACCGAGGAACTCACCGTCTCAGACAATTTCTGTTCCCAAAGTGTCGAGAATCGGAACATGTCGCTGCTCCCATATTGTGTCTTGAACTTTAAGTGGGTATTCTCCTGACTCCTGGCTCCTGACTCCTGACTCCTCATAAACTCCGGCTCCTTCGTGCGGATATAGATCGCCCCTGCATGACCAAAGTCGGAAGCAGGTTGGAAGATAGCACTCTTCTGACCGTTGTACAGAGTGATCTCCTCAACATTATCGAGCGAGAACTGTCCGAGGTCTATCTGGCCGTTCTGGGCATTACCCAATTGGATGCCATCGTAGCTGATGCCCAGATGATGCGTTCCCATCGAACGGATATTGACGGTCTTGATACCTCCCACACCACCATAATCCTTCAGCTGAATACCTGAGAAATAGCGCAGGGCATCGGCCACAGAGTGCGTGTTTAGTTTCTCCAGCATCTCACCATTGAGTTTCTGGCTGGGCACCACCTCCCGCATGGCAGGTTTCGACACCACCACAATCTCACGAACATGCTGCAGGGAATCCAATTTGCTTTGTGCGAAAGTAGTGAAAAATGAAAAGTGAAAAGTTAGAAGTAGCAGTAGCATAATCCACCACCGCTTCACGCAGATACTAATCCTATACTTTTCACTTTTCACTTCTCAACTTTTCATTTCTCCCGTTTTCTCCTAGTCCCAGAGGCAGACAAACGATGACAGCACATCGGCAGGTATTCTGACTTGTCGTCTGGTAACAAACGTCTTCCCGATAATCTCAGTGACTCTGTGTTTGCTCCGTAAAGGACGACTTACAGCAGCGGGTCTGTCCAGGATTCTCACCTGGTTCCCTCTTTCCTCACCTAAGGGTGAACCGATTGCGGGTGCAAAGGTAGTAATTTATTCTCAATTCTTAAAAGAATTGCGAGTTTTTTTCAAAAAAGGTGAGTGATTAGGATCTTCACACCTATCAGGATAAGGATCACGCCTCCCAAGAGTTCAGGCTTGATCCGACGGGTGATGGCCTTTCCGAAACGACGGCCCAGGTGATAACCCACAATGCTGAAAAGAAACGACACAATACCAATGATCAGCAAAGGCATGGTGAGTTGCGAAAGTTCCGTAAAACCTGTGCAGGCGAAAGAGATGCCTATCGCCAAAGCATCAATGCTCGTGGCAATGGCCAAGAGCAATTGGGTACGCAACTTACTTGGATTGAAATGCTGATCTTCTTCATCTCCAAAGCTCTCCCATACCATTTTACCACCGATAAAACCCAACAATCCGAAGGCGATCCAATGGTCGTAAGCCTCCATATATGCCTGAAAATGACTGATACCCAGCCAACCCAACAACGGCATCATCGCCTGGAAGAAACCAAAGAGGAACGCCATACGGATGATACAGGGGGACGGTTCTTTTGTTACATCGGCTGGTGTAACAAAAGAACCGTCCCCCTGTATCATAATAACCCCACTGACGATGGAAACCGTGAAGCAATCCATCGCCAAGGCTACGGCTAAGAGAATGATATCCAGGAGGTTCATATCGTATTTATTTGCCCTTTTCTTGTATTTTGCCCGCAAAATTACAAAATAATATGCATTATGAATTATGAATTATGAATTATTTTCATATCTTTGCACCAAGAAACTAAAACTACTCTATATGAAGAAAGCAATGATTCTCGGAATGCTGCTGGCAGTATCGATGTCGATGCAAGCCAAGCAAGTGACCATTCAGACCAAGAACACCACGATGGTGCTCGAAGTGGAAAGCGGCAAACAGCCACAGTATGTCTATTTTGGCGCAAAACTCAGCGACTACGACCTCCAGCATTTACAGCTGCCTAGCAATGGCCGGATGGATGCCTATCCCGCCTATGGTATGAACTGTCCTGCTGAGGCAGCCCTCGCCATGAAGCATGCCGATGGCAATCTGTCGACAGCACTCTATGTCACAAGTATGGAAACGCAGGGTGATATCACTCGGATAACTCTGAGTGATCCGGTTTATCCGACGTCTGTCGTTCTCTGCTACAAGGCTTATCAGGATGAGGATATGATCGAGACCTGGACGGAGATCCAGAACGGCGAGGCCAAGCCCGTCACCCTCACACAGTTTGCCTCCATCGCCCTGCCCATCCGCAGAGGCAATGTGTGGCTCTCGCATTTCTATGGTTCCTGGGCCAACGAGGCCCGTCTGGTGGAAGAACCCATCTTGCCAGGCGAAAAGGTCATCAAGAATAAAGACGGTACGCGCAACTCGCATACCGACCATGCAGAGGTGATGTTCTCGCTCGATGGAAAGGGTCAGGAGAACACTGGTCAGGTGATTGGCGCTGCCCTCTGCTACTCAGGCAATTTCCAGCTGAAGATCGATACCGACGATACGGAATACCACTATTTCTTCGCAGGCATCAACCCCGACAACTCTGAATATCACCTGAAGAAAGGCGAGACCTTCGTCACACCTAAGGTCGCTCTCAGCTTCTCGCAATCCGGCCTCTCTGGTATCTCCCGTAATTTCCATAAGTGGGGCCGCAAATACATGCTCATGCATGGCGATAAGGAGCGCAAGATCCTGCTCAACTCGTGGGAGGGCGTCTATTTCGACATCAACCAGCAGGGTATGGACCAGATGATGGGTGATATTGCCTCGATGGGCGGAGAGCTCTTCGTGATGGACGACGGCTGGTTTGGCGACAAATACCCCCGCAAGACTGACAATTCCTCTCTTGGCGACTGGGTGGTCGACAAGAAAAAGCTGCCTGAGGGCATCGAGGGATTATTGAGAGACGCCAAGAAGCACGGCATCAAGTTCGGTATCTGGATAGAGCCTGAGATGACCAACTCTGTCTCCGAACTCTACGAGGCTCACCCCGATTGGATTGTGAAGGCCCCCAAGCGTGAACCCGTTCAGGGACGAGGCGGCACCCAGCTGGTGCTCGACATGAGCAATCCCAAGGTGCAGGACTTCGTGTTCAGCATCGTCGACAACCTCATGACCAAATACCCTGAGATCGACTATATCAAGTGGGATGCCAACATGCCGATTCTGAATCATGGTTCGCAGTATCTCACGATAAACGACCAGAGCCATCTCTACATCGAGTACCATCGTGGCTTGGAGAAGACCTGCCAGCGGATACGTGAGAAATATCCCGACCTCACCATTCAGGCCTGTGCCTCTGGTGGCGGACGCGCCAACTGGGGTGTGCTCCCCTATTTCGATGAGTTCTGGGTTTCAGACAATACCGATGCTCTCCAACGCATCTATATGCAATGGGGCACCAGCTACTTCTTCCCAGCCATCGCAATGGCAAGCCACATTTCTGCGACTCCCAACCACACCGTCTTCCGCACCACCGCCATGAAGTATCGCATCGATGTGGCTATGAGCGGACGACTTGGTATGGAGATCCAGCCCAAGAATATGACGGACGATGAGAAGTCCCTTTGTCGTAAGGCGATTGCTGAATATAAGCAGATTCGTCCCATCGTGCAGTTTGGCGACCTTTATCGTCTCGTCTCACCATATGATAAGGTTGGTCTCGCCTCGCTCATGTATGTCAACGAGCAGAAGTCGAAGTCGGTCTTCTTCTGGTGGAAGACGGAGTCGTTCCAGAACGAGCACCTGCCACGAGTCAAGATGGCAGGTCTCGATGCCAACAAGCGCTATAAGATCCACGAGCTCAACCGCATCGACCTCAAGCCGCTCGACATCGAAGGCAAGACCTTCAGCGGTGCCTACCTGATGAATCACGGCCTGGAAATGCCTTACCGCAACGAGCCCGAATGGTCGAAGAAAAACGACTGGTCCAGTCGCGTCCTCCTGCTCGAAGCAGAGTAATATTTATGTAAGATGATGAAGTTCCTTGTTTCTTTAATCTGTCTGCTGGCCGTTTCGACGACGGGACTGGCGAAAGGTGAAAACGGGCTGAAGCCCCGCCTCGTGGTATGTACGGACATTGCACCTGCAGATGTGGAACCCGACGATATGGAGTCGATGGTGAGGCTGATGGCCTACGCCGACTGCTTTGAGATAGAGGCACTGATCACATCGGTGGGTTGGAACTGCGACCCCTATCCGTTGGAGTGGCAGCAGTATCTGTTTCGCGTGATTACTGCTTATGCCAAAGATGTGCCGAACCTGATGAAGCGCTCCGGACAGAAGAAACACCTTTCACTCAAGAAGGAGAACGGCAGCCAGGAATTAGGCTACTGGCCGAGTGCGGAGTACATCACGAGTCGTGCCGTCATAGGCAGCATGTATGGTGGCATACGATCCATCGGTGAGCGCAACGACTCTCCTGGCAGCGATTTGCTCATCCGTCTGGCTGATGAAGACGATTCGCGACCTATCTATGTGGCGGCTTGGGGTGGTGCCAACACTTTGGCACAGGCCATCTGGCGAGTGAAGCAGACACGTTCGGCTGAGGAACTGAAGCGATTCGTACGCAAGTTCCGCATCTACACCATTACCGATCAGGATATGCAGTACAACATGCGTATGGACCGTGCCTATAGTTCCCATATGTGGCTGCGACGCGAGTTCAAAGACGACCTTCAGTTCATCTGGGACGAAGGCACGTGGCAGGAGCAATGCGAACTGGGCAAGCGTCACTGGCAGCAGCACAAGGAGAATATTCAGGGCAAAGGGGCATTAGGCAAGGAATATCCCACATATAAATGGGGTGTGGAGGGCGATACGCCTAGTTTCCTCTATGTGATGCCCAATGGACTGAACGACCCCGAAGATCCGCATCAAGCAGGCTGGGCAGGTTATCATGAACGAGGAATGTGCGCAGACTCGCTGACCACCGCCTGGACCTCTTGGCGGGAGCCGCTCCGCAGTATATCCGTGGGCTATAAACAGCGTTTCTATCCTGATGAACTCAACGACTTCATGGCCCGTATGCAGTGGGCTAACGAGGGCCGAGGTAATCTTAATCCATATATTGTATTATCTCAGCAGGTGGAATTCGTTCACCCGCTTACTCTTGAAGGGGCCTCGATAGCCGTATCCAATGACACGATTACCATAACCGTCCCTCCTGGTGTCGAAAAGGATGACGTCTTCACCATTCGTATGGACGCCTCGAAATCCTTTGACCCCGATGGTGATGGGCTTGTGTTCCATTGGTGGCAACAGCCTGAGATCGGCACCTCCAAGGTCATCATCACTCAGGCGGATCAGCCCAAAGCCAACATTCAGATTCCTGCCAATGCAGACAAAGGTGAACTGCACCTCATCTGTGAGGTTCACGACAACGGCCCATTCCGTCTGCCCGCCTATCGCCGCATCATCATCAGCATTGAATAACTAGTGTGTCACATAACGAGATGGCTCACACCGTCTTCACAAATTCACAATTCACAGTTTTATTTCAAGGGGGTACCCCGCGTAGAGATAGATATCTATCTATATCTATATACATATTTATATATATTTAAATATATATTAACATTCGCCGTGCAAGTTGAGCGGCAGGGGGCTCGAAAAATAAACTGTGAATTGTGAATCTGTGAATGCAGCCCCCTGTCTTGCTGTCTGCCTAGGGAATTTTTGCGCCCTGCCTGGGTAACAAGTTTTCCCTGCCTAAGCAGATTGCCCGTCGTAGCCAACCAAAAGGGGCACAAAAGTTACTAGAACCTTTGCACCCCTTTCTCAATATAACAATACATTCGCAGAGCATGTTCATCCAGATGTCAGCAGGTATGTCAAGTACTATCTATCAATACTTTCGGACTAATCTGCGGCCATGCCGGAATTCAGCCTTCTATAATAGAAAGAGGTGTCAGCTAAAAGGTAGAGAGAGCCGGGCTCAAAGATAGAAAGGTACGGAGTAAAGTTAAAACGCTGCCAGCGTTTATTAAAACAAAGACATTGTTTGTTAAAACTGAGACAGCGTTTGATATAACAAAGGCATTGTTATATCCTTTTCTGATGAATACTACGAGAACATACAAACCGTCACATCTACTGGTAACGGGGGAAACACGAATTGTAAGCTAAATACATTTTCTCCACTATCATCAAATGTTCTTGGTTCGTCTGTTTGGATACCATAATCAGAGCTGATATGACGGAGTCTGTCCGCAGACGTGCGAGCATATTAGTAATTAACGCACAATCAGTCTTTGAATTCGAGTTCGAGTTGGATCCAGCGGGGTTGTGGCTGATCAGTGGCGCCTTTCTGATTGGAAACGCCAAGACCGATGAGGCGGATGGGATGGGAATGGTATTCCACGCTGTGCATCAGTTGTTTGGCAAGGGGAAGGATGTCGTCCTTGGTACGAAGGATGTGATCGACGGTGATGCTGCGCGTGATTTGTTGGAAATCTAAGAATTTCACTTTCAGCGTCAGGGTGCGGCCCTCGAAGTCGTTTTTTTCTAAACGGCGGACAAGTTCGAGCACGGTGTGATAGAGGTGGATGGTAACATCGGCATTCTGGTTAATGTCCTTTTCGAAGGTCTGCTCACAACTGACCGACTTGCGCTCCCACTCGGAAATAACGGGCCGATTGTCGATACCTCGGGCGAAGTCGTAGAACACCTGCCCCATCTTGCCAAACTCCTGTTGCAGTCGGTTGAGCGACATCTGACGGAGGTCGGCTCCAGTAAAGATACCCATGTGGTGCATCTTATCAGCCGTCTTCTGACCTACGCCCCAGATCTTCTCCACCCTCAACTGCGCAATGAAGTCGAGCGCCTTGTCAGGATGAATCACCGTCAGGCCGTCGGGCTTGCGCCAGTCGGAGGCAATCTTCGCCAGGAACTTGCAATAACTGACGCCCGCTGATGCCGTCAGATTGGTGGTTTCCCTGATGCGCTGCTTAATCTCACGGGCGATGTCGACACCCAGTTCGATACCCCGTTTGTTGTCTGTCACATCCAGGAAAGCCTCATCGAGCGAGATGGGTTCTATCAGGTCGGTATAGTCGTGGAATATGTCATGCAATTGCGCCGACACCTCTTTATATCTGTGGAAATGCGGTTCGATGATGATGAGTTGCGGACACAGACGCTTGGCCACCTGAATAGACTGGGCCGAATGGACTCCAAAGCGACGGGCCTCGTAGCTGGCC
This sequence comes from Prevotella sp., assembly GCA_016290175.1. GTDB lineage: Bacteria > Bacteroidota > Bacteroidia > Bacteroidales > Bacteroidaceae > Prevotella. Next base: position 12,255 of record JAEETD010000009.1, on the reverse strand, counting down.
GTCGACACTACACCCCGCTCCGCATCGTGGCCAACGGCGATGGGCAAGCCTTTCAGTTCAGGGTGGTCGAGCAGTTCCACAGCAGCGAAGAACTGATCCATGTCGACATGAATAATCTTCTTCATTGCTGCAAATTTACGAATTTCTGACGAAACTAATGCCGCAAAATATAACTTTTTACTTTCTTATGGTATTTGTACTGCCCTGCAGCCTGACATTTGGAAAGCGTTCCTTGATGTAGGCTTTCTCAGGGTCGGTCATATTCCCCTCGATGGTGAGTCTGTCGATCGTCAGTTTGTCCATCCAATCCGGTAGCATGACTCTCCCTGTGAACACAAGGTGCAACGATTTGATGCGACCTAGTTCTGACAGCATGATGGGCACTTCCTGAACACGCAGGTGAATCCACCCGTTTTCGTTGTCTTTCTTGAGTTGATTCAACATGTCTTTTTCGTCCTGTGATATGCGGACGAGCCAGCCTATCTTGGGCGTCACCATGTGGCTTTTCTTATCGACCTGGGCGCCGATGAACCCGGCCCAGAGTTCCATCGCGGTCTCGCTGATGGGATGATTGTCGGACGGATCGATGACACGATATTTGAAACCGACGCGCACATATTCCGTCGGCATATCCTTGGTGTACTCAACCTTATCGGGTGTATGTCCGTACTCATCGGGGAATAACTTCAGTATCCAGCCGTCGAGTTTCGTTGGTGCACCTCCCATACAACCGCCACCTTCGAGTTTATTGATGCCCACCTTCTTCACAATGCTGCTCCAGAATGCCCGTTTCGGGTGACCGTCGGCTGTTTGTATGAATTCCTTGAGGATCGGTTCTAGTTCGCTGATCCACGGCTCAAGACCGTATTGTTTCAGTTGTCTTGTCTTCTTCAGCACTTTCTGCCAGTCCTCGACCGTTCCCGTTAGTGTGACGCTGGGTATGCCGCAGACGATATAATCGACGATATACTCGAAATAGGACTTCACGCTCTCCATCAGCGTTATCTGCGACGCCACTCGCTCTGCTGTGCCTGTAGTTGTGAAGTCGGAGGTGATGGTTTGGGCAATGTTCCCCTTGGTGTGTTGGTTGATCTTTGAGGCGAACCGGCTGATAAGCGGCGGCCAATTGTAGCCTTCGACCAGCAGGTCCCTATTAGTCACAATGACCAAGTCCTTCTTGCCCTTGTGGCTTACCAGTTTGGGGCGCAGTTCCTCGGCATGGGCATTCACGTATCTTGCGAAGCCCTGACTGATGGCGAGCCAGATCATATCGGGCGAGAGCGTGACGGACAGATGATTGGCGTAAGCCTCGACGATGCTCCTGTAGAAAGCGTCCTTACCCAGAGCCTTGAGGTTGTTCTCTTTGGAGAAGCTCGTTGCAATGATATGCTGTACATCCTTTGGTATCTGCTCTTCCGCAAGCCAGTACTCGGCAACGCTCTTGCCTGTGTACAGATAGTCAAAAAACTCGTCTATGGGGGTAATATGCTCATCAACAATGAAAGAGATGCTTCCCTTTTCGCGGGCAAGGATCTTAACAGGGAATTCTTCTGATGCCGCTGTTGTGGCGAGAGCAGGCAGGGTGTCGGTACTGTCAGCCGACTGTAGTGCTTCTGTCACGGCCTTGGTGCTGACTTTGGTTTCGGTGCTATCCATCGACTCTGCCGCATCTGCTGCCGCCTTTTGTGCTGAAGGACGGCAGGCGGCAAATGCGAGGAGGGCAATCAGGGTGGTGATGATGTTTTGCTTGCTCATTGTTCTGTATCAATCAATCGGTTCATATTGTCTGGTTTGGGTAAAGCGATGGCCAGAGGTGTTGTCCCTTGCTTGTTTAGGCGTCAGGTTCTTCATCCTTTTCTTGTCATATACCACCTTGCCGTTGTTCCAACTCTTCAAGATGAGCCATTCCATAGGTACCATCATGTCGCCTGTGCCCTCGAGGAAGACGATGTTGTACTCCTCCTGATTGCCTATACAATGGAGATAGATGTGGTAGAAACCCATCACTCTGCGGTAGTCGAGATTTTCGAACAGTTCATTCATGGTTCTCACGCCATAGCCTGTATAGGGATTGAAATGAAAGCTGATGCCCGGATTATCCTCCAGGAACTTCCATGTGGTCTGTATCATCTCTTCTAGCACCGAATCGGCCATCGCCTTGCTTCGGATGGTGTAGACGGTACCCCTCGTCTCGCTCTTCGGCTGCACGGGAGTTATAGTCTTCTCTTGCATGATGAATTCGTCGCCATCGTTCCATTTCATTTCCTTAAGACTGTAGGTGCTGTCACAGTTGACGATGAATTGCCGGCAGATGATTCCCTTCTGTTTCAGGATGGGCTGGAGCAAGGCCGTGTATGCCGTTTTATTGAATGGCACCAGGTCCTTCATCTGCCTCCAGATGCTGTCGGGCGTGTACTCATAGCGGAATTGTCCGAAGCCCTTCGACATCCACGGACTTCCGTCGTTGTTGGCTAAAGGGTCGTATCGGAAAGTGATGATCTCGGGTGCACCGTAATATTGGACTTCCCTTTGGCGCTGCCAAGTCTGCATGGTGTCGCCGCTCTGGTATTCTCCTAAGGCAATGGCATAGCGCACACTGTCCACTCCATTGCGATGGTATTCCCATGTGTAGCTTTCCTTGGCATCGTCGGTAAGTGCCTTGCAGGTGTTGCGAACGATATTAAATATCCGGTTCCCCTGCTCGCAGCGCTCTTTTCTGACGCTGTCCATCTTCTGGTTCCGCGCATCTCTCTGGGGATCGCCCGTTGGGGGAGTGGGCTCAAAGTCGTTCATCAGGGAGCAGAAGATGCTGACGGTCTTGTGGAGTTTCCCGTCATAATAATAGGAGACTTGTCCGCTTCCTCCCAGCGCTGCCACCTTGCTCACAAGGCTGTCAATCTTCGGATTGCCTTTCAGGCGCTCCTGAAGCGTCCCCTGAGCCATCGTGCTGAGGGAGATGAGTATGGTACAAAGTGCAAATGTGATTCGTTTCATATCTTGTTCGTCATTTAGTTGCTGATTAATATTTATCGTCATTGACGGCCATTTCCACTTGCCGGTTCATGCGCTCGCCACGTTGGCGGATTTCTCTTGTCATCTCCTGGTAGTCGGCTTGTAGGTTGCCGTTCATCCGTGACATCATCTCCATTGCAAAGCGTCGTTCTTCCTCTGCAATGGCTTGTTCCGCGAGGTCTGCCGCGTCGATGACTTCAGGCTCTGCATGACTTTCAGCCTTTGTCTTCTGTCTTGCCATGTAGTGTCTTGGTGGTTTGGCCATTTGAAGCATCTCCTTCAGCTTTTTCACCGTGTCAGCCATCTCCTTGTTTCCTTTTTCCTCCAACAGACGCTCCTCGGCTTTCTTGGTATCTGTTTGTGGAGTTACTCTCGTGCTGTCAGTCTGGGCTACAATACTGGGCTCTTCACCGTCTTGGTGGCTGAGAGCAACACTCAGAGAGAATAGCAAAGCGATGGCGGCAGCAATTCCGATGGCAGGGTATAGCCACAAGCGGCGCTTGGGCTGTTCGGAACTCACGGTATCTGTTTCCGTGAGTGCTTGCATCACTTTGTCGCAGAAGTCTTCCGACACTTGTGGTTTCAGCCGCTTGGCTTCATGTCGGCGAAGCGCTTCGCGCAGGTCTTTATCGTTTAGTTTGTTCATCTTCCTTTTGTTTTATCATCCTTAATAGTTTCTTTCTGATTCTGTGGAGCCTTACGCCTAAGGCATTCGACTCCGCATCCATAATAAAGGCGATTTCTCGCAACGGTCGGTCCTCATAATAATAGAGGTGTATCAGCATCCGTTCGTCGGGTGGCAGGTCGTTGAGGGCCTCTTCCATCAACGCGATCCGCTCTTCGCGGCCTGAGGTAAGTTCCTCCTCTTCAATGTCATCCTGCGACAAAGGCAACTCGTCGATACTTGTCCAGTAGAGCCGCTTGCGCTTCAGGTGATTCAGCGATTCGTGATAGGCGATGCGGCATACCCACGTAAGGAACGATGACTGGCCCGCAAAGGAGTCGAGACTCCGGAAGGCCTTGACAAAGGCATCCTGTGCCACTTCCTCAGCATCGGCGATATCGGACACCATATGCGAGGTGAAGTCGAGCACCTTCTGCGAGTACTGTCTTACAAAGTAGGCATATTCCGCCGCTGAGACTTTGCCCTCTCCAGCCTGCCTGCAGTCGATGATCCGCCTGATGCGCTGTTGTTCACTGATGTCTATTGTTTGACTCATTCTACTTAATAGACAACAAAACTACTAAAATATTACGTAAAATGAGACATTTTCTCAGAAAAACAGACGTAAATTACTTTTTTTACCTTTTTACCTTCATATTTCTTACTTTTTTATTACCTTTGTGCCCAAATTATAAATAGGTACGCAAGATATGATACAATCAATGACAGGCTACGGCAATGCTGTCGTGAGCTACAAGGACAAGAAAATTCATGTGGAAATCAAGTCGCTGAACTCCAAACAGCTCGACTTGCAGACCCGTATCGCACCCCTCTATCGTGAGAAAGAGATGGAGTGCAGAGCGATGGTGGCAGAGGCCCTGATCCGCGGAAAGGTAGACATGAGCGTGTGGATAGAGAAGGAAAGCACGGTGGATGCGACACCTGTGAACGCAGCGCTCGTAGAGAACTACTACCACCAGCTGAAAGATGTGGCCCAGAAGGTGGGCATCCCTGAGCCTACGGACTGGATTTACACGCTGACACGTATGCCCGACGTACTGACGAAGACGGACGTGGAGACACTCGAAGACGAAGAGTGGGCAATCGTGAAAGGGGCTGTGGCAGATGCACTGAAAAGTCTGGTGGACTTCCGCAAGCAGGAGGGTGCTGCCCTCCAAAAGAAATTCACGGAGAAGATCGACAATATCGCCCAGTTGTTGGCAGACATCGAACCTTACGAAAAGGGACGTGTGGAGAAGATCAAGACGAGGATCGAGGGCGGTCTAAAACAGATTCCCGATGTGGAATACGACAAGAACCGTCTGGAACAGGAGCTTATCTACTACATCGAGAAACTTGACATCAGCGAGGAGAAGCAGCGTCTGGCCAACCATCTGAAGTATTTCCGTGAGACGATGGAGGAGCCTGCCGGACAGGGTAAGAAACTGGGCTTCATCGCACAGGAGATGGGACGTGAGATCAATACGACCGGCTCGAAGAGTAATCAGGCCGAGATGCAGAACATCGTGGTGAAGATGAAGGACGAGCTGGAACAGATTAAGGAACAAGTGCTGAATGCACTTTAAAGGAAAAGTGAACAGTGAAAAGTGAAAAATTTGCTACCGCTATATGAGTAGAGGGAAACTGATTATTATATCGGCACCGAGCGGAACGGGAAAGTCGACAATTATCGGATGGCTGATGAAGGAGCATCCGGAGTTGAATCTGGCGTTTTCAATCTCGTGCACGTCGAGGCCGCCAAGAGGAACGGAACAGAATGGTGTGGAATATTTCTTCCTGTCGCCTGAGGAGTTCCGCCAGAGGATAGATAACGATGAATTTCTGGAGTATGAGGAGGTCTACGAAGGCCGATTCTATGGCACGTTGAAGGCTCAGGTGGAGCGTCAGCTGGAGGCTGGGCAAAACGTGGTGTTCGACGTCGACGTGAAAGGCGGTGTGAACATCAAGAATTATTATGGCGACGAGGCGATGAGTGTGTTTATCCAACCACCATCGATTGCTGAACTTCGCAAGCGCCTCGAAGGTCGTGGTACGGATGCGCCAGAGGTAATCGACCAGCGCATCGCAAGGGCGGAGTTCGAGCTGACCTTCGCTGATAAGTTCGATAAGATCGTGGTGAACGACGATCTTGCCCAGGCCGAAGCAGATGCATTATCGCTCGTAAATGAATTCCTGCTTGCAGAGTAATCATAACTCCTATCTCTTAATTCCTAATTAAAATATGATCCGGACTGGTATTTTTGGGGGATCGTTTAATCCCATTCACAAGGGACATATTGCATTGGCACAGGAGCTGAGGAAGCGGGCTGGGCTCGATGAGGTGTGGTTGATGGTATCACCCCAGAATCCTCTGAAGCAATCGGCTGATCTGCTCGACGATACCCTCCGCATGAAGATGGCCCGTCTGGCACTTCAAGGTGTGGAAGGCATCCTGGCCTGCGACTACGAGATGCATCTGCCCAAGCCTTCCTATACATGGAATACGCTTCAGGCTTTGTCGAAAGACTATCCCGACCGTGAGTTCGTGCTACTGATGGGTGGTGACAATTGGGCACTCTTCAATCGTTGGTATCACGCTGAGGATATCCTGGCCAATTATCAGATTGTCGTCTATCCGAGAAAGGACACGGAAGTGCCTGACCCCTTTGTGTCCTCAGTACGCATTATTGAGGCGGAACTGTTGGATATCAGCAGTACGGAAATACGGCAGAGGATAAAGGGTGGTAAGGGTATCCGCAGGCTGGTGCCTAAGGCTGTGGCGGACTTTATCCAAGCAAATAAACTCTATGCGAAAAAAGCGTAAGATCAATCCCTTGAAATGGATAGGATATCTGTTTAGTCCTATTCAGAAGAACGGCGCATTCTTTGTGTTTATGTTTGCGCTGGGATGGATCTGTACGCAGTATGAGATCATGCCCTATTATCTGAGGAACAGGGGTGCTGAGCCTTACGAGCTGGCTGTGCCTGAGCTGTTCCTTGATATCTATGTGGTCTGCGCCCTGCTTACTCTTATACGCCCTTCGAGCGGCAGCAAATTTTTCACTTTTCACTCTTCACTTTTCACTTCCATCAAGGCTGTGCTCTATGTCTTCTTCTATGGTTTGGCACTGGTGGATATGTTCTGCTACGAGCGTTTCGAGTCGACCCTCACACCCACCATGCTGATGTTGGCGATGGAGACCACAGGTCAGGAGGCGAGGGAATTCCTTTCGGGCTATCTCTCTTGGGACACCGTCAAGACAAACGTGGGCTGGATTCTATTGCTGATGGCTGTTCATGTCGTTTGGACTTTTGTCAGGCTTCTCGCAAAAAAAATGAGCAGACGGATACTTCTACCCAAGCTTCACGAGTCAGTCTATATTATTCCGAAACTGCTGATTGGACTGCTCACAGCCTGGTGCCTCTATAGCGCAATCTCTCAGACGTGGGACAACAAGATGGCTATACGTCGGCTCTTCGCGTGTGAAACCATTGGACAAGTGGAACACGAGCTGAACAAGAAGGACAAAGCAAATCTCTATATCCCCGTCTATCGTCTGGCCTTCGGCCTTTATGCCAATGGGTTGGCCGATACTCAGATAGATCAGTTGGAGGTGACGAGCGACAAGATCCAGATAGACAGCTGCTGCTATCGTGTGCCGACTATCGTATTGGTGATTGGCGAGAGCTATAACAAGCACCATAGCCAGCTTTATGGCTACGACAAGGCAACGACACCTCGACAGATGGCGCTCGAAGCAGAGGGCAGTCTGGTGAAATATACGGATGTGGTATCGACGTGGAACCTGACGAGTTTTGTGTTCAAGCACCTGTTCTCGCTCTATGCTGTAGGCGACTCAGGCGAGTGGTGCGACCAACCGCTCTTCCCAGAGGTATTCCGAAAGGCAGGCTATCATGTAACCTTCGTCACCAACCAGTTTGAGCCTAAGGCAAAGGATGCTGTGTATGACTTCAGTGGCGGATTCTTCTTGAACGACCCAGAACTGAGTCAGCGACAGTTTGACAGCCATAACACGAAAACACATCGTTTCGATGACGGTGTAATCAAGGAATATGATGCCCTGAAGGATTCAACCATCAAGCACAATCTCGTGATTCTGCATCTGATGGGCTCGCATGTGGACTATCGCGCCCGTTATCCGCAAAAGACAAATACCGTATTTACACCTCAGATGTACAACCGTCCTGAACTCTCAGACCAGCAGAAACAGATATTGGCGCATTATGACAACTCGCTGCGCTATAATGACTCCATTGTGGCTGTTGTCACACAACGGTTCATCGACAAGGATGCTGTGGTAATCTATATGCCCGATCATGGTGAGGAGATCTTCGACGACAGTCCATATATGTATGGTCGCATGCATAGTGCCAACATCGACTACCGTCTGGCTCGCAATGAGATGGAGATACCTTTCTGGATATGGGGCTCACCACAGTATCGTGAAAATCACCCTTATGGTTGGCTAGCGATACAAAATGCCAAGAATCGTCCGTTGATGATCGATGCATTGCCCCATTTGCTGATGTATCTAGGTGGCATCTCTACCCCACTCTATCGTGAGGAACTGAATGTGATCAGTCCTAAGTACGACGAGAAGCGCCCGAGAATCCTGAAAGGCGAGACTGACTATAACACACTCAAGAAATGAAGGAACTGCTGACCAGGAATGAATGTACGGCGATGAGGGGAATAGCCATTCTCGCCATCGTTCTACACAACTACTGCCACTTTATCAGCAAGATTGTGCAAGAGAACGAATATCAGTTCTTTGTTTCGCACAATGAGCAATTGTGGCAGGTTATCAGCCATCCTGATGAGTTGCTGCCCATACATTTGTTATCGTTCTTTGGACATTATGGCGTGCCTGTCTTCCTGTTTCTGAGCGGCTATGGACTCGTCAGGAAATACGAGACCTCAGACGACTCCTGTCCTCCTATGAGATTTGTGCGCTATAGCTATCTCAAACTGTTGAGGATGCTGATTGTGGGTTTCTCGCTGTTTATCTGTGTGGATATGGTGACACCAGGACGCTTCCAATTCCATTGGGACAACGTCATTGCCCAGCTGCTGATGTACATCAACGTACTGCCTGAGCCAGAAAAGACCATCTGGCCTGGCATCTACTGGTTCTTCGGACTGATGATGGAGCTTTATATCGTCTATCGCCTGCTGTTCTATCGTCGCAGTTCGTGGATTGCCGTTGCTTTGATAGTAGTATGCTGGCTATTGCAGGCTTTCTGCGATCCTGAAGGCGAGACACTCAACAGATTGCGCTACAACTGTATCGGCGGCCTGCTTCCCTTCGGATTAGGTATAATCGCTGCAAGAGTACGAACCCTTCGGACTGGCAGTACGACCCCTACGGACTCAGCGTACGCTCCTTACGGACCAATCCTTTGGCTACTGGTATTCATTCTCTCTGTGGCGCTTGTCTTCGCCATGAGTTTCAACTTCTATACTTGGTTACTCTGGATACCAGTCTTTATCATCCTTGGCACCATCGCTTTGGTGAAGGCGATGCCAAAGTGGATGCTCAGCATCGTCACTTGGTTCGGAAGCATCTCTGCTGCTATGTTCGTGGCCCATCCGATAGCCAGAAAACTCTTTATCACCGTTGCCTGGAAACAGGATGTCTACGACGGACTGATGCTTTACATCATCGCTGTGATTGCTATTTCGTGGGCTGTCAAGCAACTGATTGACCGTATTCCCCAACCCAAGCTATGAAGATCAAGGATATAGAGCTGGCCAACATAAGTCGCTATCGCAGCGAACTGATGGGAGCTGCTATGCTGTTCATCATACTTTTCCACGTGCCTCTGGATCGCAGTAATGAGTTCTTTGGGTTGAGGCGATGTGGAAATGTGGGCGTCGACATGTTTCTTTTCCTGAGCGGCATCGGCCTTTGGTTCTCATGGGTAAAAAAACCGTCTGTCTGGCAATTCTATAAGCGGAGGCTTCTGCGCATCTGTCCTGCCTGGCTGGTGATGGCGGCACTTTACTATCTGCCACGATTCAATTGGCAACAGGGTGACTATATCGACTTGATTGGCGACATCAGCATCAACTGGGACTTCTGGTTGAACGACGAACTGACTTTCTGGTATATTCCTGCCATTATGATGCTCTATCTCTGGGCGCCACCTTATATGCGTCTGATTCAGAAACATCCTTTCTACCGATGGCTGCCTGTGCTGATGATCCTGTGGTGTATCTGGGTGCAATGGATTGCACCGCTGCATCAGGCAGTGGGACATATCGAGATATTCTGGAGTCGCGTACCGATCTTCTTTATAGGCATCAACTGTGGCGAATTGGTCAGACGGGAAACAAAAATCGACGGAGCAGGCATCTGGCTCGTCCTGATGCTTTTTCTGGCCACTTTCAGTTCGTGTATCTATCTTGAGCAGATGACTCACGGACGATTCCCACTGTTTGTGGAGCGGATGATTTATATCCCGTTTACGATGACGCTCATCCTGATGCTGAATCGCGTGTTCCGTCGCACTCCAAAATGGTTCAATCGCTTCTGCGCTTTCTTCGGAGCACTTAGTCTGGAGGCCTATCTGATACACTATCACTTTGTGATGACGTATATCGTGCCCTATCATTTGGGGTATTGGCTCACGGCTCTGCTTACTATCGTGATAACGATCCCTTTGGCCTGGCTGTTGCAGAAGGCATTAAAACTTGTGGTAAGAATATGAAAAAGATCTACGCCTTCGACTTCGACGGAACGCTCACCACCAAGGATACTTTGCTGGTGTTTATCCGCTATGCCTGTGGATTCTGGCTCTTTGCTTTGGGATTTCTGCGCTACTCGCCTTTGCTGGTGCTGATGAAGCTGGGACTTTATCCTAATTGGAAGGTCAAGCAGAAGGTCTTTTCATTTTTCTTCAAGGGCATGACGATAGAGGCCTTCGATGACCTCTGCCAGCGATTTGCGCAAGACCATCTGCATCTGCTCCGTTCGCAAGGCATCAAGACGCTGATGCAGGCTCAGGACGATGGGGCTGAAGTTGTGATCGTGAGTGCATCCATCGACAATTGGGTACAGCCGTTCTTTGCAAACGTAACCGTTCTCGGCACGCAGATTGAGGTAAAAGACGGTGTCCTGACAGGTCGCTTCCTGACTAAGAACTGTTATGGTCAGGAGAAGGTGAATCGTATTCTTGCCCGCTATCCGAATCGTGAGGACTATCATCTGACGGCCTATGGTGACAGTAGAGGCGATAAAGAACTGCTGGCTTTCGCTGATAAGTCACATTACAAACCTTTTAGAGCATGAAGTCACCACTGAAGATCTTTAGAATCAAGCCAGAGGAGCGCATTCAGGCATTGGTAGCGCTGATGGTCATCATTGCTCTCAATGCCTTGTTTATCTGGCGTCTACACGATCTGTTCATGCAACCTGGGTTCGGACCCTATTGGAAAACCTTCGAACACGAGTATCATCTCTCGGGCTACGACCCTCTAACTTATCTGGGTGTGACAGATTGGGATGTGGTGTATCAGGTGTTTCGCCATCCGTTGCTGGCATTTATGATCTGGCCTCTGTATCTATTGAACGACTGGCTTTCTTCTCTCCTTGGTATTAATTGCGTTCAGTATATAGTGGCGCTGCCTGTTATCGTTTGTTCGTTATATTCCTATATTTTCCTTTATCGCATTCATCGTGAGGTGATAGAGTTAGGGCGGTGGGATGCCACATTGCTTACTACCTACTATTTCTCCTTTGCCTATATCCTCTTGTCGTTGATTGTGCCTGACCACTTTACAATTTCGATGTTCCTGCTATTGATCACCCTCTATATATCTGGAGTCTGCATCAAAAAAGGTCGCGAATTCAAGTGGTGGCAATCAGCTCTGCTCTTCTATATCACAGCAGGCGTCACGTTGAGCAATGGTTGCAAGGTGTTTTTGTCTGGTTTCTTTGTGAATCTCAGAGACTTCTTCCGTCCGAAGTACTTGTTGTTGGCAGTCATTCTGCCTGCAGCACTTTTGTGGGGAACGGCCACGTGGGAGAACTACCAGTTTGTGATTCCCAAGGAGAAGATTCGTGCGGAGCAGAAGGCACAAAAGGCCAAGGAACAGGCTGAGCGTGTGGCCCAAATGACACCTGATGAAAAGCGAAGATTTGAGACCAAGAAGAAACAGCGCGAGGCCAGGCTTCGTCGTCAGGCAGAGAAATCAGGAACCCCAATGGAAGATCATGGATTCCTGAAATGGACAGATATCACCACCTCGCGTTGGCAGTCTGCTTACGAGAATCTGTTTGGGGAATCGTTGCAGTTTCATCAGGAATTCTTCCTTGAAGACACACTTGTGCATCGCCCAGTGTTCGTAGCCTATCGTTGGATCCATAGTTATATTATCGAGGGTGTGATGCTATTGCTATTTGCTATTGGTATTTGGTGTGGTCGCAAGAATCGTTTCCTGTGGCTCTGTCTCTCATGCTTCGCCTTTGATATGCTGATTCATCTGTTCTTGGGCTTTGGCATCAACGAGGTGTTTATCATGGCACCACATTTCATGTTTGTGCTGCCCATTGCTA
>JAEETD010000126.1 GCA_016290175.1 Prevotella sp. | reverse complement strand
TATTCTATTCTTTGAAGTGGGCAGTGTCGGCACTGAGGCCGACGGCTGCCCGCTATCAACGAGAGAGAGTTTATAATCTGTTCTTTTCATCGTTTCCTGCGCCTGTGCCTTTGTACTTGCTTCGGGTAGCATTGAAGTTATACGTGAGTGATGCACCGATGTTCTGCGTATAGACGTAAGCATCCTTGCCCATCGTGGTGACGGGATAGTAGCCCGTCCATCGTTCACGGAGATTGCGGAAGATGTCGTTGGCAAAGAGGGCTACGGTGAGGTTGCCGTTGAGAAAAGTCTTCTGCACACGGGCATTGACGTTGAACTCGTGGGCATAGTGATTAAAGCCGTAGTCGTGGCTGGTGGAATAGTGCAGATAGAGCATGGCCTTCGCGGTCTTGCCGATGGTGAACCAGTTGCGGAAGTTTATCTGCCATTCAGGTTCGTTGAGTTTCGTAGCGAGGCCGTATGCCTGCGTATCGAAGTTCTGCTGAAAGTAACTGAGGGTCAGCGTTGGGCTGTAGAAACCAAACTTGGGCGAAGCTGTCAGTGAGGCATAGAAAGATTCTTGTTTGTCAAAGTTGCGGCTCGTCCAAATAGTAATCTCTGTACCCTCTTGATACAGAGTTCCGAATCTTAGTCCTACGTCCTTGTTATGGCTATAGCCTGCGGTGAAATTTAACCACGAGTAAGTGACGTTGAGGTCGAGGCTCTGTTTGATGGTAGGTCGCAACAAGGGATTTCCACCTTCATATTCATAACGGTTGTCATACTGGATATTGGAATTTAGTTGATAATAACTCGGTCTGCTGATGCGCTTGTTATAACTCAATTGGATGCCCCATTTGTTCTTTTGCCAGCCAACGGAGAGATTCGGAAACAGATCGTGGTATTTACGGCTCGGCTCTGTTTGGTACTGGTTGAATGAATAATAGTCGGACGTGACGGCCTCATAGCGCAGTCCGCCGTTGAGACTCCAATCGCCCAGCTTCATCTGGTATTCGACAAATCCCGCCACGTTGCTTTCCTTGATTTCATCGTCGGAAGGTGTCACCACTTGCTCCACATTACTATAGATTCCGTGGCTGTTGGAGCGTGATATTTCCGTGCCCGCACTCAATTCGCCCTTCCATATCGGATAGGTCAGCACCAGTTTCCCGGCCAACATGTGGTTGCGGTTTTCGTTGTGCGTAGTCACGGTACGGTCGGCCAGTTGCAGACTATGCTCAAAGGATGTCTGGTCGCGCACGTTTTTCTTCCAAATCCACGAGCCATTGAAGTCAATGCCCAGTTTGCCCGCCTTGCCCACATAGTAAACATTTGCAGCATGATGCGGACGGTCGGCAGCAGTGATGCCCATAAGCTGGTCAATGTTGCCTTCCAGCGTGTCGTTGCGTGTAATAGTTTGCTCACACATCGCCTCTCCTCCCTGATACAGCGAGCCATTCAGTTCATAGGAGAAACCGATGGAATTATCCTCGTCGAATTCGTAGCTGGCCCCCAGTTTCCCACCCATCTCGGTGTACCAAAAGGTGTTGGGTGCAGATTGGCGGATGCTGATATGATTGCCGTTGGCATGCGTGTCGGTTGTAATGGTATTATCCTCACTGTGACTTCCATTGGTAAGTTCCAGCATGCCGAATACCTCCAGCCCTCCTTTGCGATGCTTCACGGTCACATCATCGTAGGTCGTCCACTTGTTATTACGCTTCACCTGACTATATGCCTCCACACTCATGCCGTCACCTTGCCGTCGGATGGTCTTGATGCGAATGACCGCCCCGACCTCTGCATTGTATTTAGCTCCAGGCGAAGTGATGATGTCCACGCTCTTGATGTCGGTGGACTTCAGTTGTTTCAGTTCCTGCCTGGCATTCTGCACCTTTTTGTTGTTGATGTAGATTTCAGGCGTACCCTTGGCAAAGACGGTGAAGTTGCCGTCGCTGCCCTGTACCTGTGGCAGCATCGACAGCACATCGTCAGCGGTGCCGACATCCTTCAGCAGCGAGTTCTCAATATCAACGGTCATGCCACCCGTGGTCATCTTGTATTGCGGTATCTCGCCTCTAACAACGACTCCTTTTAGCGTCATCGTCTCTGGCTGCATCCGTATCGTGCCGAGTTCTTTGGTGTTACATTGCCTGTAAATAGTCTTGTAACCCACATATGAGATACGTGCGAGGACGGGATGTTGTTCGCATGGAATGACAAAGAGACCGCTTTCATTCGATACTCCACCAGTAATCAGCGTGGAATCCTGAGGCGAAAGCAGGGCGATGTTGGCGTAGGCTACGGGCTGGCCTTGCTCGTCGATGACGGTGCCCTTGTAGCGGGGGGCTGTCTTCTGCGGACACTCGACGATGATTTCCTGTTGGCTGGGATTTGCAATCCCTGGCTCGACGGTCATGCGGATGGGATAGAAGCCTATCATCTGACGGATAGCATCGGGAACGGTCTTGTGATGTACTGATGTAGTGATGCGGAAGTCCTCCAGTTCGTTGTAGAGGAAACTGATGGTGTACTCCTCGGTCTGCTCGTTCAGTTGGCGCAGGGCTTCGCTGAGCGACACGTTGTTGTATTCGCGTGTAATCTTCTGGGCCTGCACTCCGGCAAAAACAAGGCAGCAGAAAAGCAGCGATATGATTCTATTCATGGCTTATTCTACTACAATCTTGTCCGACTTCAGTTCTACAGTGATGCTCTCGAAGAGGTTGAGCCGATGCAGCACGACGTCGAGCATCTCGTCCTGTTTCCATACGAAATAGAAACGGAACTGGCGGGCATCGGCATTCTGGAATTCCACTTCTTTATTGTAATAGGCAGCTATCTGGGGCAGCATCTTATCCAATGTCACATTGTCGAAAACAATGGGCATTGTTGTGGTTGTCGTGTCCGTCTTGACAGTATCTGTCGGCAATGCCGATGTAGGTTTGGCAGATATGGTTTGCTCTGCCTGCATAGTCTGTGGTTTGGGATTGCTAACCATACGCACGATGTGGATGGCTGCAAAAGCCACTCCTACCGTAAAGAGGATGCCGATGATGCTTGCAGCCACCTTGTACGGGAATAAGCCCATCAGTTTCTTAATGGTGGCTGTGCGTGGCTCGTCTTTTTCAAGGGCTTCTAATTCTTCAGCGTGTTCCGTTGCGAACTTCTCCCATTCCTCGTCCACGGGAACGGATTCCTTTTCGACTTCACGCTTCACAAAGGCTTGCTTTGTCAGCGCTAGCAGTTCCTGGTTCTCTGCTACTAACTGATCCAATTTGTCTTGCTGTTCCATAACGTTTGTCGTTTTGCTGTTTGTTGCTGAAAATACTCTTTGATTCGCTGTACCGACTGTGACAAGTGGTTGTAAACCGTCACTTTGCTCACGCCCGCGGCCTGTGCCACTTCCTCATAACTCATCTCGCTGAGGAACCGCAGTCGGAAAATCTGCTGGCTAAGCGGTGGCAGTTCCGCCTCAATGAATTGCATCAGCCGTTCCAGACGGTCATCATCATTCATCGAAACGATCTGGCACTGCATCGACTCCTGCAAGAAGAGCTTTTCCACCCGTTCTTGCATCGACTTGTGACAAAGCACGTCGCGACAGCGGTTACGTACGGCAGTCATCAGGTAGCCTTCCATTTTGTCCTTCTGTGGTCCGTCACAATCTCGTAGCAGTCGGGCGAAGATGTCGCTCACCACATCCTTGCTTTCGTCGGCATCATAGAGCATCGTCCTTGCCAGACGGTACATCTTGGCATAATGCTGACGGTATATGTCTTCAAATTCTTCCTTTGTCATAATTATCATTCATACACAACAAGGACGATTCAGCGAACCGAAAAACTAAGCAAAACGATAACTTTTTTCAAATTTCCTTCATTTTTCTTGTTATTGAAACCATTTTGGGTACAAAGGTACACCTTATTTATTTAAATGGAGTCGAAATTGCAAGAAATCGCATAAGATAAGGGTGTTTTGCACCAATTTCACCCTTAACTTTTTCGTCGCGAATTTCACCCGAATTTCACCATAGGCAAAAGAAAAACGAGCTACATCTCTGTAACTCGTTGATTTTTAGTGTAGCGGGAGCCGGGATTGAACCGGCGACCTCATGATTATGAATCATGCGCTCTAACCAGCTGAGCTATCCCGCCATCAACTTTTTCGTTAAGCGGGTGCAAAGGTAGGCATATTTTTTCATTCTAC
>JAEETD010000008.1 GCA_016290175.1 Prevotella sp. | reverse complement strand
CACTGACCACACTCGTCGTTAACCGTCTGCGTGGCGGACTGAAGATCTGCGCTGTAAAGGCTCCTGGCTTCGGTGACCGTCGTAAGGCTATGCTCGAGGATATCGCAACACTGACTGGTGGCGTGGTAATTAGCGAAGAGAAGGGTCTGAAGCTGGAGCAGGCAACGCTCGAGATGTTGGGTACCTGCGACAAGGTGACTGTTTCTAAGGACAACACCACCATCGTAAACGGTGCCGGTGACAAGCAGGCTATCCAGGATCGTATTGCCCAGATTAAGAAAGAGATAGAGGTGACCACCTCATCTTATGATAAGGAGAAACTGCAGGAGCGTCTGGCCAAGTTGGCAGGTGGCGTAGCTGTTCTCTATGTAGGTGCCAACTCTGAGGTGGAGATGAAGGAAAAGAAGGATCGTGTTGACGATGCTCTCTGCGCTACCCGAGCTGCCATCGAGGAAGGTGTGGTTGCTGGTGGTGGTACAACCTATATCCGTGCCCAAGAGGCTCTGGCCAGTCTGAAGGGTGACAATGCCGACGAGCAAACCGGTATTAACATTATTTGCCGTGCCATTGAGGAGCCGTTGCGTCAGATTGCCGTCAATGGCGGTGCAGAGGGCGCTGTGGTTGTTCAGAAGGTTCGCGAGGGTAAGGGCGACTTCGGTTTCAATGCCCGTACCGATGTTTATGAGGATTTGCGCGAGGCTGGTGTTATTGATCCTGCCAAGGTGGCTCGTGTAGCTCTTGAGAACGCTGCTTCTATCGCCGGTATGTTCTTGACCACAGAGTGTCTGATCGTTGACAAGCCTGAGAAGGAGCCTGCCATGCCGATGGGCGGTGCACCAGGCATGGGCGGCATGATGTAGAAGTGAAAAGTAAAAAGTGAATAGTGTAAAGTGTTTGCGGATGAGGCCTTAATGGTATAATTTTGCAAACCAAATATATCAAAAAAGGGGATGGACGATAATGTTCATCCCCTTTTTTTGGTATTTTTGTGCGAACACAACTATTTTATTTGATAATAATTTGTATAATCCTGCATTTTGACGTACCTTTGCAACGTGAGAAAGGTGTATTGTCCTTTGCTCGCAAGAAAGTGTTAGACACTCTTAAGTGAAAGATATTTTTTTGATTTGTTTTAGTAGATTAGTTTTTAAGTAGTTTGTTTTTTGGAGCCGGGTGTCGGGAGACAACCGGCTTTTTTATGCCCCAAACGTTGCAGGATTCACAAACTTTTTGTACTTTTGCAGGCATGAGAAGGATTCTGTTACTTGCAACCCTTTGCCTTTGTGCTGTTGCTAACGCCCAACAGCAGAAAATCGGTGACTTTATCGAGTCGACCTCCTACAACCTCGACAAGATCGGCGTGGTGCGTCAGCAGCAGTATCAGCCCCGTCATGGGAGTTTCGTCTGCGAAAACGGCACCAACCGTTATACCCGTGCCCTATATGGTTCCTATACCGACTGGCGACTGGAGACATCCGACCGGCCTGTTTTTGCGGTGGTCAAGAAAGATCATCACCGCAACATCCGTTTTATCTTTGAGAAAGATGGGGTGGCTTATCCGTTGGATGAAACGGAGTATTGTCTTTCTACCTATGGCAATGGACGTAGATATTATCTTCTGCAAGACCAGCAGTGGGGGGATGGCTATATCAGATTCGAGGCGCTGGCAATGCCTGACCGTGAGGCTGCTGTCTGGCGCATTACCTCTCCCCAACTGCAGGGAAAGATGCGGGTGACTGTTTGTCAGATTGCCCAACCGAAACTGCATCGTAATGGGGACATTGGCGCTGACAAGCCAGGTTGTCTGGAAGCGGCTGGTGAACCGCTTCAGACGTTGGATGCTTCTTTTGGTCATGCGCATGCACTTTACCTGGAAGTGGAACTGGATCAGGTGCGACAGCTTGAACCGGACTCGGGTAGAGCCTATTATCAGCAGGCCCGTCGCCATTATCGTCAGTTAGCATCACGTATTCAGTTCCAGACCCCTGACCCTTATATCAACACGCTTGGTGGTGCCTTGGTGCTGGCAGCTGATGGCGACTGGGACGGACAGACGTGGCTGCATGGCTGTATCGGCTGGCGCATGCCGTTGGCAGGTTGGCGGGCTGGTTATTTAGGAGATGTATTGGGTTGGCACGATCGGGCTATCTCGCATTTCGATGCCTATGCCAAGAGTCAGGTGACGAACGTGGAGCCTGTGATTCCCCATCCCTCACAGGATCCGAAGATGAATCTGGCCCGTGCAGAGAAGAAATGGGGCACGCAGATGTACTCCAACGGCTATATATGTCGTAATCCGGAACGCAATGATCAGATGCACCATTATGATATGAACCTGAACTATATCGATGAGCTGCTCTGGCATTTCCAGTACGATGCCGATACGGCCTATATGCGGAAGATGTGGCCGGTGATACAATCGCACCTTGCCTGGGAGAAACGGAACTATGACCCTGACGGCGACCATCTGTACGATGCCTATTGTTGTATCTGGGCCAGCGATGCACTGTATTATAATGGTGGGGCGGTGACGCATTCTTCGGCGTATAACTATCGGGGCAATAAACTCGCAGCCCGTATTGCGGAAATCATCGGTGAAGATCCTGAACCTTATCGGAAGGAGTCTGAGGCCATCCTGAAGGCGATGAACGAACGGCTGTGGTTACCGGAAAAGGGTGTCTGGGCAGAATACCAGGACGTGATGGGACTGAAACGTAAACATGAGCATCCTGCCGTGTGGAGTATCTATACACCGATTGATTGTGGCACCTGTACACCGGAACAGGCTTATCAGGCTACGAGATATGTGGATGAGCACATTCCCCATATTGATGTCGAAAAAACTGGTTTCCAGACGATCGCCACCAGCGACTGGCTGCCTTATTCGTGGAGTATCAATAATGTGGCGGCTGCTGAGGTGATGCATACGGCGTTGGCCTATTATGAGGCAGGGCGTGCGGATGAAGCCTATCGGTTGATGAAGGGGAATATCCTTGACCAGATGTATTACGGTGCATCTCCAGGAAACTTCGGGCAGGTCAGTTATTATGATGCTGCCCGAGGGGAGTGCTATCGTGACTTCGGCGATTGTATCGGCATCTCTTCACGCACTTTGCTGCAGGGGCTCTTTGGCATCATACCGCAGGCACTCGACGGCAGGTGCATCATCCGTCCGGGATTCCCGTCGGAGTGGGATAGTGCCAGTGTGAAGACACCGTATCTGGAATATAAGTATACGCGGAAGGACGGTGTCTGCCGATACGACATCACCCAGAACTTCCGTCAGCCTTTGAAGATTGTGCTGCGCCAGAATCTGGGCAATGGGCAGTATCGTGATATCGAAGGTAATGCCGAGGAGCATCAGGTGATGGAGGTATCACAGAGGGACGGTTCTTTTGTGTCAAGCGATGCATTGACACAAAAGAACCGTCCCTCTGTGATACTTGGCCTCGAAGAGCCGGACATGACGAAGCAGTTTAAGGTTCAGACAATTGACAGGTTTTTTAATTCAGAGGTTGATGATATCTATAAGAATGAATACCTGAGTCCGCGGCCGCAGACGACCACACTGCAGATTCCCACGCAGGGCATTGGCGAGTGGTGTCATCCCCAGTTGACAGCGGAGATAAATGATTCTGTATTCCGGACATTGATTCAGGACGGTCAGTTCAATGTGGCGGGAGTACCTTTCATTACACCTGCAGAAGGATGGAATATCGTCTATACGAGTCTTTGGGACAACTATCCAGACGCTGTCGTCATTCCGCTGAAGGGGAAGGCTGAGAGTGCTTATCTGTTGATGGCCGGCTCGACCAACCACATGCAGAGTAGGATTGACAATGGACTTGTTATTGCGACCTATGCCAATGGTTCGACTGACACGTTGGCATTACGGAATCCTGATAACTGGTGTCCTATCGAACAGGACTATTATGTGGATGGGAAGGCTTTCCGGGCTCCTGAGCCCCGGCCATATCGTGTTTGCCTCAGTACGGGTGATGTCAGCAGGGATCTGGGAAAGATCTTGGGCATTCAGGGTGTCTATGGTCGTGAGATTCCCGGCGGTGCAGCTCAGATACTGCGGATGCCACTGAATCCGCAGAAGAAACTTAAGAGCATCACTGTCCGTACACTCTCAAATGATGTCATTATTGGCCTAATGGCCATAACTTTGCAGTGAATAGTGAATAATGAATAGTGAATAGTTATGCAGAAACTGATAGAATTATACAAAGAATGGAAAGGGTCGGAGCCAGCCAATGTCCAACAGATTCCTGGAGGCGGTAGTAACCGGACTTATTTCCGTATGACTGACCATGAAGGACAGTCGGTTATCGGTGTGATTGGAACCAGTCGTGATGAAGATCACGCCTTTATCTATCTGACGGAGCATTTTACCCGTCGTCAGTTGCCCGTTCCAAAGATTCTCGCAGCCAGCGATGATCAGTTGCGCTATCTTCAGACTGACTTGGGCAGTCTTTCGCTCTTTGATGCCATCCGAGGTGGTCGGGAGGCAGGCGGCCGATATACCCTGAAAGAGCAGGAACTGTTGAAACGGACCATCCGTGAATTACCGAATATCCAGATACGTGGAGCTATCGGCCTTGATTTCTCCAATTGCTATCCTCAGGCAGAGTTTGATGTTGATAGTGTGCTTTTCGATTTGAACTACTTCAAGTATTGTTTCCTGAAAGCCACAGAGATTGATTTCCATGAACTGAAGATGGAGGCAGATTTCCGGCTGTTTGCCAAAGACTTGACGAATGATACTTATGCCATAGGCGACAGTTTCCTGTATCGTGACTTTCAGGCGCGCAATGTGATGCTTGATCATGATGGGCTTCCTTTCTTTATCGATTATCAGGGTGGTCGTAAGGGACCGTATTATTACGACCTTGCTTCTTTCCTTTGGCAGGCATCGGCACGCTATCCTCATAAACTCCGTCGTGAACTGGTCTATGAATACTATAACTCGTTGAAACAATATACCGAGGTGCCGCCGGTGCGACATTTTGTCAACCGTATGTCGCTATTTGTGTTGTTCCGTACGTTGCAGGTATTGGGTGCCTATGGCTTCAGAGGCTATTTTGAACAGAAGAAGCACTTTATCGAGAGTATTCCGCCGGCAATTCAGAATCTTCGGGAATTACTGGCCAGTTCTTGGCATAGCCAAGCGGCAAAGCCGAGCGCTTCTCAATTCCATTATCCCTATCTGATGGATATCCTGCGGCAGTTGACAGAGCTCCCGCAATTCCAGCAGATAGAGGCGACAGCCAGCAGAGCCGACGGTTATAAGACGACGGACTTGAACCCATATAAGGCGCATCCTCAAGACGGTCCAGCCACTTTCTCAAAGTATGATGCACAGGGACCCTTGGTGGTGAAAGTGTTCAGTTTCTCCTATCGTAAAGGTATCCCTGACGACGAGTCAGGCAATGGGGGAGGGTATGTCTTCGATTGTCGCAGTACACATAACCCCGGACGTTATGAACCCTATAAACAACTGACAGGCCTGGATGAACCCGTCATTCGCTTCTTGGAGGATGATGGTGAAATCCTGACGTTTCTTGATAGTGTCTACAAACTGGCTGATGCGCATGTGCGTCGTTATATCCAGCGTGGCTTCACGTCGCTGATGTTCTCGTTCGGTTGTACGGGTGGCCAGCACCGTAGTGTCTATTCTGCTCAACACTTGGCGGAGCATATTCATGAGAAATTTGGCATAGAGGTACGTATCTGCCATCGGGAACAAGGCATCACGCAAACACTCAAATAAAAAAAGCCCTCGAGAAATTTCGAGGGCTTTTCCTTTATTTTAGAAACCTATCTGACCATTCCATTTGAGATACCAGTTGTTCTGGTTGGTTAAGTCTTTCTGGATCTCACCTTTCATCGCAGCACTGTTCTCCTTACCGCGGCGGGCATAGACCTTGTCGGCCAGGAACTGTCCGGGGTTCGACTGACGCAATGCGAAGCGCATGATGTCATAGAAGCGTGTGCCTTCGAAGGCCAGCTCCAGACCGTTCTCATTCAGCAGCAGACTATCAACGAATTCTTTCTGCTTCTGGGTCAATTCCGGCGTGTCCTTCTGGATGATAAATAGTCCTTCAATGGGTTCACCATTTTCATCAACTACAGGTATGGGCTCAGCCTCTGGCAACCGGTAATACTCATTGAATGGTGTCCAGCCGGAGCCACGGGAGTGGAGACCCATGGTGTTATGGTCAGCGGAGGAATTACGTGTGGCAAACTCCATAGCCGTTACAATACCATAATCAAGTGCAGGGAAGTCGAGCTGGCTAATCCACAAGGAGTCGCTCTCAGAGCAATAGGGATAGACATCCTGCTGATACACATCGTTGTTGAGACCTGTTGACAATATGCTGAAGGCGGCACGGGGGAGACCGGCTCCGTTGAGGGCTTCTGCCAGTCTCAGATAAAGCATGGCACGACGGTAGATGTGGATATGCTGGAAGGATTGCTTGTCGATATATGACACGTCTAAACGCTCACCTGTCAGACGGTCGGTTGTCTCACCTTCATCATAACACCAATAGAGACGCAGGTCACCGGAACGATGATTGGTCAAGTCTTTGGGTGCATAAGAGAAGGTGGTTCCTGTGCTTCCCAGACAGCAGAAGTCCTGACTCTCTGACAAGTTAAACATAGAGGTAGAAGGCACGATGCTGACGCGGTACTCATTATCTTCACGCGAGTAGAACAGGTTGCGCAGTTCACTGTAGTTACCTTCTGCACGGATGGAGTCACCGGCAATAATGGTAATAAGCTCCGTATTCCGTCCATAGGTCTCTGAACTCCAGCTGCCGCTGGAAATACCATAGAGGCTATCCCAGGTAGATGATCCAGCCATCCAAGTGTAATAACTCATACCAATGGGGTAGGACGAGTTGTTACCATTTCGCTGCGAGATGTATTTGTAGTAACGTAGGGCAGCTTCACGGTAAGTGCTCTCGTTGCCGGTGACACTGGCCAGCCAGAGGTTCAAGTCGCCAAGAACTACATTAATCGGGAAGAAGAGCAGTCTTGAGGCACCGTCTCTGAGGTCTCTGATGTTACCGTAGATCGGGTATTCATCGGCCCAACGGTCTGTCAAAGGCATCAGGTCGTTGATGAAGTACTGGCAGACAGCCTGAAGGTCATACCTCGGATAGTTCTGCTCAGCTTCGAGCTTGCTGAGAATTGGCTCCGTGACAAATGGTACAGAACCGTAGTTCAGTACCAGCTGGAGGTAGGTCCAGGCGCGGATTGCTTTCACAGCAGCATACTCTTTCATGAAGATATACTCATTGCGATTGTTCTTCAAAGCTGTGTCAGCTTTGGCAATGAAGTAGTTACAATTGTTGATGATGCCATAATAGTCGCTTGGCTTGTTGTAACGGTTGTCATCACCCATGTTAAAAAAGGCCATGTCGCGCAAGTCACTATTGGCCTCACTCGTAATATCAACCAGATCACCGCGCACTTCTCCAAGCAGGATAGTGCGGTCACCAATCGCCTGCAGCTTGTTGAGAATACCTATGACACTGTAGATAGAGTCGGTGGCACTGTCCAAGTGATTGTTTTCAGCGAAGACGACGTGCTCAGACTCCTGGTCAAAGAAATCGGCGCAGGATATCATACCACCAATCGCAAGAACTGCGAAAATGAATTTATATATCTTAGTCATCATAATTTTCAATTTTCAATTATCAATTTTCAATTATAACTTAATCTTGATGCCGGCTACAATCGAACGGCTCTGGCTTAGCTGTCCAACGTCGATACCTTGTCCGATGACATTCGAGGTCATGGTGAACTCAGGATCACTGCCTAGATACTTGGTCAGTGTGAACAGGTTGTTAGCCTGAATCCAGAACTGGAATCCTTGGATGTACTCGTTGTTCATCGGCAGGTCGTAGCTCAGGGTAACAGTCTTCAGACGGAGATAGCTGCCGTCCTCAATCCAACGGTCGCTGAAACGTGAGTTGCCCATCGGATCCTGGAAGGTGATCTGCGGGATGTCGGTCTGCTGACCTTCCACCTGCCAGCGGCGAAGGAGTGCAGTGGTCTGGTTCATGAACCTTGAACCGCCCTCCAGTTGTGAGCGCTGATAGTTGTAGACATCATTGCCATAAGAGTAATTGAAGCGCAGATCCAGTTTCAGGTGCTTATACGACAGTGTCGTGAAGATATTACCATAGAGGTCAGGGTTGGGGTCACCAATCACCTCACGGTCGGCATCTGTAATCTGGTGGTCTCCGTTGAGGTCGGCGAAATGGATGTCACCGGCCTTGAAGTAGTTCTTGTCGATACCGTTCTCACCAAGAACATAGAGATTGGCTGCCTCTG
The DNA here is from genome assembly GCA_016290175.1 of Prevotella sp. Classification (GTDB taxonomy): domain Bacteria; phylum Bacteroidota; class Bacteroidia; order Bacteroidales; family Bacteroidaceae; genus Prevotella. The sequence goes on along the minus strand of JAEETD010000008.1, from coordinate 54,435 downwards.
CCTCAGCGGTTGTGGCGAACACACCGAGTGATCGGTAACCATAGAAGAGGTTGGCGGCCTGTCCTACCTGCGTGCGGATGGTGGCGCCGTAGACATCTGTGTCTACATAGCTGCGGCCTTCTGCCAGATGTGTGATCTCATTCTTGTAGTGACCAATGCTAGCACCCACCTCCCACTGGAAGTCTTTCAGCGCAATAACCTTCACGGCAGCACTGGCATCAAAACCGTTGTTCTTCAGTTCACCGTCGTTAGTCCAGTTCTCACTCAGACCGCTGAGGAATCCTAATGACTGGCGGGTCAGCAGGTTGTCGGTCTTTGAGGTGAAGTAATTGAAACTCAGGTTCAGACGGTTGTCGAAGAGATTGGTCTCCAGACCTACGTTGATACGACGGGTGGTTTCCCATTGGATGGTCGTATTACCGATGTTGGTGAAGGTCAGACCGGCAATGGTGTTGAGGAACTGAGAAGCACTGAAGAAACTGCGGGCAGCATAGTAGTCGATGTCATCATTACCGCTGACATCATAGCCGGCAGTCAGGCGCAGATAGTTAATGGACTTGATCTTGGCCATCCAGGGCTCGTTGCTAATCAGCCAGGAAGCCTGAATACCAGGGAAGACACCCCAGGCAGCATCGAAGGCACGGAAGTCACCACCGTCACGTCCGAAACGTGAAGAACCTTCCACTGTGAGGTTGGCCTGAAGGAAGTAACGGCCCAGATAGTTGTAATCAGCCTGTGCGTACCAAGCTAAGGAATTCCAGTTGTCACTGGTACCGTAGTCGCTGGTGTTTGAAAGACTTGATTTCATGAACGGCTGCTTATCGTTACCGGTGTTGTAACCGAGCAGTGAACTCATCGAATAACTCTCCCAATTGATACGTGCACCACCGAAGAGATGGATGAAGTGAGCATTGTAGCGGTTGCTCCAGTCCAGACGGGTGTCGCTTAATACAGAGTTCTGCTTCGAAGCCAGTGAGCGTACCTCATTCTGCATATAGTCGCCAATACTGATCACATAGTAGTTTGGTGTACCATTGACAGGAATATAGTAGGTCTCGTTCGTGTTCACTAGGTTGTAGCTGAAGTGCTCCGAGAGGGTGAGGTTACGAGTGAGGCGGAACTTTGGCGTCACCGTCAGGTTCAGCATGGAGTTCTCCAGACGGTTCTTGTTCTCAGCCTCAGAATACTCGTTGATGGCAGCAGGGTTACCCAACTTCCAGTTGTAGTTCTTGTAGTTGGCCAAAGCCTCTGTCAGGTAGGACTCCTCTTCGATGTCGTAGTGCGAGTCAGACAGACGTCCCATACCGTAGCTGTAGGGGCTCATAAACGGGCTCTTGATGTAAGCCAGGAATCCTGGAGCAGTAGGCGTACCCTCTTCATAACTGGCGGGAGCACCGTCGTTACGGATGTCGCGGGTGATGTTACCAAACGAAGCATCGAAACGGAGAGAGAAACGTTCGCTCAGCGAGATGTCCGTGTTGAAGCGGATGTTCAGACGGTCCATGTCATTGTACTTTAGCGCGCTCTGCTGATTGACATAGCCCACAGAGAGGTTGTAGTTGGCCACAGCGTCACCGCCTTCCACACTGATACCATAGTTCTGTGTCATGGCTGTGTGGTACACGAGGTCCTTCCAGTCGGTATTCTGGTGGTACTGGGTGTAATAATAGTAGTCAGGATCCTCTTTCAGGAATTTGAACGTACGGTTACGGGTATTGGTCGACTTCAGCAACTCAGAAGCGTAACTGCGGTACTGCTCGGCATCCATCACCGAGAGGTATTTCGGCTCGAAGATCACACCGGCCGATGCGTTGGCCGTAATGCGGGTAGCCATCGATTTGCTGCGGTGTGTCTGTATGATAATCACACCATTGGCACCCTTGGCACCATAGAGGGCCGTTCCATTGCGCATCACCGTCACCTTTTCGATGTCGGCAGGATTGATGGTCGACAGGATGTCGTTGAAGAATCCTTCGTGAAGCATTGTACGACCATACTGCTGGTCGATGATGACATCGTCGACAATTACCAGTGGCTGGGCATTCACATTGAGTGAGTTCAAGCCTTGTACGAACATCACATTGCCGATACCTGGTGTACCGTTGCGGGAGATGCTGTAGACCTGCGCACCCAGATGCTTCTGTACTTCGTCCTTGATGTTTACCGAGTTGGTATAGGCGAAGTCGTTGGTCGAATAATCACTACGCACATTGATGGCCTTCTCATACTCTTTCGAGAATGTCTGGGGGTAGAGCTTGACCACCTGCTGCTGCTCAGTGGCTTGCAAACCTAAGCGCACCGGATTATAATCGGGCATATTGACAAATACCGAGGTCGTGAATGTGGGAACCTTCAGTTTAAAGGTACCGTCTTCTTCAGTCAGGGTGCTATAGCCGTCCACGTCGTCAGCGCTGACGATGGTACCGGCAATGGGCTGTCCTGTGGTGGCGTTCACGACGCGACCGCTGATGACTCGGGTGGGGTACTGCTTCTGCTTTGGGGTCAGTTTGCGGGCAAGGGTCTCGATGAGGTCTTCTTCCTGATCAGTATCCTCGTCCTGGGCCACAACACTTAAAGGAAAGGCCATCAGCAGTGTAAGTCCAAATAATATATATTTCTTCATATCCTTATAGTTCTTAATTCATAACTAATACATTACTTCTTCAGCCATTGGAAGACGTCACCGTCGCCGTGAGGCTCAATCTCGAAGCGTTCTTCATTGACATTCGATATGCCATGCGGTACCAACATGATACAGTCGATTCGCAGGGTACGCGTAAACTTCTTGGTGCGCAATTCAGAACTTGACACTTTGGTCGTCACGTCAAGTGTTATCTGCGGCTCACTCTCAGTCAGACCGAAGGTGGCTGTCGGGAACTTAAAGTCTTCAGCTAAGAGGATATAATTCACCTCGTCAGCCGTTGTGGTAACACTCGGCTTAAGTTGCTTGGTCTCTGATTGGCCATCCTGTAGATGATAGCTGATGGAACTACTAAACTTGTTCGGGATACGATCCGATTCGGTCGCATGCTCGTCGTAGGCCAAGGCTGGTGCCGTCACCAGATAGATGTCATAGCCGATGTTGGAGAGTACGTTGCGGATGTTGAACCTCACCGTATGGTTCACGGTTGACTTCAACTCCCTGAACTCTGCGTATTCATTGCTCCACACCTTCCCGTAGAACGAATTGTTGTTCAGAACCGTGCGGGGCATCAGTCTGACGGTTGGCTCCATTTCTTTGGTTGTGCTATTCTGGACCTCACTGTATTCTTTGATGTTTCTCTCGTTTTCAGCCTCAATGATAATCCACTGGTGGAAAGTATTCAGTTTGTCAATCTTCCAGTCGTTGGACTTCATTACCTGGCCATTCGAACATTCGATGTTGTCTGTACCCGTAAAGATGCCCGTTGCAGCGAAGGGCTTCTGGGTGTTCTCAGCCGATTTGCCGCCAAACTGGTAGTAATGGAGGTTCTTGTTGCCCCACATATAATCACGACTCATGTAGGTTTCAGCTGCACTGGTCGACAGGGCAGAGTCTGTCAGATGGGCGTCTGTGTTCAGCGTACGGCTGAAAGTCGTACCATCGACAATGGCCAGACGAGGCATAGTGTAGACCATCGAGTCGCGGAACGGCGTATTGTCATCATAGTTGAAGTAGGGCTCGTACTCTTCAATCAGCTTCTTCCACTCCTTATTGGTGGGAACGACCATCCAGTAGGTACTGTCCTCCTCGTTTGTATAAGCCCAGAGATAATCCCAAAGATCGTTCTGCTGTACGAAGACAGAGTCGAGATAGACGGTCTTACCGTTCTCCAAGCCACCGGCAACGCTACGGCCAGGTACAAATTCCTTGCGGTAGAAACGGGTGTTATAGAAGAAACTGGCGATACTGTCGAGATCGGCATCTTTGCGCAGGTATTCGAACACTGTCGGGAAATATTTGGCTCTTCCCTGAATAGTAAACAAGATACCATTGCTATAGTGGCCGTTTTTCGACAGAATCGTATTGTTTCCGAACGAACTGGCAGAAAGCATGGTCTTCTTACCGTTCATCAGCATCAGGGAGTCATTGCTCAAATCAGAGATGGAGTGATTATACATGGCCAGATGGTTCTGGATGAACTCCTTGATAACCGTATTGTCGTCCTCTATCACCTTGCCCTTCTCAGCGTTATAGGCAGCAATGAGCTCATCGGCCTCCAGAGCAGTGAAATTGTCATTGGTAGGAGCGAAAACCGTAAACACCTGACTGCTGTTCAATGACTTGTCGTATCCGCAGGCCTGTACAACCTTGGCAAAGTTGCTCAGGTTGCTGTTCTGTGTAATGGCCTGCCAGAGCGTAGCGTCGTTCATGCCTTCACCCTTTTTGTCATAGTGGTCATCCCAGGTGTCGGAACAGGCCATGAAGGTGAGGGCTACGAGTGCGAGCCCTATCACCTTACTATATATTTTAAATGTAATCATAACTCTTAACTTTTAACTCTTAACTAATTAGAGGTCGTCCTCCATATCACCGCCTTCGTCAGCACCGTAGACACTCTTTGGTACCAGTTCCAGGAAGTCGAGGGCGAACTCATTACCATTACCTACAGTACCGTCAGAGGCCACTCTGATTCTCATGAAATGGTCTTGGTTACAATCCAAGAACGACTGGCTGATGATTTTGCGTATACTGATATTGTATTGAATAGCATAGCCTCTATTGCCACTTCCGCCATTATCACAATATACTGAGCGCGGATAGGTATAGACACCGAGGTTCTTCAATGCCTTCTGATATTCGGCTTTCTCCTCTGCGCTCATGGCGTCATAGGTACTGACATCATCGATAAAATCATCGCCGATGTAGGTCTCAGAGTCCATGGCCTTAGTCATATCCAAAGGTATACCCTGAGGGATGCCGTCTACGTAGATCTGGGCAACACCACGGGTGTTCTGAGATGTAAAGCCCAGACGAACCTGCCATTCGCCATCGAACGGTATTGGCGGCAGACGGAAGGTGAAGTCATAGTTTCCAAAGAGGTTGAACTCATCCAACATGTAAATATTGGCGTAACTACGAGGTCTTACCCAAACAAATTCGCAATTGGTGGATTGTACACCATCGAGATAACCTTCAGGGAAGAACCAGTTATAACCGTCTTTCTCCTCAAGACTTTGGGGTGCCCATGGATTACCCATCTGGCGCAGACCATTGGAGATGAATTCGGGGAATACCGTGTTGAAGTCCATGCGGATGCGTACATTCTGCACCTTATCCTGAACATCCTTGCTGAAGGCAACGATATCGTCGACATAGAAATAATGGCCGTTGATACCATCGTGTTTGTATTCGTCATCATTAGGATCAATGCGCTGACCCAGGATATTGAACTTAGCGTCGCTACGTCGGTTGATGTAGCGCTGGTTTCTCTTGCTTCCGGCCAGATATTTATTGACCGTAGCCTTGTCCACCTTGATCATTCTGTGAGGCAGAAGGGTATGATGCCAGTCACAAGGATTGACAAGAGACTCATCAATACTGATGGCACCTTCAAAGTTGGGCTTGTTGGTTACCTCCATCGGTGTGAGATCGTCGGCACCGGCAGCAATCTTGTTCAGGATGTGATACTGCACAAAGCGGCGAAGTGGATTCACACTGTCCGTGAGGTTCTCATAGCTGTGGCCGGGGGCACTCACATCCTGAGGATAGACCTCGTCATAGATGGTGCAGGCCAAGTCGTATAGGGCTTTGAGATCACCCTTCTTAATGCCGTATTTTGCCTCCAATAAGGAGTCAGGCTCAATAAAGAAGGTGTAGCCGTATTTCTTGGTGGTAGGCACACTGAACTTCATTTTTTCTGTATTCGTCTCACCAGTGCCATGGTAAACAGGCTGGTAATCTTTAGGATTATAGGTTTCATCCTCAACCATCAGTACGTCATTGATAACACCTGTTGCCATCAGGGCATTGTAGAAGGTGCTGATCTTTGGATTCTCACGCATCAGGTCCGTCACGTAACTGTTCGACTTCTCAATCACGGCATCAATAGGCTGCACGATACCGTTTTCTACTGAGTCGTCCTTCAGGTCGAATTTGATTTTGGCCAGATTCTCGAGGACGATAACGGCGTTACTGTCGTTGTCGAAACCAGGCTCTGTTCCCAAATAGCGGTTCAGCATGTTTACCGTCGGCAGCTTATGGCCGATCATATCAAAGGTAGTGTACATGTAGGAAACCAAATGGGTGCGGGCGATGGTATCGCAGTCGGCATCACTTAACTGTGAGACACTGTTGAAACCGCGGCTCTTCAGGAATTTGTCGACGGCATCGTTAGATGGCGCAAAGCAGGTGTAGTGGCCATAGGCGGCCAGCAGATCCATCAGGCCGGCTCTCTCTACAATCTCAGCGAATTCGCTGTATTCTGGACGATCCGGACTCTTCAGCCAGTCGCTCATCATCTCCCCCGTGAAGGTGTAGAAGTATTCGCTGTCCGGCTCATCGGAGCAGCTGGTCAGTATCAGCGTATTCAGGGGTGTCAGCATGGCTATGAGCAGACCTCCCAAAAATCCTTTGAATATATTATTTCGTTTCATAACTTTTCACTTTTATCTTTTCACTTTTCACTTCTTCGTCGTCTTTTGGTAACTCTGGTCTTCACCACTGCCGAAGGCAGGATTCTGCACAAGATTCAAGTTGACCTTCATCTCATCGAGATTATAGGGCCAATAGATGGCATCCATTTTGGACAGATGGTTACCAATCAGTTCTTGGCCGGTGGTAGCTTTTAACATGGCGGCTTCCTTCAGTTTAGAAGTGTTTCCAGTGCGCTGTGCTATACGAACGAGGTCGAACCAACGCTTGCCCTCGAACATCAGTTCGCGCTGGCGCTCCCGCATGACTAATTCCTCCATGTCGCCTTTAGTGGTGACTCTACCCAGCGTGTCTTTGAGCTCAGTCTGGCAGAGCGACCGCTTGTTAACGGCACTGACGAGCGTAAAGGCCCTGTCTAAAAGCGACTTGTTGGCATCGCTGGCTTCTCCAGAATCCATCATTTGCGTCAGGGCTTCAGCCTTGAGCAGCATGATGTCGGTCAGGCGATAGATAATCCAGTTAGAACCATTCTGATTCTGTCTGTAGATGGAGTAGCTGGCTTCAGGTGTACCGGAAGAGTTGATGATGTCGATCGAGCTGGCGGCATATTTTCTGATGGCTTTGTCGCTGCTAGTACTATTGCCGCCTCTGTACAAACAATTCGTATAGATGCGGCCATCTAGTTTCTTGTTTTTGTCGGCAAATACCTTGCGGTCCTGTCCTGTAGCATCAATCTGAGAGTAGATGTAATCTGAAGGAGCAACTAGACCAGTGGTTGACTGTGAGTTGCCGTAGAAGGAGTTGACAGCAGCGTTGGCTATCATGCCGCTTCCTTCAGGATTGTCGTCGAATACCAGTTGGAAGATGATTTCCTGGTTGGCTTCATCTACATTATTTCTGTCACTACCGAAAATGGTGTTATAGTCATCACCGTAATAGTTGGCTGTAGTTGAGTTGTTCACCAATGGGAAACCGTTGTAACGGTTAAGGGTTTCATCATTGCGGGCCGAGGAACTGGTACGTTTTTGGCGGTTCTCTTCATAGATAGCCTTTTTCGACTCAATGACTAGGTCGGCATAACGCACGCAATTTTGATAATCCTTCTTCCAGAGATAGAGCTCGCAGAGCAGGGCATGGATGGCATCCTGTGTGATACGTCCGGTCTGGTACATTTCCTTGGTCACAGGATAGCGTTTGATTGCAAAGCTCTTGACGCCTTCCAGATCGTCGATCAGTGAGTCAAGCACAGCATTGAATGGCGTTGCGGGCAGATCAAATGCCTGGCTGTCATCGATGAAGGGCTGCCTTGAGAATGGCACATCGCGGAAAGTGCGGATCAGATAGAAATAGCAGAGGCTGCGCAGGGCCACCATCTCGGCGATATTGGCCTGCAACTCACTGCCTGTATAGGCCGGGTCGCGATCGGCTACACCGGGCGCATAATTGATAACCGTGTTGCAGCGGTTGATTACTGAATAAAAGCCTGACCAGTTGGTGTAGCTGTTCTTGGCTTCGATGTTCTCCTTGAGGAGTTTCTCGAGGTTGGCATCGGAACCGACGTTACTACCAGGGCCGATGTTATCGCTGCGGAACTCGCCCCAGACCATCATACGTTTGATGACGGCTTCAGACTGCAGACCTGAATAGCAACCTGCAATGATGGCATCCACATCGGCCTTCTCATTCCAGAATTTCTCCAGGATAATCTCATTCTGAGGCTCAATCTCGAGGAAGTCAGAACAGGCGGAGAGGCCGCAGACAGCGCTGATAGCGCATACTATATAATAATGTATTCTTTTCATATTCGTATCGTTTTAGAACTCAACAGTGATACCTAAAGTGTAAGAACGCGAACGTGGTGTTTGGGCGTTGTCGATAGCGGGAGAGTAGCCGCCGCTCGAGATGTCCGGGTCTACTCCGGAGTACTTGGTCCAGACGAAGGGGTTGTTAGCACTGAGATACAGGCTGATGCGGTTCACGCCAAGGGCCTGTGCATACTTCCTGCGGATGTTGTAGTTCAGCTGTGCATAACCCATACGCAGATAAGAACCGTCCTCTACGAAGCGGTCGCTGATCAGCGTATTGTAGTTCTGTATGCCGTTGATCGTATTCATGGCACGTGGAATCTCGGTTACGTCACCTTCCTTACGCCAACGATAGTTCACGGCTTGGCTCTGGTTGTCGTTACCAGTCATGGCCTCGGCGTGCAGACGGGCGCGGTTGATGATCTTGTTACCGAAGCGGTAGGTGAACTGGGTGCTCAGACGCCAGTCGCCATAGGTGAAGTTGAATCCGAAACCACCAGTCAACTTAGGCAATGAGGAACCGAGGTAGACAATGTCGAGGGCATTGATCTGACCATCGTGGTTGATGTCCTCGTAGATGGCATCACCGCCGTTGAAACGGTAATTACGGCCCGTTGCGTCGTTGGTGTAGTTGAACATCATACGGACGGGTTCGTCTTTACCGTCAAGGATGACATCACCGTTGGCATTCATGGCCACAGGGGCTGTCTTGCCCTCAGCCAGGAACTGTGCGCGCTCTTCTGGCGTCATGTTCTTGAAGGTAGAATAGTTATACTGGTAGACACCCTTGTAGCGGAAACCGTAGATGGCACCGAGCGGGTTGTGCAACTGTACGCGCTGCAGGGTTTCGTCGTTCGAGAAACCATAGGTAGTGTTCAGGTTGTCAAGCAGGTTCTCGTCGAGCTCCAGCAGTTCGTTACGGTTGTTACCGAAGTTGGCATTCACATCAACCCAGAACTTCTTACCGATGGTAATGATGCGGTTACTGCTGATGTGGAACTCCCAACCGGTATTACGCATCTTACCGTTGTTGCTGTAGGGGATGTTCTCGTATCCGGCATTCGACGGAATGCGGAAATTCGACATCAGCATGTCGGTAGTCGTCTGTGAGTAACCTTCGATGGTCAGCGATAGGCGATCGTTGAAGAAGGCTAAGTCAATACCACCGTTCCAGCTCTCGTGGATTTCCCACTTCATGTTGGTCAGACGGATGTTGTTCGGCTTCATGGCCTGCATGTCGATGTATCGGTCGGTAGAACCGTACTTAGAAGTATAGAGGTAGTCCTGACCCGGCTGCTGACCTGTACGGCCCCAGCTGGGACGGATAGCGAACATCGATAGCCATTTCTTGGTGGGCTCCATCCAGGGCTCATCGCTGATGATCCACTTCAAAGAGAGTGAGGGGAAATAACCCCAGCGGCTGCCGGGACCGAACTTCGTGGTACCGTCGGCACGCAGCGAACCGTCGATGATGTAGCGTCCCTTATAAGCATAGTGGGCAGACAAGGTGTAGTACATAGAGCGATGCTGGCTGAATCCGGAACTCAAATTGGTGATACGGCCACCGCCTTGGGTCGTGGTGATACCTGAAGGAACACCCGTCTTGTCTTCTGACTGGTTGGTGGAAGAGCCGCTGGTCAACTCGAAGCGACCCAGCATCATGAAGGAGTGATCCTTGTTCTTAAAGGCAGGAATCAGGGTCAGTGTCTGTTTCGTGTTGAACGATACACTCTTTGAAGAACCGTCGTGGGTCTTGTTCACACCCTGATCCCACGATGTGGTCTTCAGCTCTTGTGGATAATAGCTGTTGTCGTAACGGTTGGCAATGTTCATATAAACCTGGCCACGCCAGTTCAACTGCCAGGAGTCAGGATCCATACCGAGCAACTGGTATTGGATGATCAACTCAGGCGTCATGTCATAACTGGTCTGCTTGTTCTTGGCAAGCTTGGCACTGGCCACAGGGTTCACCATGTCCTTCTGGTTCTTATTGAACACGGAACTGGCGCTCTGCAACATGGTATAATAGGCATTGGTGTCCTCACCTGTCACAGGATCCTGCTCGTAGATACTCATGTTCGGCATCTTACGCTGGGCAATATCCAGCAGGTTGTCAGAGTTGCGGTCGTTCTTCGTATAAGTCATGGCGAAGTTGGTACTGACGCGGATGCGCTCAGACACATTGTAGTCGAGAGCCACACGGGTCGAGAAACGCTGCAGCTTCTGCTCGATCATCGTACCCGTTTCATGGTCGTAACCGGCACCGATACGGAAGAGGGCTTTCTCACCACCACCGCTTACGGTCACGTAATGGTTCTGGCGGAGACCCCACTGGGTGACGGCGTCACGCCAGTCGGTATTGTTGTTATACTGCTCGTATTCTGAGAACGAGGGGTTGTAGTTCAGCTCATCGATGTCGGCATCGTCTGCGCTCTGACGAGGATTGAAGTAAGCCTCCTTCAGTAACATGGTGTAATCGTCACCGTTCAGTAGGTTGTAACCCTTCGGCTGGTAAGTGCCGGTAAGTTTCAGCGAGTACTGCAGTCTGGGTTTACCACGGGCACCACGCTTGGTGGTCAGCTCGATCACACCGTTACCGCCCTGTGAACCGTAGATGGCCGTAGCGGCAGCATCTTTCAGCACGCGGATGTCGGCGATGTCCTCAGGGTTGATGTTCAGCAGTTCGGCGAACCGCTCGTTGTTGGCTGTGTTCATATCAAATGTGGAGAGGTCGACTGAGCGTACGTTGCCGTCGACAACAATCAGCGGGTTCGAATCAGTCAGGGTGGAGAGGGTAGAGGCACCACGCAGACGCATGGTAGAGCCTGATCCCAGGTCACCGGAGTTACCCACGATGTCAAGACCGGCGATACGGCCCGTCAGGGCCTCGTCGATGGTGGTGAAGGCCATACCTTCCACTTCCTTCATCGAGAATGTCTGGGTAGCGTTGGCCACCTCTCGCTGCGGGATAGGCAGACCGTTTCCGCCTACACGTCTCTGCGACTTGATGGTCACTTCCTTCAGCTGGGTGGCTGACTGCATCCTGATATTAAAGGTCGTCTTGTTGATGGCCTGCGTGACGGTCTTCATACCGACATAGCTGAAACGGATGCGGTCCTTGGGATTTCTTACCCTCATGGTAAAGTTACCATTCAGGTCGGTAATAGTTGACTCGATGATACGTCCGTTGCCGTCGATCTCACAGACGGTGGCACCCATCAGGGGACCCATATCGTCGCTGATGCTTCCGTGAACTGACGTAATAGGAGTCTGGGCGTTGACGGCCGTAGGAATAAACAATGCCGCCATCAGCGCAAATAGCATTATTATCTGTTTGAGTATTCTCATACCTTATTTCCTCCTTACATTTTTATTAAGTAATTCTTTCCAGGGTTTCATCTCTTCGGCGAGAAGCACACCGTCAATCTGATGGACGACTGCGTCGGATGCCATGTAGGTCGTGTACTTCGGATTGACATCCGTACCCAGATTATTTAGCCAGTATTCACGGCAGAGGCAGTTATAGAGTCCCTCGGTCTGAACAACTTTGCGTGTGTTGCCTTGGACGTCCTTAACCCACATTTGGCCGGGTGAGTTGTTGACTGTAACGGGATAGAATCGTCCAGTTTCGAGATTTCGTCTCATGGTCTCGAAAGTGTTCTCGTACTTGCCATTCTCAGGTGCCATGCCGATCATGATGGCGTGGTCCTGAATGTGGTAGCGCAGGAAATTGACAATAATGCTCTTTATAATGCCCTTAGCCTGCTCGGCGGCATCTTCTGAACCCCAGATAGAGTCGGTCTGAGCCTCATAGTCCTTCCATGTCGGCAGCAGACCCTTGTCGATCAATTCTTGAATAGAATTGTTCGTGGGCGCGTAAATCGTATAATTATAATTATCGAGCAATTTCAGGTTCTTGCTGAATTTACTCCTCATACCTGCATAATAGGTGGTGTTGGAGGAGGAATACACAAGTGCATTCGACATCAAGTCAGCACCATCGTTATCCAGCAACTCCAGGAACAGCGAGAATTCATCACGCCCATCCAGTGTCAGATAGATAGATTTGTCGGTTGTCAATGGCATTTGTCCGTTGAGGACGTATGACTTACCATTTTCCTTGGTGTAAACATCCTCGGAATTCACTGGCAGGAGCTTGTTGTGATCCATCTGCCAGCCACCGGCAAAGGCGATACGGCCATCGCTCGTTTTGGTGACGCGCATCGGAGTGCCGCTCTTTGACTTGTAGAATTCGTGGCCGTCCTCGATGTCGCCTACGATAATCAGCTGGTCAACCAGACGTCTCAGACAGTCATTCTTAACAGCCGATTCCGTTTCCTCTTTCTCAGAGGCCATGTCAAGGGTGATCTCACCCTTTTCGTCGACAGTCGCATCATAGCGGTACATTCTCGTGGCCTTTCTGGTGTCGTCGTACCAGAATTTCAATACTTGTACGGCCTCCATGCCATCCTTCTCAGAACCATAGCTTCCCGGATCGATATACCACATCATGGCATCGTTGGTGGGAAGAATCAGACTGTACCTTGAATCCATGGAGAGCAGGAAGGGCAGGAAATTATATTGTTTGATTGCTCCATAGATGATATTCATGATCGTCGGGTGAGCCAGGGCAGGGTAGGACACAGCAGCAAATGCCGCAGGGGTAAAGACGCGGTTGGTCAGATAGACCACACCGTTACAACCCATAAAGCAGGAGTCGACATCTGCAATGGTAATGCCTATCTCAACCTTGGCGTCGTTCAATACCTTGTCGAATTTCGAGGGAATGGCATCCGTGAACACGTCGCGCATATTCACGTTGATGAGCGATGCAATCGTCTCGTCGGGAACATTATCGAGCGTGCCATACTCTGCCTGGAGGTCTTTACCGCCCTCGTTCCACCATTTCTCGATAGCCGCGTTGGTGGGAACAAACATGGCGCCGGCATCGTAGTTCATAATAGCATCGCCAGAGGCACTGATATACTTGTTCCATCCCGGATCGAACTTCAACAGCTCTCTGACTTTATCTCCGCTCGGGGACACGTCGTATGAGCCGTCATTGTCTTGTGACGCTCTGCCGTTGGCCGACAGTTCGCTGTAATAATGGAGCACGTAGGCTGAGTCTTCCGTGTTATACAAACGATTGTATTCCTTGGTGACAGCGTCGCTATGGAAAGGTGCACAGAAACGGTCCATCAGACCTGCCCATGTCGACATCTGCGGGTGTTGGTGGATGATCTCTGCCATGTTGGGCGAAGCCTCAATTACGCCGTCCACCTTCTGGATGTAGCCGTTCTTGCAGGTGATGTCACGCTCGGTAACCTTCTTGCCATTGACCCAGGCCTCAGTGATGTCGTTGGCCTGATGGTTGGTCAGCACGTCCAGGTCGGTGTTCGTCATCTTGTTGATCTTCATGAAGGCGGGTAAGAAATGAATCATCGGAGCTTCGGTGGCATCTCTTACGATGGCTATACCCCTACCGTTGTTTACGGTGCGGAAATAATCCCAGACCGGCCTGTCTGGCATCTGGCTGGGCTTCATGAACTGCACGGAGTCGTAGATGCTTGTGGCAGTTGCGCGACGCATCGTACGGCCTTCGGCTGGATGATTGTCCTCGCCTTCTGGGCGGCCGTTCGACAACAACTCAATCAGATAAGCGTTGTTGACCATAGAATTGTTAAGCAGAAGTTTCTTCTGCGCCAGTGAGAGGCGCTCGTAACTGCTTACACCCCAGTTGTTCTTTGCAAACCACACTTGGAAAGCCGAGTCGTTGGCTGCAAACAAGGTTTTCGAACCTGTGTGGCTGAGCACTTCATGCTGGCCCAGGTCGTCAACCAACCGCAGCATCGTCTTGTACTGGCCGTCTTCCTCGAGGCGCTCGTAGATAGAGTTGCCAAGCCATGAAGGCTGTCCGGTCAGCACGTTGTCGTCTTTACAACCTTGCAGAACCGAGGCCCCTACCAACAGACCCAAGGCCGCGAAGGCCAGCTGATGCCGTTGTTTTGAGATTTGTTTCTGTTTCATAAAACTTTTTTTGGTTTTTATTTTTGTTGATTATAAGTTTTTGCTAGAATTTAGCTTAATTTTTTAAACGTATGCAAAGTTATGTATTATTTTATAATACCGTTTACGAAAATCTATCAAATTCTTCATAAGTTACATTTTATAATGTTCGTGTTACATTTAGCAATGTCTTTTTCCTTGAAATACAGTAATTTTGCACCTGATAATACAAAAAGAAAAAGAAATGGACTGTTTTTGAATACAGTACCGCCTAATTTTAATCAACATTATAATATTTACATTTCTAATTTATCTAATTAATTTTTTAACTTATGAAAAAACTATTTACTCTATTAGTTGGTGTCCTGCTGGCAGGTAATGCCTTTGGACAAGAACTCATCATCAATGGTGACCTTGAGGGTGAACAGCAGGCCGGATGGTCCAGCTTCTGGGTGCAGGACACTAAGGCTGAAGGTGTGACTGACGAAGCAACCGGACAAGGACAAATCACTCACTCCGACGGTGTGAAGGGTTGGCTACAATTTGCCGACATTGTGCAAAATCCATTTAAAGCAGGCAAGTGTATCAAAGTGCACGTTGCTGATAAAGCAGAGTCAGATGCAATGGGAACAGCACGAATGGATGGAAGTACTTATGTCTCTTGGAACACCCAGTTCTATCTTTATCTTAAAGAGGCTGTGCCTGAGGGAAAGTGGATTACTCTGCAGATGAAAGTCAGATGTGAAGATAGAGAGGGTTCAATGGACGGTCAGGCTCACGAGAAACCCAATGGCTATACCCACTACACTCTTTTCACCAACAATACCATCTCTTATGAGAAAGGTAAGTGGAATAAGATCTGGAGAAAGGCCCAGATATCTTCAAGCCATACTGCAAGTGGATCGAAGTTGTTCCAGGCAATCGCTTTCAATGTGGCTTCTTCTTCTGCAACAGAAAGTTTTGACCTCTATTTCGATGATATCTCTGTCGTTGTGAGTGACGATGAGCCACAGGAGCCCGTTATCGAAGATAATTCAGGATGGGTTAACTTCATGAGAAAGGGTGTGTTCTCTGAGGATCCTATTGACTTTGTAAACTATGGTTCAGACGAAGAGCCAAATATGGTGAAGGTTTCTAATTTCATGCTACAGGTCCGTGACCAGGAGACAGGACAAAATATCTTGAAGAAAGCAGATGTTGTTGAAACAGGTGATGCTGACCATCCCTATGCCGTGAAAGTGCCAACACAAGACCATTATTCTCAGACAGTCCAAATTAAGGACCTTGATGCTGATGGCAACGAGCAGTTTGATGAGGAGGGTAATGTCCTGATGAAAGACAGTACCACTTATTACTGGTCTGATGGTAGTGTGATTGGTACTTCTGCTCCTGCAAGATATTCTTCTCAGTTCTTTGTGTCTACACTGCATAAGATGAAGGCCGGTGAAAAATATAAGTTGGTGTTCTGGATTAAGGCAGATAAGGATGCCAAAATTGCCACTCAGGCACATACACTTCCTACTAAATACAAGGACTACAACACCTTCAAATGGGTTGATGGAAGTGGTACAGAACAGTCGGAATTCCCTGTTACGACCGAATGGACAAAATTTGAGCTAGGCGATCCTCAGGGTAAGACTATTCCTAGTGGAGCTGCTGGTTGTCAGACAATTACCTTTGACACTTATCTTCTTCAGGAAGCCAATAATTATTATTTCGCTTTCGAGGAGTGCTCATTCAGTGAGAAGAACGTCACAATGGCTGACCGCACACTTGGCACACCTGAGGACCTTGCACTACCTGTTAACACCGGTGACGATCCTAAGGCAACAACAGTTGACATGGCTGGTATGCTTGAGGCCTTTGAAATTGAGGACTTCAGCTTCCTGAACAACGGTAAGGATGGTATCACCCTTCTCACCCTGTCTAAGCCGGAAAATCCTGAAGAAGATGAACCGGAAGAGATCTTCAGCTCTGTCCTTCCCTGGACTGATGGTGGATTCCTCAATGCTCAAGGCTATTTCGTAGATCTTGATTTCATGGATGGTATTCAGATTTATCTGGATGATGAAAGCATTGATGGCTCAAAGATCAACGTCAATGTCTGGAACAATCCTGATTCAGGTATTTCATTTGCAAATGGTGAGACACTGAAGTCCAGACTCGCTATCTCTATGGGTGGATGGTATTACATTTATAATATAACGCTGGGCTCTCAGGAGACAATCGATCAGTTGGCTGGTATTAAGGGCGTGAAGCAGGCAAAGGCTGACAATGGCCTGATCTACAACCTCGCAGGTCAGCGTGTTGACGCCTCCTATAAGGGTCTCGTCATCAAGAATGGCCAGAAGTCCATCCAGAAATAAAGAATTATAGAGACTAAGTTATTATCAACCTATTCGGGGGATGCGCCATTCTGACGCATCCCCCATTTTTCTTTACCCCGACACTAGACACTTTTTAGTATGACACTAGAGGGTGTCTAGTGTCATACTAAAGGGCGTCGACCTTCAGGCCAAGTTTTCCCTTGGAGTACCCTAAGGTTACCGTAAGGTTAAGGTAAGGTTTTGCCTCAAGGTTAATTCAAGGTTAATTCAAGGTTAAGTCAAGGTTAAGTCAAGGTTCAATAACCTGATTTTCCCCCTGTTTTTTACAAGGCCTTCCAACACGTTTTCCTTGGCTTCCCAAAAAGTGTTGGAAGGCCTTCCCGCAAAAATACCGCAGCCATGTAGATGTGACAAGCACTTTTTTCTGAAAAAAGCATGGAAGATTGGGAAACTTATCGTATCTTTGCACCCATAATCATTAAATAGTTGTAATTATGTGTACCATAACGTTAGAATACAATCAGAGCAATGCCCTGGCACGGCGTAAGTTGGCCGCATTGCTGGCAACGGGGCTGTTCGTCCAAAAGGCTGTCAGTTACGATCAGCCGACTGCGGAAGAGCTGCAGGTTCACCGTGAACTGAGGGATGCAGCCCTCGAACATTCTCGCAAGTCTATGGCTTCCATAATTGCCCGCTACCTATGAAGTACCATCAATCGTTGACAAGATTATTGTTTCCATCTTTTAGGAACAAATCCATGGTATGAATCGTTTCATCATAATTATATAAAAAAGGAGGCCGGAGCCTCCTTTTCTCGTTTGTGATCAATGTGGTTTATTGAATCTTAACTGACTCGCTGCCAACCTTCAGGATGTAGAGCTTGCCAGAGGTGGCAGGCAGGAAGATGTCGCTGCCGTCGGAAACAGACTCGCTCAGCAGAACACCACGGAGGTCGTAGAGGCTGACCTTCTGACCTGCGGGAACATCCGAAACGTTGACACCGCCAACTGTGCGCTTCCACTGCCACAGGGGCTGAACAGAAGCAGTGCTGATGCCCGTCTCGTCGCCGAGGATAGCTTCGATGGACACAGATTTAATACCTGCTTCTAATGTCAATGCGAGTTCGCTATTGTTGATGGTATTCGACTTGCCGTCTTTGGTTACCTTCCAGCCTTTGATGGCCTTGCCTTCAGGAGCCTTACCTGTAATAACGTATTGACGGTTGGGGAAGAGTTTTCCGTCGAAGATGCCCTCAGAGAGAGCAATATCGTTGACAACCACAGAGTCAGGCAGATCGGTGACGTCCTTGTTGACAGTTACAGGAATGGCAGTACCGAGCTTCCACTGGCTGCTCATATGGTCTAAAAAATAATCATTTCGTGAAGGAACGACTCTTGTTTCTTCTTTTCCAGTCCACCAATTATAAGAGGTTTCTGTGTAACCTGAAAGCCATCTCTTTGCATTCTCAAACTTGTTAAGGATGTCAGCACGATTGTCGGTCTGCCAGCCTCCCCAGCCACCGCCGCTGTTATACTTGTTGCGGTGAGCCACAAACTCTTCCAATGCTTCATCCAGTATGGCATCCATTGTGGCACCGGTTCCTTCAGCATTCATGAAGTCGCCCATGTAGACACAACTCTTGTCGATGAACATCTGGCGCAGATCCTCGTTTTCCATCATATTCTTGAACATCCGGGTAGCCGGTTCTGTGAAAGCCCAGGTGTCTTGGTATTGGCTTGGTTTGTAGATCATGCCGATGGTGTTGACATCAGAACTTCTGCTATAGAGGCCGATACCGAAATCGGTATCCTTCACAATCACGCGGAATCTCTTGGGCAGGGGACAATCCTTGGCATCGTCGTTGGGACGCCACAGCACATAGTTGTTGCCTGGGAAGTCGATATTGCCGTAGTAGAGGTTCATCACCATCACGTTCAGATACTCATTGACGTCTATCCACTCCTCATATTCTGCCAGATTGTGGCCCTTCTCGCTATAGAATTTCACGAAATTATCGTAGAAGTCGATGGTTCCTTCCTTCAGTTCTTCGATAAACTGGTCTACATTATTCACTTTCTCATGAGAAATCTCAATCATGTCGAGGTCCTCAAGCCCGTCGTAGTTGCTGTAGACATTATCTTCGTTCGAGCGCTCACGGATGTTGAGCATACCCATATATTGTCCGTTGATGTAGAGAACGGCCGAATGACCTGCCTGCCAATCGAGGTCGACGTGACTTGCCATCGTGCGCTGGATAATGAGATCGCGGAAGTACATGTCACTGAAATCGTTACCACCATCGCGGAGAGAGAACGACTTGAACTGGTTCACACCCGGCTTCTGATCAGGGAAGAACTCATATTCGTAACGTTTGTGGTCGGGGTCGAAACGCTTGTTGGCGTAGAATACCAGCGATTTGAGAGCATTCTCACGTGACTGTCCACCCTGGATGCGGATCTCGCCAAGCTGGTTGATAGCACTTGCCTCACCTTCTACTGGGAAGAATTCCACATTCATCGGACGACGCCAGTCGTGAGTTTTCTTATCAGCTTTACTTTTGTTATTTGCAAAAAGACCAATTTTCGAGTCATTCAGATACTTGTCGTTGATCTGCATAGAGAAGATGGGAAGTGTCATCTCTCTGGGGTGGAAGATATACGACTGGGCGGTGCTGAAAGGTGAGAGCCAGCCTTCACAGAATACCTTGGCACGAACCACCGTACTTTTAGTGATATTGATGGCTTTAGTGTATTTCGTGTCTGTGGCTGTCGGCTCATTACCATTGGTGGTATAGGCGATGTAGGCACCTTCTGGCGCTTTTTCCGGCAGACTCAGTTCGAGGCTGATGGCCTTGTTGTCTGTGGTGACACGACCCATCTCGCTGAATATGGGTGTTCCCAGGATATGCTTGTTGTCGCAAATCTCACCGGTATTGGCCTTGCCTGGAGTCGGGGTGAGCTGATAGCCCCATTCTTCAGCACCGTCGGTCTTACGACCAAAGGCTACATCGGGAGCTGGCATCTTCTTCATGTCTCCAGGAAGACTGTCAACCACTTCCTTGTTGTAGAAAAGGTAAAGCGTAGCACCCTTACCTGACTCCAGACGGAAATCGGGGTGAAGACGGTTGTCCTCTTTTCCCTCCTTATCGCAGTAGATAATGATGTATTCGCCCTTCTTCAGTTCCTTGTCGGGCAACTGCCAGGCTTTCTTCTCCTTGTTCTTGTTGCTGATCTTGTAGTCCTTGAGATTGACTGTCTGATCACTGTTGTTGTAGAGTTCTACCCATGAATCGGGGAACTCTTTAATGTCGTCCATGATGCATTCGACATTGGACTGCATAATCTCGTTGATAACCAATCCATTCTTGTTATCCTGAGCGTGTGCATAGCTAAAGCCGCATAGTGCGAATAGCAATAATAAGTTTTGTTTCATTTTAATATTATATTAACATATCTGTTATAGTTGACGGGACAAAGGTACTGCTTTTTCTCCAAATAGCCAAAGTTTTCCCGTTGATTGTTTTGTGTTTTCACCATTTTTATGTAATTTTGCAGTCGCTTTCCGATAAGACATTAAAAATGGCAAAACAAGCGATGATACTCGCAGCGGGCTTGGGAACACGCCTGAAACCGCTGACAGACACGAAGCCCAAGGCATTGATCCCTGTGGGAGGCGAGACACTGTTAGGCCGCACCATCGGTCGCCTGATGACCTTCGGCTATAGGGATTTCGTGGTGAACGTGCACCATTTTGCCAAGGATATCGAGGACTATGTGGCCCAGCAGGATTATGCCAGGCTCGTCAGGTTCAGCGACGAGACGGAGATGCTGCTTGAGACGGGTGGGGGACTGAAGAAGGCTGCACCCCTGTTCGACCCCAGCGACCCCATCTTGATACATAATGTGGATATCCTCGACAATGTTGACTACAACTGGTTTGCCAAACAGCATCAGGCTGATGAGGATGCTGTGCTGCTGGTGAGCCGCCGCCAGACCAAGCGCTATCTGTTGTTTGACAACGGTATGCGACTGATGGGCTGGAAGAATATCGAGACCGGTGAAATAAAGTCGCCCTATGAATATGTGCGTCGCACTGGGCTGTCGCAGCATGGTGAGGAACTCCACATGTTCGCTTTCAGCGGCATCCATTCTTTCTCGCCCCGTCTGTTCCCGTTGATGGATCGTTTCCCCGACAGGTTCAGCATCATCGACTTCTATCTCTCCGTCTGCCATCGTTCCAGAATCATGGGTCTGGTGAAGGATGACCTGAAGATGATCGACGTGGGCAAGCTCGACTCGCTCCGCGAGGCCGAGGCTTTTTTAGAAACAACGAATTAAACGAATTATAAATGCAAAAGATCATTATTTTGGATTTCGGTTCACAGACGACACAGTTAATCGGTCGTCGTGTGCGTGAGCTCGATACTTTCTGCGAGATATTGCCTTACAACAAGTTCCCGAAGGACGATCCTTCGGTGATAGGCGTGATACTCAGCGGCTCACCTTACAGTGTGCATGATCCGGAGGCCTTTAAGGTCGACTTGTCGCAGTTTGTGGGCAAAATGCCTGTGCTGGGTATCTGCTATGGTGCACAGTTCATTTCGCACACCCTTGGTGGAAAGGTAGAGAAGGCCGACAGTCGTGAGTACGGACGTGCCAATCTGGAAACGGTGGACACGACGAATCCTCTGTTTAAGGGCTTCGAGCAGCACTCGCAGGTGTGGATGTCGCATGGTGATACCATCACGGCTATTCCTGAGGGCTTCGAGGTGATAGGGTCGACGAAGGATGTCAAGAACGCTGCCTTCGCTTCAACCAAGCAGCCGGTCTGGGCTGTGCAGTTCCATCCGGAAGTGTTCCATACGCTTCAGGGAACTCAATTGCTTAAGAACTTCGTGGTTGATATCTGTGGTTCGCGTCAGGAATGGAGCGCTGCCTCGTTTGTTGACTCCACCGTTGCAGAACTGAAGGCTCAGTTGGGTTCTGACAGAGTGATCCTGGGTCTCTCGGGCGGTGTTGACTCCTCAGTTGCCGCTGTGCTGCTGAACAAGGCCATAGGTAAGAACCTGACCTGTATCTTCGTGGATCACGGTATGCTCCGCAAGAATGAGTTTACGCAGGTGATGGAAGACTACAAGGTGCTGGGCCTCAATGTAATAGGCGTCGACGCCAGCGAGAAGTTCTTTGCCGATTTGGCAGGGGTCAGCGATCCTGAGCAGAAACGAAAGATCATCGGCCGCGACTTCGTAGAGGTGTTTAATGCCGAGGCCAAGAAGATCACCGATGCCAAGTGGTTGGCGCAGGGAACAATCTATCCCGACCGTATTGAGAGCCTGAACATCACTGGTAAGGTGATTAAGAGTCATCACAATGTGGGCGGACTGCCCAAGGAGATGCATCTGCAGCTTTGTGAACCGCTGAAGTGGTTGTTCAAGGATGAGGTGCGTCGTGTGGGCCGCCAGTTGGGTATGCCGGAGCATCTCATCACCCGTCATCCCTTCCCGGGACCGGGTCTCGCCGTGCGTATCTTGGGCGACATCACACCTGAGAAAGTCCGTATTCTTCAGGATGCCGATGACATCTATATCAGAGGCCTGCGTGAGTATGTTGACACTGATGGTGAGACATTATATAATAAGATCTGGCAGGCAGGTGTCATTCTGCTTTCCACGGTGAGAAGCGTGGGTGTTATGGGTGATGAGCGTACATACGAGCATCCTGTGGCCCTGCGTGCAGTCACATCAACTGATGCGATGACAGCCGACTGGGCACATCTGCCTTACGATTTCATGGCTAAGGTCAGCAACGAGATTATTAATAAGGTGCGTGGCGTGAACCGAGTCTGTTACGATATCTCCTCAAAGCCACCAGCAACCATAGAGTGGGAGTAGTTTTGTCCCCCTAAGTTAGGGGGAATCAAAAGGGGTCTGAACAAGATGCAATAGAATTATCAATCTCGTTCAGACCCCCAACCCCCTAACTTAGGGGGCTTTTTTTACTGCTTCTTTAGTAAGTCGCGGATCTCAGCGAGCAGTTCCTCCTGAGTAGGTCCTGCAGGTGCCTCGGGTGCGGGCTCTTCCTTCTTCTTAAGTTTGTTCATGCCCTTGATCATCAGGAAGATACAGAAGGCGATGATGATGAAGTCGATGATGTTCTGGATGAATTGACCGTAAGCCAGAACAGGGGCTCCGGCTTCCTGGGCTGCTGCCAGCGTCTGGTAGTTACCATCACCGAGATTTACGAAGAGGTCGGTGAAACTGATACCACCCGTCATCTTTCCGATGAGCGGCATCAACACGTCGTTGACCAGAGAGGTCACAATCTTACCGAAAGCACCGCCGATGATCACACCGACTGCCATGTCCATTACGTTGCCCTTAACGGCGAACTCTTTGAATTCTTTAATAAATCCCATAATCCTAATGTTTAATGTTTATAATATGAGTTGAATTGTAATCTTCGTTTTGCAATCATCGGCTTGTGGCCTTGAGTTAAATCACTTTTCACTTTTCACTTTTCACTTTTCACTTAAATTAAGACTGAATCGTGCTGCAAATATAGGAATTTTTTTGTAACTTTGCATCCGAAATCGAAAAAAAGTGTCAAAAAGACCCGAAAAAGTTAGTAATATAGGTATAAACCCAATTAAATTCAAGTAAAAATGACAAAAGTTGCAATTAACGGTTTTGGCCGTATTGGTCGCCTCGCTTTCCGTCAGATGTTCGAGGCTGAAGGTTATGAAGTAGTAGCAATCAACGACTTGACAAGTCCCAAGATGCTTGCTCACCTCCTGAAGTATGACACTGCTCAGGGTGGTTTCTGTGGCAAGTTCGGTGAGAACAAGCACACTGTTGAGGCTGGTGAGGACTTCATCGTGGTTGATGGCAAGAAGATCACCATCTATGCTATTCCTAACGCTGCTGAGCTGCCTTGGGGTAAGCTGGACGTAGACGTTGTTCTGGAGTGCACAGGTTTCTATACATCTAAGGAGAAGGCTTCTGCTCACATCCAGGCTGGTGCCAAGAAGGTTGTGATCTCTGCTCCTGCCGGTAACGACCTGCCCACCATCGTTTACAATGTGAACCACAAGACTCTGACTCCCGCTGATACCGTTATTTCAGCTGCTTCTTGCACCACCAACTGTCTTGCTCCTATGACCAAGGCTCTGAACGATTTCGCTCCCATCCAGAGCGGTATCATGACCACCGTTCACGCTTACACTGGCGACCAGATGATTCTCGACGGTCCTCAGCGCAAGGGTGATGTTCAGCGTGCTCGTGCCGGTGCTCAGAACATCGTTCCTAACTCAACTGGTGCTGCCAAGGCTATCGGTCTCGTTATCCCCGAGCTGAACGGTAAGCTGATCGGTGCTGCTCAGCGCGTTCCGACTCCTACAGGTTCTACCACTATCCTGCACGCTGTTGTGAAGGGTGAGGTAACTGTTGAGGGTATCAACGCTGCCATGAAGGCTGCTACCAACGAGAGCTTCGGTTACACTGAGGAGAAGCTGGTTTCCAGCGACATCATCGGTATGAAGTTCGGTTCACTCTTCGACGCTAACCAGACCATGGTTTCTAAGATCGGTGACGGCAACTCTCTCGTACAGGTTGTTGCTTGGTATGACAATGAGAACTCTTACACTTCTCAGATGGTTCGTACCATTAAGTACCTCGCTGAACTGAAATAAGCAGCGAACGCCAAAAAGCTCGCTTATTGATAAAAAATTGCCGTCCGATTTTGTCGGACGGCTTTTTTTTTGTATCTTTGCCCCCAAAATAAACTTTAACTATCATGAATGGATGAGACTGAAGGTAAACCGTAAGAACATCGATGTGTTTGAAGGCGCTGAGGTGCGTCATGCCATCCTGAGCTATTTCGCTCTGAAGGGAATGGATGTGAGCCAGGTGGACAGCCTGACAGTCTATGACCGCTGGGGGCATGAGATTGACCTGGGTGCGCCTGCCAGTCAGTACGATACAATAAAGTTTAAAAAGAATAAATAGATGAAGAAGATCATTACATTTTCATTATCTCTGTTCGTGGCGCTGACGCTTTCTGCACAGAATCGTCGTGAGCTCCATATCCTTAGCATCAACGACCCTCATGCTGCCATAGAGCAGTTTCCGAGACTTGGCTACGTGGCAGACTCGCTGCGGGCTATTTATCCCGACCTGCTGATCCTTTCTGCTGGCGACAACCGTTCGGGAGATCCGATTAACGATATGTTCGATATTCCCGCCTATCCGATGGTAGCTCTGATGAACCAGATAGGCTTCCATGCTACCTGTGTCGGTAACCACGAGTTTGATTCGAACCAGGATGGCCTGGCCCGTCTCATTGATTTGGGTACCTTCCCGACTCTCTGTGCCAATATGGAGCCCGACCCGAAGTGGAAGATGCACGTCAAACCTTATCAGATATTTGACTGTGGCGGTATCTCTGTCGGTGTTCTCGGCATCACGGCTCTCGGCTCGATGGGACTTCCTGAGAGTCATCCCGCACGCCTGACTGACATCAAGTTCATGGAGCCGCTGGAAACCATCCAGAAGTATCAGTTCCTGCGTGAGAAGTGCGACGTGGTGCTCCTGCTGTCACACTTAGGCTATACTTCCGATGTGAAGTTCTCGGCAGAACTGCCTTGGGTGGACATCATCGTAGGTGGCCATTCACATACCCAGATCCAAGGCGGTGAGATGCACAACGGCATCCTCATCACCCAGAACTCCAAGAGTGTTCCTTTCGCCACGCACTCCACATTGGTGCTGGCAGGTGGAAAGGTTGTGGAGAAAAAAGCAGAGCTCATTGCCGTGAAAGGTATGCCGGGCGAGAACAAGACCGTTGCCGAGCTGGTGCGCTATTTCTCCGAGAATCCCGCCTTCAAACGTGTCCTGGCCGTTGCTGAGACACCTTTCGAGAATCGTGAAGAACTGGGATGTATGGTTTGCGATGCCTATCTCGCAGAGACAGATGCCGACCTCTCTTATCAGAATGCCGGTGGCGTGCGCATCGAGAATCATCCCGCTGGCGACTTCACGTTGGGTGATGTGATGAAGATGGATCCCTTCCAGAACGACCTCGTGGAAGTCCAGGTCACAGGTAAGGAACTGGCTGAGATGCTCGTTTCCTGTTACGATAATGATAAGCAGCGTTTCCCCTATGTGGGTGGTTTGAAGTGTGAGGTGATTATCGACCCTGCCACGCAGAAGGTAAAGAAACTCACGCTCTTCGACCTGAACGGTAAAAAACTGAATCTGAAGAAGACCTATCGGGTGGTAAGCAACAGCTATACCGTAGCCGTGAGTCCAACCAACCGTGCTGATCAGGGTCATAGCGTGGGCATCACCACGCCCGATATTATCAAGAATTATCTGGAGCGCCAGAAGAAAGTCAGCTTCCAGGGAAGCAGATGCCTGGAGATGAAGTGAGAAGAGAAAAGTGAATAGTGAATAGTGAATAATGAATAGTGAAAAGTGAATAGAGTATGGATACGAGTAATATGAAAGGTTATATGGGCAAGTTCCTCAAAGGTTGTGGATGCCTTTCGATCGGTTTTTTCGTGCTGTTGATTATCATCGGTATATTTGCCGACGATGATGACAATAAGAAAGCCCTTGAGGAATTGGCCCAGAAGACAGAACAGGTGCAAAAATCGATGGAAAAAGAGAACCATCAAGACACCGTCGTGGTAAACCAACCAACGGAAGGCGATCCCTATCAGGAACTCGACGACCTGATTGGTCTCGGTTCCGTGAAACAGGAGGTGCGTTCGCTGGCCAACTTTGTGGAACTCCAGAAACAGCGTGAGGCACAGGGACTGAAAACGGCCAAGGTGTCATATCACCTGGTGTTCTACGGTTCTCCTGGTACCGGTAAAACCACCGTTGCCCGTATTGTGGGTCGTATCTACAAGGACCTCGGTGTGTTGAAGAAAGGTCATACTGTGGAGACGGACCGTGGTGGACTCGTGGCTAAGTACATGGGTCAGACGGCCCTCAAGACCGATACTGTGATTCAGCAGGCACTTGATGGCGTGCTCTTTATTGATGAGGCCTATTCACTGGTGCCTGAGGGTGGTGGCGGACAGGACTATGGTCAGGAGGCTATCTCGACGTTGTTGAAACGCATGGAGGACTATCGTGACCGCCTGGTTGTCATCATCGCCGGCTATAAGGACGAGATGCAGCGCTTTATCGACTCGAACCCCGGACTGCAGTCACGCTTTAACCGGTATATCGACTTCCCCGACTATACAGGTGAGGAACTGACCGATATCTTCAAGATGTATATGAAGAAGAACCAGTACACCCTGGCTCCTGATGCCGAGGACTTTCTGGAGGAGCAGTTCGAATACGCTGTGGCGCATAAGGACCGCAATTTCGGTAATGCCCGTTTTGCAAGGAATGTGTTTGAGAAGAGCATCCAGCAGCAGGCCAATCGTCTTGAAGGCATGAAGAACCTCAGTATGTCACAGCTGACGGAACTGACCGTTGAAGACCTTCAGGGCGGTTTTGCTGCCAGAACAAACATCGGACAATAAACATTAATAACTATAAACTTTAGTAATTATGGCTTATACAGAAACAACAACCACGGGTTATGGTACCCGAGTAGGAAATTCATTTAAGGCAATTGGCAGCGGATTTCTGCTGTTTGTGTTAGGAACGGCTCTGCTTTGGTGGAACGAAGGTCGTGCCGTGAAAACCGAAAAGATGCTCGACGAGGCCGGCAGTAAATACGTTGAGATGGAGAATCCCGGCAAGAAGGATGCTTCGCTCGAAGGTGAACTGATCTGTGGTACGGCTATGGCCACCACTGAGGATTCGTTGACGGATGCCGATTTCGGTATCGGTGCCAAGGCTATTGCCCTTCGTCGTTCGGTAGAATACTATCAGTGGGTAGAGCACGCTCAGACAAAGAAAGAGGACAAACTGGGTGGTAAGGAAGTGACCACCACCACTTATACCTATTCCAAGCAGTGGGTGTCAAGTCCTATTCAGTCGAGTCAGTTCCATGATCCTGCCTATCAGAATAAGAATACGGTACTGACTACTGTTGAGGATGCTGAGCAGTACGCTGAGAACGTATCGTTCGGTGCCTATAAGCTGAACGAGAGTCTGATTCACAGCATCTCATCACGTGAGGGTATGGATCTGGCTATTGCCGAGAATCTGCTGGCGCAGTTCGATAAGACAACCCAGGCCGCCTACGAGCGTTTCTACGGGGTGCAGAAGAGTATTCAACAGCCCGTTCAGCAGTCTCAGCCTGCTCCTCAGCCTGCTATTCCAGATTCTGTAAGAGCTCTGCTCTCTGACTCTGCTCTGGCTGTCCTCGACTCGTTGCAGGCTGTCAATGACTCTATTGTCAAGTCAATGGCTAATGCCGAGAACAAGAAGGATCTGCAGTATATCCACCAGGCTGGCAATGTGCTGTACTTCGGCCGTGTGCCCGGTGCGCCTGAGGTGGGAGATGTACGTGTGACATTCGAGAAGGTCGTTCCTGCCAAGGTGACTGTGATGGCTGTGGTAGATGGTGACACCTTCAAGCCTTTCAAGGCCAAGAACGGCAAGCGTTTCCAGACCCTCGTGATGGGTCAGAAGTCGGGTGATGAGATCATCGAAGCCGAGAAAGAGGCCAACAACATGATTCTCTGGTTCCTCCGTATCCTCGGTGTCCTGATGGTGATTGGCGGTCTGAAGGGTATCTTCGGCTTTATCGAGACCATCCTCAAGGTGGTGCCCTTCATCGCAGGCATCTTCGGCTGGGGTGTCGGTCTTGTGTGCACCGTCCTCGGTATCGTGTGGTCGCTGATCGTGATTGCTATTGCATGGCTGTTCTATCGTCCGCTGCTGGGCATCTCGCTCCTGGTACTTGCATGCTTCCTCATCTGGGTATTCGCCTTCAAGGGTAAGGACAAGCTGAAAGAGCTGGCTGCGAAGGGGAAGGCAAAGAATGCTGAACCGCTTCCTGCAACTGAATAACGAATAGGTCAGGCCTATGAAGAAATATGTTTTATCAATGGTTCTGTGCTTGTGCGCTCTAGGTAGTGTACAGGCACAGAATGCCCAAGTGGCAAACATCCGTAAGATGTATGCTGAGGCCAAGCAGAGAATGGCCGATAAGAAGAAGGCTGAGGTGCCGCTTGATGAGACGGTGGTCACCAGTAACTACATGGCACCGGGTGCCGGAGCCATCAAGGACGTGACACATTATTATTATAGTGGGGAGTTTGATGAGAATCTGGGTAATGTGTACTACACACCCTATTTCATGACTCGCAGCTATAATGTGGGCGCCCGTAACTATTACGAGGAATTCCTCTTCGACAAGGGGAGCCTGGTGTTCTATTTCTGTAAGAGTGAGAATGATGAAACCCGTTACTATTGGGGATCAGGTGGATTCTTCCATGAGGATATCAAGGGACAGAAACAGATGGATGAAGTCTTTGCCTCCCGTCTTGCCAACGACCTGACGGAAGCTTTCCACAGACTGATGAACCGAGAATATTAAAGAGAAAAGAAGTAAATAGATATGAAAAGGTTACTGTTAATACTATTCACTCTTCACTGTTCACTATTCATTGCAATAGCACAGGAGACCGTTTCGCTTGAGGATATCGAGAAAGGGTGGGGTACGAAGACCATCAACAATGTAATCAACGGCAGTCTCGGCATCATGTTGGAACGCTTTGACCAGACCTGGCCAACGTGGATGGGAGGAGCCATACGCGAAACGATGGAGAAAGGGCTCGCCAAGGAAGTGCTCGATGAAGAGACGGCACTCACGGTTATTGTTGACACGAAGAACGGCTATGCGGAAATAGACGATGGCGGTACTGACGGCGGCTATATGTCGCTTTGCTACTGGAATCGCAAGAACGGCCATAAACTCTTCGCCGTGCGTTTGGGCAAGCCCACTGATCCCTGCATTGATTTCGTGTGTTTCTATGATTACGACGCCAAGAAGAAGACGCTGACGCCCGAGCCTGATATCCTGAAAGGCTACCGTATGCGTGACAAGAAGGAGTTTACCCAGATCTTCGCCAAGTTGCCGAGGAAGGGCAAGAATATCGTCGTCGACGAATGGGGCGACAACGGTCCTGTGCAGCATACCTTTACCTGGGACGGCATGAAACCAGTCTACTCCAAGACTGCTCCCCTCAAGCTCGACGACTAAATATAAGATAACGAATATAACGAATTAAACGAATTGGTCTATGAATAAGAATCTGCTGATAAGACTGGTAGTGATACTATTCACTATTCACTGTTCACTGTTCACTTCGTCGCAGACGATCAAGGATGGTTCCAAATGGTGGGACGGTGAGCGGTTGTATGTTGCCATCGTCGATAATGAGGGTAACGTCAGGATGGAAGGTGAGAGTGTGGATATGGGTGGTGATTCGTTCGCCCTGAACAAGGTCGATGGTGTGGAAGGCCGTTACACCCTCTACTCAACCAATTCACACGGGTGGATCTTCATCCGTGGAGAAGTTGGCGCCCGCGTGGACTATATCCGTCAGGAAGGCATGAATTTCCTCGCTGTCCGTAAAGCCAATGGCGACTGCTGCTACACATTGACCCTGACGCCCGACAATCTGAAAAACTGCGTAGCACAGGAGAAGATTGCTGATGAGCGCGATGTCAGTTGGATGCTGCAGAACTATCTGATGAACACCCGTTATCTGGGGCGTTTCTCTAAGGCCCAGCTGCGATTGATGCGTAACGAGATCCTGGCCCGTCACGGGTGGAAGTTCCAGTCGAAGGACCTGCAGGACTATTTCGGCAGTCAGCCTTGGTATAAGCCCGTTGCCAGCAACAACAGCATCAAGCTCAATATCATCGAGACAACCAACATCCAGTTGCTGAAGAGTGAAGAGGCTGAGGATGATGACAACCGTGTGCGTTACGAGAATACCCAGACGGCTCCTAAGATGGCTCAGGCCATTGATGGTGTCATCACCGTCAATACCGAGGAGCAGTTCATCAATGCTCTCGGTAACGACCGCGTCATTGAGTTGGGCGAGGATGTCCACTTGAATCTCTCACGTATCCTGGAGCGCGAGGATTGGTTCTCGGGTGTTCCGGGTCGTGCCTGGGTGACCATCGCCAAAAGTGACGGCAACAACCAGCCTGTCGTGATCAGCGAGTATTGCAACGACGGTCACCAGTTGGTGTTGAAGAATATCCGAGGCCTGACCATTCGTGGTAAGCACAATTCCAGCATAGAGGTCAATCCTCGCTATTCCTTCTGTCTGAGTTTTATGAATTGCGAAGGTTGTAACGTGGAGAATCTCACCATCGGTCATACCGAGGGCGGCTACTGTGATGGTGGCGTAATCGGGGTCGAGGGTGGAGAACGCATCTCTGTGTCCAACTGCGACCTCTATGGCTGCGGCACCTATGGTGTCGTAACCCGTGAAACCAGGGAATTCGCCATGTATAGAAGCAATATCCACGATTGCACTTACGGCATCATGGAACTCTATAGCTCAGATCGTGTGGAGTTCTATCAGTGTGACTTCTTCAGTAACCGCGAATATGAGCTGATTTCCAATTATGGCAGCGAAAACGTGGTGTTCGAGGGATGTCGCTTCTTCGGTAACTGGGCCGATGCCCCGTTGTTTACGAGCAACAATGACATTGTACTCAAGAAATGTGAGATATACCATCCCAAGATCGGTGCCCGTGCTCGGCTGAAGACTCCCGACAACGACTGCAAGTGGGGCGAGAAGGCCAACTATATCCCTGAACCCCGTAAACAACCCATCGGTCCCGATCATGAAGGAAAATAAGTAATGTAAAAATCGTTGTTTTAAAAATATATGAGGAAATTATTTGTTGGGGCTGTCTGCATGATGGCAGTGATGATCAGTTGTAAGCAGAAGGGGCAGACGGCTCCTGCTGACAGTAAGGATTCGGTGACGGCTGCCGTCATCGACAGTATCATTGAGGAAAACGATACCACTCCGTTACCGATGTTCCTTATCGGTACCGACGGGAAATACCGGCAGGTGCTCTATTGGGCTAATATTGAGGAACCTCAGAGGAGTGAGGGCGATGAAGATTACTTTGAGGCCTGGCATAAGCATTGGGAACTGCAGGAGATGTTCCGCCGTAATGCTGCCCAGTATACCAATCTGCTGAATGGCGACAAGATCGTGAAGGTGAAGTTCATTGATGAGGTGCTGAAGGATCCTGATGGTAACACCCCTAGTATTGGTGAGATTCACGGTCGCGATGAGATACCCTCCCTTTGCGCCCGCTTCGACTATGTTGATCCCAAAGACAATCCAAAACTGGAATACCGGACAGATTCCTGGGGCTCAATCATCTGTACTGACAGCTATCTCAGTTCCCGCAAGCGTCTCGACGTCAAACCGTGTCAGACCGAGAGTTATGAATATCCCAAGCTTCCTGCTGACATCGTGAAGCAGTTGGAGGCGCAGTACGGTATGAAAGCGCTGAAATCAAGCAAGACCTGTACCATCGGCGATAGCATCATCATGGGAGCCATCGAGTTCAAGGGCGAGTATAAGAACGCCCCGAAGGATAAATACGATGCCGACCGTAAGTCAGCCCTTGCCGTCGAGTTACTTGTGAATGGTGATAAGGTGTATGTCCTTGAACAGATAGGCTATTATGATCCCGAATACGGTGCTTCCTGGAATGCCGATGCCGACGGTTATATCCCCAACGACATCGAGGCCGCCTTCGAAGGTCCGAAGGGACTGGAAATCTGCTATACCCATGGCGCGCCTGAGAGTTACTGTGTCGGTATGCTCTTCCCAAGAGAGGGAAAATTGATTGAGTTGGAATACGAGTGCTACCACTCGATGGTCGACGAGGATATCCCTGTCTGGAAGAAGGACTTTGCCGAGATGGACAAGCTCTATCATGCTGATGAATATAGCGACAGCCACGTGAAATTCACCAAGTGGGCGCATTGCTATATCGATTACGACAACGAGTGGATCTGGCTGCGTGACAACGACGATAAGAACGGCGCCTTCTTCATCCGTAAGGATGGCAAGTTCCTGCTCATCGCCATCGAGAATCCCCGCCTGAAACCCTCTAGGAGTGAGAAGGATGGCATCCACTATCTGAAGTTTGGTGGTTCAGCCGGTGGTCCTTCGTGGCAGCAGGAGATTCACGCCTTCAAGGACGGTAAACGGTTGTGGAAACTGAATGTGCTCGAGGTTGAAGGTGAGATTGAGGAATGTTCCCTCAATGGTAAGGCCATCTCCAAGGAGGAGGGTAAGGCTTATCTCGACAAGATTCCTCAAGGTCAGGAGATCAACGCCTATTTCCGGGATATCGAGACGAAGGAGTGACATGCGGCAAATGATTACGATACTGGGTCCGACGGCATCGGGAAAGACACCGATAGCAGCAAGACTGGCGGCGGAGATTGGCGGGGAGATTATCTCGGCTGACTCGCGGCAGGTGTATCGTAGGATGGATATCGGAACAGGGAAGGACTTGGCGGATTATACGGTGGTTGTCGGTAATAACCAACACCCATCACCCATCACCTATCACCTGATAGATATCCGGGAGCCAGGCACGAAATATAACTTGTTTGAGTATCAGCAGGATTTCTTCGATGCCTACGAGGATATCCGGAGTAGGGGGGCGGTGCCCATCCTCTG
The DNA here is from genome assembly GCA_016290175.1 of Prevotella sp. Taxonomy (GTDB): domain Bacteria; phylum Bacteroidota; class Bacteroidia; order Bacteroidales; family Bacteroidaceae; genus Prevotella. The sequence goes on along the minus strand of JAEETD010000008.1, from coordinate 21,076 downwards.
CGGGGGGACGGGACTCTATATCGAGGCTGTGCTGAAAGGCTATCATCTCTCGCCCGTACCGCAGAATCAGGAACTGAGGGATTCGCTTGAAGGCAAATCGCTCGCAGAACTCACTCAGATGCTTACGGAACTGAAGGCCAAGACGGGTTCGAACATGCACAATACCACCGATGTGGACTCATGTCAGCGGGCCATCCGTGCCATTGAGATCGAAACCTATAATCTGGAGCATCCAACGCCCCGTCGCGAGTTACCGCCAGTGGATTCGCTGATCATCGGCGTAAATATCGACCGTGAGCTGAGGCGGGAGAAGATCACCCGCCGTCTGAAGACAAGACTGGACGAAGGAATGGTGGATGAGGTGAAGGCCTTGCTCGATGAGGGCATACCTGCAGAAGACCTGATCTATTACGGGTTGGAATACAAGTTCGTGACGGAGTATCTGACGGGACAGCTGACCTATGACGAGATGTTCTCGCGTCTTGAGATTGCCATCCATCAGTTCGCCAAGCGGCAGATGACCTGGTTCAGGGGAATGGAGCGCCGCGGATTTAAAATCAATTGGATTGACGCCACCCTCCCGATGGAGGAAAAAATAAAGCAAATAATAAGCCTCCTAAGTTAGGAGGTTGGAGGTCTGAACAAGAGCAAAGAAAACAATACAATATGGCAGAAAATAGTAATACAAAAGTGGGTCGTTCAGCCCCCCAGCCCCCTAACTTAGGGGACTCCCGTTGGGGCATCCTTTATTGTCCGAAGACAGGTCTTACCAGTTCTCGCAAGCGCTGGGATAAGATCGGTGCCGTGCTCGATGCACGGAAGGTGCAGTATGATATGGTGCAGAGCGAGAACTCTGAGAGTGTGGAGCGACTCGTTAAGATGATGATCTCCAATGGTTATAAGACCATTATTGTGGTGGGAGGAGACTCTGCCTTGAATGATGCTGTGAACTGTCTGATGATGGAGGAGAAGAGTGTGCGCGATGAAATTGCCCTGGGGGTGATTCCCAACGGGGTGATGAACGACTTCGCACGGTTCTGGGACTTTGATGAAGACAAGGTGGAGCAGACCATCGACTGGCTGTTGCAACGTCGCCTGCGCAAGGTGGACCTCGGCTGTATCCGCTATACCAATGCCAAGGGTGAGAAATGTCACCGTTATTTCCTGAACTGCGTAAACATTGGTATGACGGCCGATATCATGAACCTGCGCCGCCAGACGCGCAGATTGTTCGGTTCGCGTACCTTATCTTTTATTACGTCGCTCTTCGTGATGCTTTTCCACCGGATGGAGTATAAGATGAAACTGAAGATCAACAACGATGTCATCGACCGTAAGGTGATGACCGTCTGTATAGGCAGTGGTCCGGGTTACGGACAGACACCCAATGCTGTGCCCTATAACGGTATGCTTGATGTTTCGGTGGTCTATCACCCTGAGATGGTGCAGCTCATCGAGGGTCTCTGGCTGCTCATCACGGGACGCTTCCTCAATCATCGTAGTGTGCATCCCTATCGCACCACTGAGGTGAAGGTTGACTATGCCAAGAAAGCGATGGTGGGTATCGACGGACGGTTGATGAAGACCCCGGTGGGCGACTTCCGCATCGATGTCGAACAGGAAGTCATCAGTTTCCTCATTCCGGTCTGAACAAGATAAAGCCTCCCTTCAATGGGAGGTTTTTTATAGACATAGCCTTAAATTATTGTTAAATATTACTTTTTCTTTTGTGGTTTGACGGAAAATGTGTACTTTTGGAAATTCAAACTACAAAAAAAGGAATAAACATTATAAAAACCTAACAAGGAACTATGAGTTATTTACGATTAGAAAAAGCCGTGATGACTAACTTGCAAGAGAGTCTCCGTCGCGAATTTCTCAGGACCAACCGTTCAGGCGCCTATAGTTCGTCTACACTCGTAGACTGCAATACGCGCAAATACCACGGTCTGCTGGTCGTTCCTGTACCAGAGCTCGATGACGAGAACCATGTGCTCCTCTCATCGCTCGATTGTACGGTCATCCAGCATGGTGCTGAGTTCAACCTCGGACTCCACAAGTATCAGGGCAACAATTTCAGTCCTAACGGACACAAGTACATCCGTGAGTTTGATGCCACCAAGGTGCCGACAACGACCTATCGTGTGGGTGGTGTGATCTTGAAGAAGGAAGTCATCTTCCAGCATTATGAGGACCGCATCCTCATCCGCTATACGCTGGTCGATGCCCACTCTGCCACCACCTTGCGCTTCCGGCCGTTCCTGGCTTTCCGCAGCGTTCGTCAGTTTACACATGAGAACATGACCGCCAGTCGTGAGTATCATGAGATTGACGGTGGTATCAAGACTTGTATGTATGCAGGCTATCCCGACCTGTATATGCAGTTCTCGAAGAAGAATGAGTTCGTATTCCAGCCCGACTGGTATCGTGGTGTGGAGTATCCGAAGGAGCAGGAACGTGGCTATGCCTCGAACGAGGACCTCTACGTGCCTGGCTATTTCGAGATGCCCATCAAGAAGGGCGAGAGCATCATCTTCTCTGGTTCTACATCGCAGATCAAGACTTCTACGCTGAAGAAACTTTTCGATGAGGAGGTGGATGACCGCGTGCCGCGTGATAACTTCTATCATTGTCTGGTGACGGCAGCCCATCAGTTCCACTTCCGCGATCGCCGTAGTGGCACGATGGAGAAGATTGACAAGAAAGACGAGCGTTATCTGCTGGCAGGTTATCCTTGGTTCAAGGCCCGTGCCCGCGATACGTTCATCGCAATGCCCGGATTGACGCTTGCCATCGGTGAGCGCGACTATTTCGAGCTGGTGATGAGGACTGCCGAGAAAGGCCTGCGCGAGTTCATGAGTAATAAACCCCTCTCCGTGAAGATCTATGAGATCGAGCAGCCTGATGTACCCCTGTGGGCCATCTGGGCTATCCAGCAGTATGTCAAGGAGGTGGGCGTTGATGAAGGTTTTAAGAAATATGGTAAGCTGGTCAGCGACATCGTCGACTTTATCCTGAAGGGCAAACATCCCAACCTGCGCCTTGACGAGAACGGGCTGTTGTATTCCAATGGTCGTGATAAGGCGGTTACCTGGATGAACTCAACGGCTAATGGTAAGCCTGTTGTTCCCCGTTCCGGCTATATCGTCGAGTTCAATGCCCTTTGGTACAACGCCTTGAAGTTCTGTGCCGCCATGAAGATGGAGCAGGGCAAGGCCAAGGATGCGGAGGCCCTCGAAGAGCGGGCAAACCTTGCCAAGCAGTCGTTTGTCGACACCTTCGTCAATGAGTATGGCTATCTGCTCGACTATGTCGATGGTAACATGATGGACTGGAGTGTTCGTCCGAACATGATCTTCGCCGTAGCCCTCGACTACTCACCGCTCTCTCAGCAGCAGATGAAGAGCGTGGTGGATATCTGCACCCGTGAACTGCTCACCCCGAAGGGACTCCGTTCACTCTCTCCGAAGAGTGGCGGCTACAACCCCATTTACGTTGGTCCGCAGACACAGCGCGACTATGCCTACCATCAGGGAACAGCCTGGCCTTGGCTCGGCGGCTTCTATATGGAGGCTTGTCTGAAACTCTATAAGCGTTCCCGTCTCTCGTTCATCGAGCGCCAGCTCGTGGGCTATGAGGACGAAATGGACTACCATGCTATCGGCACCATCTCTGAGTTGTTCGACGGCAACCCGCCTTTCCACGGACGTGGTGCGATGTCGTTTGCGATGAACGTGGCAGAGATCCTGCGTACGCTCAAACTCATGGATAAGTATTCATATCAAAAATAAGGAGGAACGACTATGAAAGTTTTAATGTTTGGATGGGAGTATCCTCCTCACGTATTTGGTGGACTCGCTACTGCTAACTATGGTATCTCCGAGGGTCTGAAGGCTCAGGGCGATATGGATATCACCCTCTGCCTGCCGCATCCCTTCGGTGATGAGAGCCAGCATGCCTGCCGCATCGTTGCGATGAATGCTGTTCCTATCGCCTGGCGCGATGTGGACTATGACTATGTACGTCAGCGTGTGGGTAATATCATGGATCCCGACTACTATTTCAAGCTTCGTGACCATATCTATGCCGACTTCAATTATATGAACGTCAACGACCTCGGTGCGATGGAGTTTGCAGGCGGCTATCCCGGCAACCTGCACGAGGAGATCAACAACTACTCGATCATCGCTGGTCAGGTGGCCCGTGCCGAAGAGTTTGATATCATCCACGCTCACGATTGGCTGACCTTCCCCGCTGGTATTCATGCCAAGCAGGTGAGTGGCAAACCGCTGTGTATCCACGTGCATGCTACCGACTTCGACCGCAGTCGCGGTAAGGTGAATCCTACGGTCTATGGTATCGAGAAGAACGGTATGGACTGGGCAGACTGTATCATGTGTGTGTCGGAGCTCACGCGTCAGACCGTCATCAACCAGTATCATCAGGATCCGCGCAAGTGCTTCACGGTGCACAATGCCGTATACCCGTTGCCTGAGGAGTATCAGGCTATCCCGCGTCCTGACCATACGGGTAAGGAAAAAGTGGTAACCTTCCTTGGTCGTATCACGATGCAGAAAGGACCAGAGTATTTTGTTGAGGCTGCCACAATGGTACTCCACCGCACCCGTAACGTGCGTTTCTGCATGGCCGGCTCCGGTGATATGATGGATGCGATGATTCACCTCGCAGCCGAGCGTGGCATCGCCGACCGTTTCCATTTCCCGGGCTTCATGCGCGGCAAACAGGTGTATGAATGCTTGAAAGCATCTGATGTATATGTCATGCCTTCCGTGAGTGAACCCTTTGGTATCTCTCCGCTCGAGGCTATGCAGTGCGGCACGCCTTCGATCATCTCGAAACAGTCGGGTTGTGCCGAGATTCTTGACAATTGTATCAAGGTCGACTACTGGGATATCCACGCACTCGCCGACGCCATCTATTCTATCTGCCACAACGAGTCGCTCTTCAACTATCTGAAAGAAGAGGGCAAGCGCGAGGTAGACCAGATTACCTGGGAAAAGGTCGGTGCTTGGATCCGCACCCTCTATCGCCGTACCCTTGGTTGGGAAGAGTAAATTGTGAATAGTTAATAGTTAAAAGTGAAAAGTATATGAAAACGATTTGTTTATATTTCGAGATACATCAGATTATTCATCTGAAGCGTTATCGTTTCTTCGATATCGGTACCGATCATTATTATTATGATGACTACGAGAATGAGCGCAGCATCACCGACATCGCCGAGCGTTCGTACATGCCAGCACTTAATACCCTGCATGACATGATTAACGAGAACGGCAAGTATTTCAAAGTTGCTTTCTCATTGTCGGGCACTGGCATTGAGCAGTTGGAGTATCATGCTCCACAGGTAATTGCCAAATTGCAGGCCATGAACGAGACTGGCTGCGTGGAGTTCCTCGCAGAGCCTTATAGCCATGGTCTGTCGTCACTGGCCAACGAGGAGACCTTCGCCCTCGACGTGAAGAAGCAGGCTGCCAAGATTGAGGAGCTGTTTGGCAAGAAGCCGACAGTAGCCCGTAACTCTTCGCTTATCTATAGCGATGACATTGGTGCTCAGATTGCAGCGATGGGCTTCAAGGGTATGCTCACTGAGGGTGCCAAGCACGTGCTGGGCTGGAAGTCGCCACACTATGTGTACAATTGTAATATCGCCCCCAACCTGAAACTGTTGCTCCGCGATGTTGAGTTGTCGGATGATATCTCCCTGCGCTTCAACAACTCAGAGTGGGATGGCTATCCTCTGTTTGCTGATGCCTATATCGACCGCATTGCCCGTCTGCCAGAAGAGGAGCAAATCATCAATATCTTTATGGAACTCTCCGCCCTAGGTATTGCACAACCATTGAGTTCTAATATCCTCGACTTCATCCATGCACTGCCCGCTTGTGCTAAGGAGAAAGGCATCACCTTCTCCACACCGACGGAGATCTGCAAGGCTTGCAAGAGTGTGGGAAATCTGGATGTGCCCGATACATTGTCATGGGTGGATGAGGAGCGCGATGTGAGTTGTTGGCTGGGTAATGCTATGCAGCATGAAGCCTTCAATAAACTCTATTCTGTGGCTGATCGTTTGCGCATCGCCAATGATCCGCGTATTAATCAGGACTGGGATTATCTCCAGGCTTCGAACAACTTCCGTTTTATGACCACCAAACCTTCTAACGTGGGTCTTGATCGTGGCATCTACAGCGGACCGTTTGATGCCTTCACGAACTATATGAATATCCTGGGTGACTTCATCAACAGAGTGAACGCCCTCTATCCGCTCGACATCGACAATGACGAGCTCGAAGGCCTGCTCACCACCATCAAGAACCAGGGTGATGAGATTGAGATGAAGGATAAGGAGATTACCCGCCTGAAGGCAAAACTCGAGAAACTCGAGGCTGCCAAACCCGCTAAGGCTGTGAAGAAGCCAGCCGCCAAGAAAACGCCAGCAGTGAAAGCGGAGCCAAAGGCAGAGTGATCCATTCTTTTATCCCAATACAATGACAACAGACTTAAAAACACTACGCACGGCCATTATGACGATTCTCGTCGTGATGGCTGTGCCTGTTTTCGGACAGTCGTATCGTACGTCCTTTAAACAGACGATGCGTCGTACAGACGCCACTTTCTTCCAGACACCCGAGGCTCGTCGCATCGGTGATCAGCTGCTCCTTTTCCAGCGTGTCACTGGCGGATGGCCCAAGAATATTGATATGGCCCGTGCTCTCTCCGACGAGGAAAAAGAACAGATCCTCGGCGACCGGCAGAAACGTAATGACTCTACCACCGACAACGATGCCACTACGTTGCAAATGGATTTCCTTGCGCGACTTTACCAAGCCACTCATGACAAACGTTATCGTGATGCTTTCCGTCGTGCGGTCGACTATCTGCTCAGCGGACAGTATGATAATGGTGGCTGGCCACAGTTCTGGCCTGAGATGCGCGATTATCAGATTCATATCACCTACAACGACAACGCGATGGTTCATACTTTGCGGATGCTCCGCGACATGGCAGCACGTCAGGAGCCCTATCAGGGTGATCTCACCGAGGCTAAGCAGCGTCATCGTATGACAACGGCCTTCGATAAAGGCATCGAATGTATCCTTGCTACACAGATCAAAACCAACGGCCGTCTTACCGTCTGGTGCCAGCAACATGACCATGAGACGCTCCTCCCCGCTGCTGCCCGTGCCTATGAGTTGCCGTCGTATTGCTCGATGGAAAGTGCAGGTATCATCGAACTGCTGATGGAACTGCCCAATCCTGGCGATCGTGTGAAATGTGCTATCCATGCAGCCATGCGTTGGTTTGACACCTATAAACTCAAAGGTTACCGTGTGGAGCATCGTGGCGTGTGGGCTGCTGCTGACAGTGAGACGCGTCTCGTGGCTGATGCCAAGGCAAAGCCCCTCTGGGCCCGCTTCTATGACCTTGAGCATTGCGAGCCTTATGTCTGTGACCGCGATGGTATTCCCCGTCGACATCTGGAGCAGATTGGCTCTGAGCGTCGTAATGGTTATGCCTGGTATTCCACTAATCCTGCCAGTCTCTTCCCGCTCTACCATAAATGGGCGCAGCGTTTCGATCCTGCCAATGAGGTGCCCGTTAGCCTTGACACCCCGGGGGCTAATGAGAATGGTATAATCGAGTGGTTCAGGAAACCCGCGATCCATCCCGAATTGTTTGATGCGATTGTCAATCCTGGCGACAGTATTCAGTTGTCCATTGAGCGTGCTCCCGCGCATCCTGTCAGACCATACAGGATTCTGATCCGCAAGGGCACTTACCGTCAGAAAGTCATCATCGACCGGCCGAACATCATGCTGGTGGGCGAGGATCGCGATAGCACCATGCTGGTTCTTGCTGAGACACGTGCAACACAAACCATCACCGAGTATCATGGTAAGGCTGTAGGCAATGGCGTTATTGTGATACAAGAGGGAGCCGACGATTGCATCATCAGCGGACTGACCGTCTATAATAACTACGGCACCGTCGTTGAGCCGGGCAACACCACGCATCAGATGGCGATCTTCGGACGTGCTACGCGCACTATCGTGATCAACTGTAATGTCTGGGCTGACGGTAATGATGCCCTTTCTCTCTGGGCTCCTGGTGGCGATGGCATGTATTATCATGCTGATCTTAATCTGCGCTGTCTTGGTGTTGATTTCCTTTGTCCGCGAGGGATGTGTTACGCCACTCGTTGCCGGTTTATGGGCGATGGCCACGCTATTATCTGGCACGATGGTCGTGGCGACAAATCGCGTAAACTCGTCATTAAGGATTCCTATTTCGATGCGCTCTCGCCGACTCCTCTAGGCAGATATCACCACGACTCACAATTCTTCTTGCTCAACTGCAAACTCTCGAAGAATATCCTCGATGAGAATATCCGTTATGCCTATACCGACAAGGTGCTTGATCCCTGTCCCTGGGGTCTTCGCGTGTACTATTATAATTGTCTGCGTGAGGGCGGACATAGTGGCTGGCTTCGGAACAATCTGCAGGAGTCGGAGGAACATCCAGAGTTTCATGGTGTCACTGCCGACTGGACTTTCCAAGGCAAATGGCATCCTGAAGCCCGCATCAAGGAACTGTGGGACGTCTTGGCATACTGATACATTAATCCCTCGCAGAATTCTGCGAGGGATTAGTGTAACTATTTGATTGTCACAATCAGTTTCTGCAGATCTTTGTCGGCGCTGGAGGTGCCGACCATCACCTCGTATTTGCCGGGCACCACACGCATGGTGTTGGTCTTCTCGTCCCAGCCCTCGAAGCGTTCGCGGGGGAGAGGAATGTTCAGGGTCTTGGCCTCGCCCGGGCTCAGCGTCACCTGACTATAGGCGCGCAGCGACTTCAGAGGACCGTTGGCATCGGCGACGCGACGGAGATACACCTGTACGGTTTCCAGTCCTTCTCGTGTACCGACGTTCTTTATGTTCACGCGTACCTTATTATTATTATAGGCAGGCTTGCCGATTTCAAACTGCGTATAGCTCAGGCCGTAGCCGAAGGGGAAGAGCGGCTCGCCCTGGAAATAACGGTATGTGCGGTTCTTCATCGAATAGTCGAGGAAGTCGGGCAGGTCATTAGCACTCTTATAGAAGGTGATGGGTAGCTTTCCGCTGGGATTCCTGTCGCCAAAGAGCACCTCAGCGAGGGCGTCACCACCCATCTCACCAGCGTACCACCATTGCAGGATGGCATCACACGACTCCAGTTCTGGCACCAGACCCATCGCCGAGCCGGAACAGTTGACGAAGATCACTCGTTTGCCGGCCTTATGGAGCATGGCAAGGATGTCGCGCTGTGCCTGAGGCAGTTCGATATTCTCGCGGTCACCACCCCTGAAACCGGGCTCACTCACACGCATCTCCTCACCCTCCAGACTGGGAGAGATACCGCCCACGAAGATCACGGTCTTGGTTTCACCGATCTGGGCTAGCAGCTGTTCGGGGGTAGGATTCACCTTGCAGCGGATATCGAAGTTGAGGGCAGCATAGCCTTCCTCCTTCATATAGTCGATCTGGATGCGGTAGTGCTGGCCGGCCTTGACGGTGAGTTCCTTCTTTCCACCGTGAATACGCTGGCGGGCGCTCCAGTGGTTGACGACGGTGTCGGCATTGATCAACAACCGGAACCGGTCGTCACCGCTGATCTCGAAGCTGAGGGTCTCATCGTGTGTAGGGATGAAGGTGGCATCGTAGCGGGCTGAGAAATGTTCAAGGTTGACACCTGGAGCGAAGACCGTATTACCACCGTTGCTCAGGCGCACAGGACCTTCGATACGGGTAACCACAGCTGGAACACCTTTCATGTCTGTGTTGTTCCAATAGGTGGCCTGCAGACCCTTGTTGCCCAGAGGATCGCGCAACTCTGAGAGCCGGCTTTCGAACGCCTCATTGCGGGTAAGTCCGCAGCCTTGGATATAGCGCACACGGGCATTGGCATCAAGGGCTTTCGCCTTCTGGGTGATGCCCTGCAAGGCGGTGATGGTCCGGGTGGGGAAGCCGGAGTAATTACCCCACATCATGACAGAGTCGGCGGCATTGGGACCCATCACGACGATATCGGCTGTTCCGGATGGTCCGGCGAGCGGCAGCGTCTGATTGCGGTTCTGCAGCAGCACGATACTCTTGCGCGCCATATCGAGGGCGAGCTGCTTATGTGCCTTCGAGGCGACGACACTCTCCGGGATCTTCGTCCAGGGGTTCAGGTCATCGTTGTCGAAATCACCGAGTTCGAATCGGGCGATGAGCAGACGGCGCAGGCTGCGGTCGAGGTCGGACTCCTTGATATCACCGCGCTTGACTGCTGCGGGCAGGTTCCTGTATTCTGAGCCACACTCCACATCGGTGCCTGCCAATACAGCCTGTGCTGAGGCCTCAGCACCATCCTTGGCCGTATTATGCCAACGGGGCAGGAAGTCGCGGATAGCACCGCAGTCGCTGGTGATGATGCCGTCGAAGCCCCACTCGTCGCGCAGGATCTGTTGTTCGTAGCGGGTCTGCGAGCAACAGGGCTGACCATCGATACGCTGGTAGGCGCACATGATCTCTGCCACCTTTCCCTCCTGCACAAGGGCCTTGAAGGCGGGGAGATAGGTCTCCCAGAGGTCGCGCTCGGGGAGGTTCTCTACATTGAAGGTGTGGCGGTTCCACTCTGGGCCGCTATGCACGGCGAAGTGCTTGGCACAGGCCAGGAGCTTCTTATATTTTTCCCCCAGAATCTTTCCGTCATAGGTATAGCCTTGCAGACCGCGCACTACGGCCAATCCCATCTTCGAGGTGAGGAAAGGGTCTTCACCGTAGGTTTCCTGGCCACGCCCCCAACGGGGATCACGGAAGATATTGATATTGGGTGTCCAGAACGAGAGACTCTGATAGCGCTTGATGTTACCTGAGCGCTTGGCCTGTTGGGCTTTCACGCGGGCCTCGTCGCTGACGGCCGTGAATACCTGATGCAACAGTTCATCATCCCACGAAGCGGCCATTGCCATCGTGATGGGGAATACCGTCGCGTAACTGTTGCGCCCCACACCGTGGAGGGCTTCGTTCCACCATTGGAACTGCGGGATGCCGAGTCGCGCGATGGCGGGCGAAGAGTCCATCATCAGCGATACTTTCTCTTCGAGGGTCAGACGTGTGAGCAGGTCGTCAGCGCGCTGGGCGGCTGAGAGCTGGGGATTCTGGAAAGGCAGCGTCTGTGCATTGACTCCGCTAAGGAATCCTCCTAGGAGGACAATAAGAATAAATACTTTTCTCATGTTGGTTTGTTTTGGCGTTACACGTTGCAAAAATACGAAAAAATCTCGACATTAAAAAATAAAATACATAAATTAGTATTTATTCACTGAAATATTCAGGCTGTTCGTTGATTATTCTTGGCGGATGACCGGGATTCCCTTATCTTTGCACCCGTAAACGAAACAATAATTTGCTGATTCTTACGTTATTTATGAGGAATAGAATTCATTGGATGAAGCAGTCGCGACAGGAGAACCTGATTTACCTGATAGTGTGGGGCCTGCTCTTTGCAGCTCCGCTGCTGAGCCTTTATGTGCGCACGGTGAACGATGCCGACCTCGCTTTCGACTGGACAGAGGTGTTCCTCGTCTGGCGGAGGTTCGCGGTTTTCCTGCTGCTGTTTCTCGTGCATAATTTCCTGCTGGCACCATTGTTGGTCCACAAGCATAAGCGTGTGGCCTATTTCTCCATCGTCATTGCGCTGATGGCGGCTTTCACGGCTTATCAATGCAGCAGCCGGCCGAAAGATCCCGGGCGTCATCAGGGACCGCCGCCATTTCAGAGGGAGATGCTGCGACCGGAGATGTCTGAAGGTCCGGATATGCCTGATCGTCCGGATATGCCAGAACGACCAGACATGCCTGAACGACCGGATATGCCCGAGGCTCAGGACTGGCCCGATGCTCCCGAACGTCCCATGCGACCGCCTCATGAGCGGCATGAGATGCATGAGCGGCGTCCAGAAATGCCACCGCCCTTCGTCGGCGAGCGTGACATCCTGTCCGTCGTGATGCTCATCCTCATGTTTGGGGCGAACCTCGGCATCAAGTTCTATTTCCGCAGCCGCGACGACCGCAAACGGCTGGCAGAACTCGAGAAGAAGAATCTGGAGCAGCAACTGGAGTATCTGCGTTTTCAGATCAACCCCCATTTCTTTATGAACACGCTCAACAACATTCACGCCCTCATCGACATCGACCCGACAAAGGCGCAGGAGACCATCCTGGAACTGTCGAAGATGATGCGCTACGTGCTCTACGAAGGCAACAAGCAGGGGGTGAAGCTGTCGCGTGAGATCGACTTCATCCGTCACTATGTGGCGTTGATGCAGCTGCGCTATACCGACAAGGTGCGCATCTCGCTCGACCTGCCCGCAGAGGTGCCCGACCGCCAGATACCGCCGCTCATCCTCATCACTTTCATAGAGAATGCCTTCAAACATGGTATCAGCTATCAGCGCGAGTCGTTTATCGAGGTCGGGATGGCTGTCGAGGATTCCAGGCTTTCTTTCACTTGCCGCAACTCCAAGCTCGAAGTATCCACCAACACCCAACACCCAACACCCAACACCCAGGGTGGGGTAGGCCTCGCCAACGTGCGCAAGCGCCTCGACCTGCTCTACGAACAGGACTACACGCTCAGCATCCACGATGAGCCGCAAGTCTATACCGTTGAACTTAATATCCCGTTGTCATGATACGCTGTCTCGCCATCGATGATGAGCCATTGGCTCTGCAACAACTCGTTGCCTATATCAGTAAGGTGCCGTTCCTGGAACTGGCCGCCCAGTGTCAGAGTGCCCTCGAAGCCCGTTCGTTCCTGGAGAATGATACGGTCGACGCCATCTTCTGTGACATCAACATGCCCGACCTCAACGGCATGGACTTTGTGAAGTCGCTCGCTGTGCCGCCGCTCGTCGTCTTCACCACCGCCTACTCGGAGTATGCCGTCGAGGGCTTCCGTGTGAATGCCGTCGACTATCTGCTCAAACCCTTCGGCCTGCAGGACTTCCAGCGCGCTGCCAACCGTCTGAAAGATCGTTTGTCTGAAACCGCTTCTGCCTCAGACATTTCTCTTTCCTCTTTCCACTCTCCACTCTCCTCTGATATTCTCTTCCTCAAGACCGACTACCGCATCGTAAAAGTCTGCATCCCCGACATCCGCTATATCGAGGCCATGAGTGAGTATCTGAAAGTGTGGATAGAAGGTGAACCGAAACCCATCATCACCCTCCTCTCGATGAAGAAGATAGAAGAGCGGCTGCCCGATTATTTCATGCGCATCCACCGCTCTTACATCATCAACCTCAACAAGATTCAGGAGGTCAACAAAAACCGGGTCATCATGGATCAGGACACCTACCTGCCTATCGGCGACCTCTATAAGGACTCGTTCCAGACTTACTTGAATACCCGGTTCCTGGGGAAATAGCCGGCTTTTTAAACTTTCTGCCCGTCTGATCGTCATATAGTCAGATAGATAAAAATATTGATTTGATGAAAGACTATCAGCCATTACGATTTTTATTGTTGGCATTCTTCGTTGTGACGTTGAATGCCTGTGCGCAGCCTTCCCGACTGCCAGTTGTCACCATTACCGCCAATACCGAGTTGAACGCCACGAAGAAAGTGACGGCCCACATGAAGACGGAAGGCTACGACGGTAACATTGGCATCAAACTGCGAGGCAACAGCTCGCTCAGTTTCAATCAGAAGAAATACACCCTTGAACTGCGTGATGATGACGGCAAGGAACAGGATGTCGCCCTGCTGGACATGCCCGCCCACAGCGACTGGGTACTGCTGGCGCCCTATAACGATGTCTCTATGATGCGCGACCCGCTGGCATTCCAACTGTGGCGCGACATGGGCCACTGGGCACCGCGGACCAAGATGGTCGAGCTGGTATTCAATGGCGAATACTGCGGCATCTACGTCTTCTCTGAAGCCATCAAGCGCGGAGAGAAGCGTGTCAACATCAACAAACTCAAGAAGTCGGATGTCAAAGGTCGTGACGTCACCGGTGGCTACATTCTCCGCATCGATACCTACAACGACGACGATGCCACCTTCCCATCGAAGGTGCCTGGCATCGGCCCCGGCATCATGACCAGTCAGATCACCTGGTCGTGCATCTATCCCAAGAAGAAGAGTCTGCAGCCCGAGCAGATGACCTATATCCAGAACTATGTCGATACGGTGGAGAGTGTTATTCAAGGGGCTGACTTTGCCGACCCTCAGAAAGGCTACGCCCGCTATATCGACGTGGCCTCGTTTGTCGACTATTTCATCCATACCGAACTGAGCCTCAATGCCGACGGCTATAAGCGAAGTGCCTATTTCTACAAGGAGAAGCAGCAGGAGGACGGCACGGGTGGTAAGCTGGTGGCTGGCCCCGTATGGGACTATAACCTCGCTTACGGCAACTGCAACTTCTGCAACGCCGACCAACTTGAGGACTGGTGTTTCGAGGGCTGTAACACACAGCCCACGCCCGCCATCTGGCAGCGGCTGCTGCAGGACCCCGCCTTCAGGAAAGCCGTCAAGGTGCGCTATCAGGAACTCCGCAAGTCGGTGCTGAGCACTGACCGCCTCAATGCGTTCATCGACAGTCAGGCCAAATTGTTGCAGAAGTCCAAGGATCATCATTTCGAGACCTTCCCCGAACTGCTGGCCGGTCAGAACCGTTCACGTTCACCGCAGGGACATCGTCCCCAACAGCCAGGGATGCCGATGGGTGGCTTCGGTATGTTCGGCGGTGGGCGCAACTTCAATTTCGATCCTATCTCCATGTTTGCTGCCTATCGCGTCAGCAGCTACGAAGAGGAGATCACCATACTCAAGCAGTGGCTCGCCGACCGTCTGGCCTTCCTCGACAAGAACATCAGCCGTTTCGATACCGACTGGGAACCTCGCATCCAGGTACCTAAAGAGATCAAGTCGCAGTTTGGCGGCTTCGGCGGTGGTGGCTTCGGAGGCGGTGGATTCGGAGGCTTCGGAGGTGGCGGCTTCGGAGGAGGCTTTGGAGGCGGCTTCCCCTTCCCGAGAATGCAATAGGATTATGTCACAAATTCTCCTGACCCCTTCGTGACACTTACCGCATTATCTTACGCGTGACGCCATTGGTGTCGCGAATAACGAGCATGCCCCGTGAGTTATTGCCGGCGCGCATGCCCTGAAGGTCATAGACGGATGACGCGGCACTGTTGGCGACGACGGGAATGGTGATGCCTGCGGAGCTGTCTTTCTCATAAAGGGTGAGGATGAGGCAGCACTGTTTCGAACCGAGTTTGAAACTGAAACTGTTCTCAATGGGTGTCGCTGCCGTAAAGGTGTGGGTCACATAAGTCATGTTGTCGCCGTCCTTCGCAGGAAACACATAGTCGGTGGCAGAGAAGTCGCTGCCGTTGAAATGGCTGATATAGGCATCCGTGTCGTAGTTGTCGTAGCCATAGAAATCCACCTTGTCTATCTTCATACCTGCCGGCAACTGCACGGTGTAGATCACGTTGGCAGAATATTTCACGGTGCTCGACTTGCCGTTGGCATAGCCCTTGCCGTTGCCGTTGGTGACCTTGATGCCGCCGTTGAAACCGTATTCCGACGAAGAACCGCTGGTATTCGTCTCACCTGAGAGGGCGTAGGTCTTGTAGCCCTGCGAAGCATTCTGCGCTTCGATGCGCTGTTTCCATGCGGGATACTCATTCTTGATGACGTTCAGCGGCCAGCTGCCCATGAACTGATAGTTCACGCGGCGCAGAGCATTCAGCGAGGTGGGCACCTGGCAGCCCTTCCAGTCTGTGGCCTCGGGGGCATCCTCGAAGGTATAGAGGAAACGGTAATACAGGTGTTGCAGATTGTCGTCGTAGATGGCGTAGATGGGCTGGTATTCCTTCTCGGGGTCGTACGACTTGCTGGCGATTTCGTATTCCGTATAGGTATAGGTTTTGCCGCCGGTGGTATACGAACGGGATTTGCCACGCGATTTCAGCATGTTGAAGAACGACTCATAGGTCTTGCGGCCCGTCTCACCACCCAGTTGGATAAAGCGACCCCAGACGGCGCTGCCCGCCTTGTCGATCACACGACGGTCTTTCTCACCGTTGGCATTGGTAAAGTCCTCCACCGCCTTCCCGTCAATCTTATGGGCATCGAGCCAGGCTACGGCTGAATGGATGGCCTGCTGCAGCTCTTCGGAAGGATTCTCGATGGTCATCAGATACGACAGCAAACTGGCTGACTCGCTGCCGCTGATGGAGGGCAGTTCGTGGGGACGGCCTACGGCAGGCTGGAACTTGACCGTATCGTGCTGGGCACACCAGGCGGCCTTCGTACCGTTGTCGTCTACCTGACACTTGATGATCACGTCGATGGCCCTTGCCACCGCATCCTTGCAGTGCTGCCTGGCAGCGTCGTCGGCCATGTTGGCAAAGTCGCCTTTTCCGGCAGCTATCTCCTGCAGCAGACGCATCACATTGGTTATCAGGTCATCGTTGAAGGTGATATAATCTCTATAACCGCCATTACCATCCAGAGGCCAGTACTGCGACCATCCGCCACAGCCCTTCTCGGCCTTGAAGATCATGTTCAGGGCTTTCGTAAACGACTCCTTGTATTTCTCTATTTGGGTTTTCTGCCAGACTTTCGCCAGGAAACGCATCTCCATCGTCGTGGCCGCGTTGTCGAGACAGGAATGTTCGCTGCGGGCGTTCTGCTGCGCCTTCAGCTCACTGGCCGTCAGCTTGTGCCACTCGATGTTCTTCATCCAGCCGCCGTTGGTCTTCTGACCGGAAATCACGTTGTCGGCAATCGTCTTGGCTTCGTCGCTGCCATACCATTCGGCGTTCATCTTACCGCTACAGATGGCCGACCACTTCAGATCCGCCGCGTTCTGGGCCTTGACGCCCGTAAGGAATCCTCCGAGGAGGAAACAGATAAGCAATAGTTTTTTCATTTGTTTTGTTTTCGTTTCGTACTTAGTTTGTTTGACGCCGCAAAGTTACAAAGTTTTTTCGAAACAAACAAATAACCGCTTGGTTTTTGTGAATCATGGGGACAAATTGAAATAATTGCCTAAAGATTTGGAAATCTCAGAAATAGTTTCTATCTTTGCACCTGATGAAACGAACAGATTATATAAAAGATATCTAAAACAATTCATTATTATGAATAAGAACGAAAGATTTGTGATTACCATCAACCGCGAAGTCGGTTCGGGTGGACGTACCGTTGGCCGCAAGTTGGCCGAGAAGCTTGGCGTGAAGTATTTCGACAAGGCACTCATCGAGAGCCTTACCGAAAAATATGGCCTCTCCGTTGAGCGTATCGAGGAGATCAAGGCGCAGAAGAAGTCGTGGTGGAAAGACTTCAATGTCTACTACCAGACGCTGGTCGGCAGTACCTCACAGCCTATGCAAGCCGAGGTGAAGCTCGACTCCAAGAGCATGTACGAGACCGAGAAGCGCATCCTGCAGGAGCTGGCCGCCAAGGAATCGTGCGTGGTGGCAGGCCGTTCGGGTTTTATGGTTTTCCGCAAGTGGCCCAACCACATGAACATCTTTATCCAGGCTTCGATGGAGCACCGTGTCCAGCGCATCATGCGCCGTCAGAATGTTAGTGAGCAGAAGGCTCGCGACATCATCGCGAAACTGGATGCCGACCGCGAGACCTACATCAAGAAGTACGAGGACACCTCGCGCTATGACACCCGCAACTACCAGCTCGTCATTTCGATGGACAACCTGAGCGAGGACGATGCTGTCGAGGTGATCATGGACTACATCGACCGCACAAGCAAGTGACATCTATTCGTGTATTGAGGTATATCATGCTTGTCATCGGCCTTTGCTTCTGCGGGCAGATGATGGCACAAGGAGGCGCGGGCTCCCTTCTCAGGAAAGTGGGGACGTTCATCGACTCCATGTCGGTCCGTGGTGTCGACCGAAGCTATATCGATGCACCGGAGAAACCTTGGCAGCTGATTGTGAAAGGCAATGTGAGCCAGACCATCGTGAGTATGAGAACCGAGGGCAGCATGGCCGGCCACGACTATAGCGCCAAACCGTCGCTGAAGACCACGCCTGCGCAGTATGTAGGTCTGTGGGCAGGCTATCGGGGCTATGGCTTTGGCTACACGGTGAACGTCGGCGGCGACAAGGGTAGCTATCTGACCGTCGGTGCCACGGGAGGAGCCTTCGGCATCAATGTGCGCATCCATTCGTTCAACAACAGCAACCCTGATTTTAATCTGAACAGCAGCCTGCTTTCTGAGGATCAGACGGAATCATGGAACGACGTACATCTGACAGATCCTATCCGTGTAAAGACGATTATCGCCGACGGATACTATATGTTCAATGGCAAGAAGTTCTCCTATGCCGCCGCCTACGACCAGTCGGTCTTCCAGAAACGTTCGGCAGGTTCGCTGATGGCCGGACTGATGTACAACTATACGCGTATCGATTATGCCTCAGACCAAAATGGCGACCTGGTCTATCTGATGGAGGGACTGGGCAAGGTAAAGCTGTGGCAAGGTAGTGCGGGCGTAGGCTATGCCTACAACTGGGTGCCTGCCCGCGGCCTGCTCGTCAACGTCATGTTCATGCCTATGCTGACCTTTGTCAACAAGCTCAAGGCCTTCGGCTATGCCACTAACGTAGAACAACTGATGGAATACCCCATTTTCTGGGACCCGGACACCACCGATGAAGAGTGGGATGAGTGGTTCTATGGCAATGTGCGTGTCACTCCCATGGGCGATAAGACCTTCAACAGCGGCCTGAGCCTGGGTTTCGATGGTCGTGTGTCGCTGACTTACAACATGGGGAGGTATTTCATCAATGCATACGGGCAGTTCAACAATATCCGTTATCATCACAACAACAGCAACGGTTATCTGAACGACTGGTTCATCAACACCGCGATTGGCATACGATTATAATAAATATATCTTTCAAAACGATGAATATCAAGACATGGGTTCTCGCCGCCATCCTGATCTGCGGCACAAGTGTGTTCACGGCGTGCTCGTCAGACAACATCGATATTCCGGCTACCGCACAGGAGTATACGGGTGTGCCACAGGTCATCCTCGACACCGACATCGGCTCCTCCACCGACGACCTCTTCGCGCTGGAGATGCTTCATTACTATCAGCAGCAGGGACGATGCAAACTGCTCGGTGTGGTGGTGGACCGCGAAGGTGAGGACTGCGCCGCCTGTGCCGATGTGATGAACACATACTTCAATAACGGCGATGTGCCCATCGGCCTGGTGCGCAACGGCATCAAGAACCCGTCGGTATGGATCGACTACAAGGCTCTGCCCACCTACACGAAGGGCGACGACACACCTATGTTCGCCCGCAGCATCAGCGACTGCTCGGCGCTGCCCGACGGCTGGCAACTCTACCGCCGTCTGCTCGCCGCGCAGCCCGACCACTCGGTGAGTATCTGTTCCATCGGCTTCACTGCCTGTCTTGCCCAGTTGCTGGAGTCCGTAGGCGACGCCTATTCCCCGCTGTCGGGCGTGGAGCTGGTACGACACAAGGTGAAGTGCCTCTACCTTCAGGGCGGCTCCTTCGGCCAGTCTCCCGAGCCTGACTATAACTTCCTTCAGGGCATGGGCTTTGCCAAGACTTTCTTCCGCCTCTGGCCCTCCGACGTCGACATCATCTTCGCCCCCATGGAGACGGGCAACGGCATCGAGTATCTGCCTGAGCAGGTCATCAGCGATGTCTCATGGACTGACTATCACCCTATCAAGCAAGTCTATATGACCCGCAACTGCAACACCGGTCAGATGATGTGGGATCCGCTGACCGTCATCAACGCTGTGGAGGGCGACGACCTCTTCACGCTGACTGAGCGCGGCACCGTGGTGCTCAATGACGACGGTACGGTTATCTTCACCCCTTCGGCCACAGGCAACAGCCGCTTCCAAATGCCTGGCGACGATGCCTGGCGCTCTGCCATGCTGGAGATAATCCGCAACGTGAACAAGATACATTGAGATAGCAACAACGAACGGCCAACCTTAAAAAAATCCCCCCGCAGTCCTTTCTGCGAGGGGATCTTTCGCAGCGCTCCCTAGAGCGCAATTGGCCCATACCCCATACAACTCGTGGTTGTGATGGCCGTCAGGAAGGCCGTGAGCGCGGCTACTACTACCTTCACCGCAATCTCAATGATCCTTTTCTTCATAGGCCTTAGTCATTAGTGAGACCGTCGCCACCATCAGCGGTACCCGTATTGATCACGAGGCTCGAAGCCTGTCCGGGCATAGCGAAGCTGCCGCTATACACACCACCGTCCTCGGTGAGCTCGATGCTCGATCCGTTCACACTTGCGGTCGGTACCTTACCCTCTGCCGGCGTGATGCTGATCTCCACCTCGTCATCCTCGCTCAGGCTCGAACCCGAGGCAACCGCGTTGCCGTTATGGGTCACACTTGCGGAACCCGTACCCGACTTGTTGATGGTCAGCGCATAGCCCGTAGCCTGCTGGCTCTGACCGCTCTGAGAGCTCTGACCGTTCTCGCCCTGGTTCTGACCGTTCTCGCTGCTCTGACCGTTCTCGGTGTCCTCCACCTCTCCGGCGTCAGCCGAGGTCACGCGCTTCACCACGTCGCCGTTGCGGTCGTAGCAGGTGATCTGGATGGCGGTATCAGCCAACTCATCCTTCAGATCCTGCGCGGGAGTGAAGATGATACGGCGGGTCGTAATCAGACCGGTCTTCACATCCTCGACCTTTGCCACACTCTTGGCGCGTAGGCCGAATCGCATGGTGCCCAGTCCGGGCAGAGCCACACTGTGACCTTCGGTTGCCCATGCCTTGATCACCTCACCGGCCGCATCCCAGCAGGCCTTCATCACACCTTGGCTCACGCCGCTGCGCAGAGCCGCCTCCTTGATCACCTTCGCCTGACTCAGGGCGATGTACAGCTCGGGCTGCATCACATAGCGCCATACGCCGGGATCGTTCTCATCCTTCGTGAACTTAATGTTTCGTTCAACTGCTTTTACTTTCAATG
>JAEETD010000125.1 GCA_016290175.1 Prevotella sp. | reverse complement strand
GCTCTTCGACGAGGACGAGTATATCTATGATTACGACGAGTTTTTGCGGCTGTCTCAATAATGTTTGAAATACGGCGATACACAGCAGGACAGGCTGACGAATGGAACGCATTCGTGGCGGCATCGAAGAATGGTACCTTTCTCTTCGACCGTCGTTATATGGACTATCATAGCGACCGTTTTGAGGACTGTTCGCTGATGGTGTATTACAAGTCTGAGCTGTATGCGCTGTTGCCTGCCAACAGAGTGGCCGATACACTTTATTCGCATCAGGGGCTGACCTATGGCGGTTTGCTGATGACATCAGACAGTAAAACCGCTGTGGTTCGTGATGCCTTTGTGGCTGTGAATGCTTTTCTGCGACAGGAAGGCATCAGGCGGGTGAGATATAAGCACATCCCTTGGATATATGCCAGTCTGCCATCAGAAGAGGATTTGTTCGCCTTACATAATGTGTGCCAGGCGCAGATATGTTCGCGCGATGTATCGTCGGTGGTGATGCTCAGTCATCGCCTGCCACTTTCTGAGTTGCGTGGGCGTTGTGTGAAGAAGGCGCGTAAGGCAGGGGTGGAAATCAGGGAGGTTCAAGATTGCGGTGCGTTCTGGCCTCTGCTGGAGGCTAATTTGAAGGCAAGATACAATGCCCGCCCTGTCCATTCGTTAGAGGAGATAACCTTGCTTCGTTCGCGATTCCCCCAGCATATCCGTCTGTTTGTGGCCTGTAAGGATGGTCGTGTGATTGGCGGCACCTTATTATATATATATGGGCGCACGGTGAAGACACAGTATATATCTGCCAACGAGGAAGGCCGTAGGGTGGGAGCCTTGGATCTGCTGTTCACCACGTTGATGGACAAATGCACGGAGAACGGCATGGAATACTTCGACTTCGGAACGTCAAACCGTCCTGACAATGATGATCTGAACGACTCGCTGATTTTCCAGAAGGAAGGCTTTGGCGGCAGAGCTGTTTGCTACGACACTTACGAATACAGCCTATGATCAAGTATCTCGACCTGAAAGCCATCAACAGTCTTTATGACGATGAAATCCGAAGCGCAGTCAGTCGGATTTTGGATAGCGGTTGGTATCTGAAAGGCGAGGCTACGCGTCAGTTCGAGCAGCACTACGCTGAGTATATCGGCACACGTTTTTGCATCGGTTGTGGCAACGGACTCGATGCGCTCACGTTGATATTCCGAGCCTATATGGAAATGGGTGTCATGCAACGGGGCGATGAAGTCATCGTGCCTGCCAACACCTATATCGCCTCCATCCTCGCCATCACGGAGTGCGGCTTGAAGCCCGTTCTCGTAGAGCCGTCTTGGGAAACCTTGCAGATTGACGATTCGCTGATTGAGCAGGCCATCACTCCACGAACACGAGCTATCATGATCGTGCATCTCTACGGTTGCTGTGCTTATACCTCTCAGATTGGCGACATTTGCAAGAAGCATCATTTGAAACTCATCGAGGACAATGCTCAGGCGCATGGTTGTACTTTCGAAGGTAGAAAGACTGGCTCCCTTGGCGATGCAGCCGGAAATAGCTTCTATCCCACGAAGAACCTTGGTGCACTTGGCGATGCTGGCGCTGTCACTACTGACGATTCTCAGCTGGCAGCTGTCGTTGAGGCTTTAGGTAATTACGGCTCTTCCAACAAATATGTTTTTGACTATGTGGGTCGCAATAGTCGTATGGATGAGATTCAGGCGGCCATCCTTGATGTGAAGTTGAATCATCTCGATGCTGACAATCAGCGCCGCAAGGAGATGGCAGCTCGCTATCAACGAGAAGTAAGCAACGACCTCGTGAGATTACGGCTCGTCGACAATGAGCAGTATTCTCGTTCTTCACTCCCTCCTCGCGACTCTGTCTATCATATCCTGCCCGTTTTCTGCGAGCGTCGCGACGATCTCAAGAAATACCTCTCAGACAACGGCGTCGAGACCCAGATCCACTATCCCATCCCCCCACACAAACAGCGTTGCTATAATTTTCAATTAAACCACCTTTCCCTCCCCATCACAGAGAAGATCCACGCCCAGGAACTCTCCATCCCCTGTCATCAGGCCCTGACAAAAGAAGAGGTCGATCTGGTGATCGACCTCCTGAATGGTTTTATTCCGGCATAAGCAGAATCGTGGCGCTTCTTGCTGCCTGGGCTCCCATGACCAGAACCTGGGCGATGTCGGCAGTCTTCGAGGGGCCGCTGATAAACGTGCCGTAGCCGTCGTAGGTCGTGTCGAACTCGATGCGCTTGTAGGCCTCGTGCATGTTGTTCACGATCTGACTCTTCGGCAAGAGGATGATCAGGTTCTCGGAGATGAAGCAGACGGCCTTTTCCTTCATGGTCTGTGGAATCCAGATGCAGGCATTCTCGGCCACGCCGAACTTTCCGCGGATAACACCTACATCGGTACCATTCAGGTCGCGGGCTCGCCCTACGTTGTCTGGATCCCTCGTGGCTATCGTAATCTCAGGCAGGTTGGAGGCAATCTCCTTGGCCTCTGGGAACAGGCCCTTGATGATGTCGTTAACATTCTGTCCTTCCTTCACCTCAATGACATGACCTCCTACGCTCTCTGTCATCGTGATAAACTGTACCAGCGGGTCGGGGTAGGTGATGGCCTTGATGTCGTCGAGCGACGGCATGTCGTATTTCTGCTGTATATTCTTTCTGTACTTTGACAGGATATCTTCTTTACTACTCATAACTATTCTTTTTTCACTTTTCACTACTATTTCACTTTCCCTTTCTTCCACATTGAATGGAATGTCTCCTTCGGGAAACTCATCATCTTGTGACCTTCAGCCCACGGGTTCAGCTTCAGATTCATCAGGGGAGCAGGAATCAGGTTTGCCAGTGGAGCCATAGCAGTGGCTGTGTTGTAAATGCTGCTGCTGCCGAAGAGGGTGCTCATGCCTTTACACATCAGTTTCTTCTCAGGATTGGCGGTGCCAAAGTCGTCAAGCTGCTGGCGCCACAGATAGATCTGGTCGCCAAGATTCACCTTTGCGGGGCAGAGTGTCTGACAACTGTTGCAGAGTGTGCAGGCGCTCACGTTGCCTGAATGTTTCTGAGGATCGCGCAACATGCCGAGGTTGATGCCGATGGGGCCAGGGATGAAGTAGCTGTAGCTGTAACCGCCGCTGCGACGATAGACGGGACAAGAGTTCATGCACGAGCCGCATCGGATGCACTTCAGCGCCTCCCAATGCTCAGGATTTCCGATCCATTCTGAACGGCCATTGTCCACAAGGATGATGTGCATCGGGGCTGCCGTCGGACGAGCCTTGCGGAAATGGGAGGTGTAGGTTGTCGTGGGCTGACCTGTGCCTGCACGACAGAGCATGCGTTGGAAGACGGCCAGACAGTCGTAGTTGGGAATGATCTTCTCGAGACCGATGGCTGCGATGTGCAGTTTCGGGCAGGAGGTTGACATATCGGCATTTCCCTCATTGGTACATACGACGATGTCGCCTGTGGCAGCAATACCGAAGTTGCCACCCGTCATACCGGCATCGGCTGTCAGGAACTCGTTGCGCAAGCTCAAACGGGCGCGATAAGTCAGATAGGTGGGATCATGGTTGCCCTTCTCCGTAGAGATACCCTTCTCCTCGAACAGCTCGCCTACATCATCGTGGTTCAGGTGGATGGCGGGCATCACGATATGGCTCGGCTTCTGTCCTTTCAGCTGGATGATGCGCTCGCCAAGGTCGGTCTCAACCACCTCGATACCGTGAGCCTCCAGATAGGGGTTCATCTCGCACTCCTCTGTCAGCATCGACTTTGACTTCACCATCTTCTTCACGTTGTGCTGTTTCAGGATGCCGTAGACAATCTCGTTGAACTCTGCTGCGTCCTTGGCCCAATGGACGATACAGCCATTCTTCTCTGCATTCGTAGAGAACTGGTCGAGATACTCATCGAGATGGGTGATCGTATGTCGCTTGATCAGTGAGGCTTTTTCTCTCAGCTGCTCCCACTCCTCTAGGCCGTATGCCATTTTGTCACGTTTGGTACGTACTGACCAGAAGGTGGCATCATGCCATTTGGCGTATGTCTGGTTCTTTAAGAACTCTTTTGCTGCTATGCTATGTCCTGTACTCATAACTCTTAACTTTTCATTTTTCACTTTTCACTTCTCACTTCTCAAAGTCCTGCGGCCAGAATCTCTACCACATGCTTGAACTCGATTTGCAGTCCTTGCTTCTTGGCTACACCAGCCATGTGCATCAGACAAGAACAATCAGGACCGGTCACGTATTCCGCACCAGTCTGGATATGACGCTCGACTTTATCCTTACCCATCTGG
>JAEETD010000124.1 GCA_016290175.1 Prevotella sp. | reverse complement strand
CGCGGAAAACCCATCCCTGTTTGGGGAACAGCACAACCTGGAGAAAAGGTGACCATCCAGTTCAATAAAAAACAGTATGACACCACAGCCGACGAAAAAGGATGCTGGCGCATCGACCTCCCCAAGATGAAGGCAGGAGGTCCCTATGAGTTGACAGTTAACGATTTACAGCTTACAGATATTCTGATTGGCGATGTATGGCTGCTTTCAGGACAGTCGAACATCGACGTTCATATTGAGCGTGTCTATCCGCAGTATGCACAGGAGATTGACGACTACGAGAATCCCCAGATCCGATTGTTCCGCGTCCAGAACGAGACAGCCGTCCACGGGCCCAAGGATGACATCCGCCCAACTTCTATCAACTGGAAACCCCTTAACAAACAGAACGCATGGCCATTCTCAGCCGTTGGCTATTTCCTTGGCAAACGCATGTATGAGAAGACCAAAGTGGCCCAAGGCATCATTGTCAACAGTTGGGGCGGTACCCCCATCGAGGCCTGGATATCCAAAGACTCGCTGGAGCGCGACTATCCCATGCTCGTCAAGCGTGCGCAGTTCTTCCAGAACGACGAATACGTGAAAGCTCAAGGACAAGCCAACATGCAGGCCGACCGCCAATGGCAGAAAATATTGCAGGACACTGACCTTGGTGTGTTGCAGAACTGGACTGATCCCAACTACGATGACAATGCGTGGCAGACCATCAACCAGAACAACTGGAACTGGCGTGGTAGCGGTAGCGTCTGGTTGCGACAGCATATTATTATAGATAAGGTACACGCGGGAAAGCCAGCACGCCTGCTCCTCGGCACCCTCTTCGACCAGGATATCACCTACCTCAATGGCAAGGAGATCGGGCATACCTACTACCAGTATCCCCCACGTCGTTATGACATCCCTGAGGGACTTCTCAAAGAGGGCGACAACGTGATTGCCGTGCGGTTTATCAATAAATTCGGAGCTGTCCACTTCATCCCCGAGAAGCCCTATATGCTCTGCTTTGGTGATGACCGCTGCTCACAGAACCCTATGCCTAAGGACGTGATTCCCCTCAATCCATCATGGAAAATGAACGTGGGAGCCGAGATGCCCAACTGTCCCAGTGGCGATATCTCCCTGCAGAATATCCCCACCACACTCTATAACGCCGTCCTCCATCCTCTGGCACCATACGCTCTTAATGGTGTCGTGTGGTATCAGGGCGAGTCGAATACGGGCAATCCTGCCCCCTATGCCGACTACCTGAAAAAGCTCATGGGCTGCTGGCGAGACCGCTGGCAGGACCAGCAGATGCCTTTCGTCGTCGTACAGCTCGCGAACTATGATGGTCGCCAGCAGACAGGGTTCCCACGCCCCATTACGCCACAGACAGAGCCCATGAACAGTGGTTGGGCACAGCTACGCGAAGCTCAACGCACAACAGCCAAGGCCGATCCATACGCTGCACTGGCTGTCATCAACGACCTGGGTGAAACCGTCGATATCCATCCTCTCCGCAAAAAAGAAGTGGCTGAGCGAATAGGCCTCTGCTTCGACCGTCTTGTATATAATAATAAGGTGAGCCTCTCACCTGAGGTCATTTCATCAGAGATTCAAGACGGGACAATCATCCTGACTCTTGATCAGCCTGTACAGAATGGCGCCATGAACACCTTCGAGGTGGCCGCTGCTGACGGAGATCGTGTCTTCCAGAACGTGCAGGCACAGGCTGAGGGCAATCAAATCACGCTAACCCTGCCAGAGGACTTCCATCCTTTGAGCACTGCTTTCGCCGTACGATATGCCTGGAAGGACAATCCCCTCTCAGCCAATGTGCGCTCGCTCACGGGACTGCCCATGTCGTCCTTTGAGTTGATTGTAAATCGTAAATAAATCGTAAATCGTAAATAATTAAATAGTAAATATTATGTCATCATCAAACGAAAACAAAGGCTTTTATAAGCTTTCCTGGCTCCAGCGCATCGGCTTCGGATCGGGCGACCTGGCGCAAAACCTGATTTTCCAGACTACTTGTATGTACCTGCTGTTCTTCTACACCGACATCTATGGCCTCGATGCCGTCGACGTGTCAGTGATGTTCACAGTAGGTAATGTGGCAAACGTGATTTGGGACCCCATCGTTGGTGCCCTCATCGATAAGAACAACCCCAAGTTGGGTAAATACCGTTCTTATCTGGTATTCGTTGGTATCCCCCTCACGGGTTTTGCCATCCTCTGTTTCTGGAATGGATTTGCCCCATCGTTGCTCTATGCCTATGTCACGTATATAGCCATGACGCTGCTCTACACCTTTATCAATGTACCTTACGGTGCCCTGAACTCCTCACTCACCCGTGACACAGATGAGATCACTATCCTGACCTCAGTCCGTATGTTCATGGCTAACTGCGGTGGTCTGGCCGTAGGTTCAGGACTTCCCTTGCTCATTGCCTACTTCACCGATCAGGAGGCTGAGGGTCTGCCTAAGGATCCTGCCGCCTGGTTCACCACGATGACTATTTATGCATGTGTAGGACTGGCACTGCTGTTCTTCTGCTTCAGCCAGTGTAAAGAGCGTGTCGTAATGGATGCCAGCGAGGCTGCCAACGTGAAGATCAGCGACCTGTGGATGGAGTTCTTCCACAACCGTCCACTGCGTGTCATCGCCTTCTTCTTCATCACCGCCTTTGCCATGATGTCCATCGGAAATGCCGCTGGTGCCTACTTCATCAACAGCAATATGCACGGTTCGCCTGACCAGCTCTCCATCTTCATGGGCCTTGGTTCTGCACCTTCATTCATCTTCATGCCACTTGTTCCGATGATCAAGAAGATGGTAGGCAAGAAGAATATGTTCTACATTTTCCTCGGCATCGCCATCGTGGGTATGGCCTTCCTCTATGTCGTAGCCAAGATGGATCAGCCCAGCATGGGACTCGTCTACATTGCCCAGTTCGTGAAGTCTACGGGTGTCATCGTGGCTACTGGTTACATGTGGGCACTGGTACCTGAGGTGATCTCTTACGGTGAGTATGTCAGTGGCAAGCGCATCGCTGGTATCGTAAATGCCCTCACAGGTATCTTCTTCAAGGCTGGTATGACCCTCGGTAGCGTGGTAGCTCCTGCCATCCTCGCTTATGTATCCTACAATCCCGAGGTGATCGAGCAGACTCCAGAGGCTCAGGAGGGTATCCTGTGGCTCGTCTGCGTCATCCCTGCCGCCCTGCTGCTGCTCGCCATCTTCATCATCTCGAAGTATGAGCTGACAGACGAGAAGATCGACAAGATTAATCAGGAGATTGAGGCTCGCGCCAAGGCGTAACAGTCTTAAATAAAATAAAAAAGGTCGAAAGTTGAATGCTTTCGGCCTTTTTTGCTTATCTTTGCAGCAGTATAATAAAAAACAACGATTATGGGAATAATGAGGTTCTTGGGAATGACCCTGATGGCGACATTCTTTACTGTATCTGTCAACGCACAGGACACGAAACAAGTGTTTATCTATAGTCCAGGCGAGCGTGATGGCCTGCATATCGCACAAGAGACAGCTGACGGTTGGCAGGAAATCGGACAGCTCTGCACCTCCGACTACGGCACTTGGGGTATTGAGAAACGCATGTACCATCCCTCTGTGGCGCGCGCTGCCGATGGATCCTGGCGACTCGTCTTCCAGGTCAACGACAGGAGTCCGTTGCTCGCTGTGGCCTACAGCAAAAATCTCATTAACTGGCGTCCCCAGGATTATCCCATCATGTCAACCCGTCAATGCCTGAGCCCTGTCATCTTCCCCAATGATAACGGCACCTTCGACATCTATTACAAGACCAAAGGTGGCGACAAGCGATGGGTGTCAGCCTCTGCCGACTTCAGGAAGTTCAGCAAGGATGAAGCCAGCCAGATTGGCGATGCAGCATGGACACGCAACACGGTTTCCATCAATGGCAAAGAGGAGAATGGCTGTCTCTTCGACATCACCCCAGCCGAATTGCGGACCATCATCAGTCATTTCGACCGTCTGGCAAAAGACAGGCAGTTCAGCCAGGAGCGCATGCACAACGACAAGAAGGATAGCCCCGTCAACATCCCCAAGCCCATTACCGCCACCCTGAAAGTCTCTAGTCAGGAGAAGCCCATCAGCGACAAGCTTATCGGCATCTTCTTCGAGGATATCAGCTATGCTGCTGACGGAGGACTCTATGCCGAACTTATCCAGAATCGCGACTTCGAGTATATACCCAGGGATCACCGTGGATGGAGCGCCACCACCTCGTGGAGTGGTTCGAAGCCTGTAGTTGTCATTTCCGTCGATCCATTGAGCGAGAACAATCCCCATTATGC
>JAEETD010000007.1 GCA_016290175.1 Prevotella sp. | reverse complement strand
CTGAAGCGTGTGACCGCTGGCGACAGCGGCGAGGTTGAGGACAACGAGGGCAGCGAGAACGGCGAGAACAGTCAGAACAGTCAGAACCAGGGCGAGAACGGCCAGAGCTCTCAGGGCGGAAGTAATACCGGTGGCGGCGGTGACGGCGGAGACGACAACGGCGGCGGTGACGGACTGGCGAACGACTAAGGCCATAGAGGCGCAGCACACTGGGGCCAGACCCCTCTGTGAGATCAAAGATATCACATTTGGGTCAGGCCCCAGTGAGCAGCGCTACGACGCCATAAGGAACATAAACGTAAATGGAGAAGCGTATGAAGAAAAGGATTATTGAGGTGGCGGTGAAGGTAGTAGTAGCCGCGCTCACGGCCTTCCTGACGGCCATCACAACGACCTCATGTATGGGCTACGGACCGATTGCGCTCTAGGGAGCGCTGTGAATCACAGGGGACAGGCACACGCTGTGCCATCAAAGATAGCACATCGGTGCCAGATTCCCGCTGACGCGCCTACCCGTGGCCTTTCCCCATGATTCACAAAAATCCCCTCGCGGTTGCGAGGGGATTTCTTTTATTTCTTGTCATAAGCGTGGACGGGGTAGTCGATGGTATAGTGTAGACCGCGACATTCCTTACGTTCAAGAGCCCAACGGGTGATGAGATAGCCCACGTTGATCATGTTACGCAATTCGCAAATATCCTTTGAGGCCTTAACACGTTTGAAGAGGCGTTCGGTCTCCTCATAGAGCATGTCGAGACGATCCCACGCACGGTGCAATCTTAAATCAGAACGAACGATACCCACGTAGTTCGACATGATCTGGTTGACCTCCTTGACACTCTGCGTAATGAGCACCTTCTCCTCGTTGGTCATCGTTCCCTCGTCGTCCCACTTCGGCACCTTCTCGTTGTAATCATAGAGGTCGACATGTGCCAGCGAATCCTTCGCAGCGGCATCAGCATAGACCACCGCCTCGATAAGCGAGTTAGAAGCCAGACGGTTACCGCCATGCAGTCCCGTACAGGAGCACTCGCCCAGGGCATAGAGACGTTCGATGCTGCTCTGGCCGTTGATGTCGACCTTGATGCCTCCGCACATATAGTGGGCCGCAGGCCTCACGGGGATGTAGTCTGTGGTGATATCGATACCGATGGAGAGACACTTCTGGTAGATATTGGGGAAGTGATGGCGCGTCTCCTCAGGATCCTTATGGGTAACGTCGAGACAGACGTGGTCGATACCGTGAATCTTCATCTCCTTATCGATGGCACGCGCCACGATGTCACGTGGTGCCAGCGACAGGCGCTCGTCATACTTCTGCATGAACTCCTCACCATTAGGCAGTTTCAGAATGCCGCCATAGCCACGCATGGCCTCGGTGATGAGGTAGGCGGGATGGGTTTCCGAGGGATTGTGGAGCACCGTGGGATGGAACTGTACAAACTCCATATCAGCTACTGTTCCCTTGGCACGATAGACCATGGCGATACCGTCGCCCGTAGCGATGACAGGGTTCGAGGTGGTGAGATAGACGGCACCACAACCACCCGTACACATAACGGTGATCTTCGACAGATAGGTATCAACCTTCTGCGTCTTGGGATTCAACACATAAGCACCATAACACTGGATGTTGGGTGAACGACGCGTGACGCGCACACCGAGGTGGTGCTGGGTGATGATCTCCACAGCGAAATGATCTTCCTTCACCTCGATGTCAGGACAGTTGCGTACTGCCTCCATCAGTCCACGCTGGATCTCTGCACCCGTATCATCGGCATGATGCAGGATGCGGAACTCGGAATGTCCTCCCTCGCGATGGAGGTCGAAGGTGCCGTCATCCTTCTTGTCGAAATTGACGCCCCACTCCACCAGTTCCTGGATCTGTGAGGGTGCCTGGCGCACCACCTGTTCCACAGCCTTACGGTCGGAGATATAGTCACCTGCGATGATCGTATCAGCGATATGTTTGTCGAAGGTATCCACCTTCATGTTCGTCACACTGGCCACACCGCCCTGGGCAAAACTTGTGTTTGCCTCGTCGAGCGAGGTCTTGCAGATCATACACACCTTGCCCTTCTTGGCACGTGCCACCTTCAGGGCGTAGCTCATACCGGCCACACCTGCTCCGATAATCAGAAAGTCGTACTTGTATAACATAAGCGAAATCAATAATCTGCTGCAAAGATACAAAATAATTCATAATTAATAATTCATAATTCATATTTATTTTGTATTTTTGTGGGCGAATATGAAGAAAATACAGCTTATCATTGCTATTTTGTGCCTGACGGCAGGAGCATGGGGACAGGTTTCAAGACCTGTGGAGTATGTGATTGCCGACACCATGGTGGTTGATACCATGGCCATCGACAGCACCCTGAAATGGCCGGAGAACGTGAAAGCACGTCTCGACCATCTGATGAACGAACCGTTGCTGAAGAAAACACAACTGGGACTGATGGTCTACGACCTGACAGCCGATTCAGCCATATACTGCCAGGGAGAGAAGCAGACATTGCGTCCCGCCTCAACCATGAAGCTCGTGACAGCCATCACCGCCATCGACAAGCTGGGCGGCGGATACCAGTTCCGTACACAACTCTACTATACCGGTACCATCGAGCGCAACATCCTCCGGGGCGACCTCCATTGCATAGGCGGTATGGATCCCCGTTTCAACAACGACGACCTGCTGGCTTTCGTGGAAAGCATCCAGAAGGCAGGCATCGACACCATTTACGGACGGCTGATTACCGACACCTCGATGAAAGACGACACCCGACTGGGTGAAGGCTGGTGCTGGGATGACGACAACCCCTCGCTGACACCCTTGCTCATCGGGAAGAAGGACCAGTTTATTGAGCGGTTCCTGCAGGAGCTGAACGATGCCGGTATCATGGTGGTGCAGGATGGGGAGATGACTGCAGAGCCGACCAAGGGCAAAGCCAGGAACAAACCGTTCATCCACCTCTGTTCACGTTTCCACTCCCTAGACCAGGTGCTGATGCGTATGCTCAAGGAGAGCGACAACCTTTATGCCGAATCGGTGCTCTATCAGATAGCTGCCTCGGGAGGGGTAAAGAATGCTTCTGCCAAGGACGCCCGTCAATGGATCAACAAGCTCATCACCCGCATAGGACTCAATCCTGGCGAGTATAAATTTGCTGACGGCAGCGGACTGTCGCTCTACAACTATGTCTCTGCAGAGTTGCTGGTGCGCCTGTTGCGCTTTGCCTACCACAACCAGAATGTTTACGGCCAGCTCTACCCCGCCCTGCCCATAGCAGGCGTCGACGGTACGCTGGAAAAGCGGATGAAAGGTGCCCACACCAATGGTAATGTGAGGGCGAAGACGGGCACGCTGACAGGCATCTCTTCGCTCGCTGGCTACTGCACGGCAGCCAACGGCCATAAACTGGCCCTCGCCATCATCAATCAGGGTGTATTGCGGAACGCCAGCGGAAGGACATTCCAGGATAAGGTCTGCACAGCATTGTGCGAACCCTAAGAAATAGAAATCCCCGCTCGGCTGAGCGGGGATTTTTGATGTTTAGAAGTTCACACCGACATTGAGGAACAATGCATTGTTGTGAGCTGTATAGTCATCGCTGTCGAGGAAGTTGGTGACACCAAACTGGTAGCCCAATTCGAGATACAGCTTATTGTACTCAGCACCGCAACCCAGCTTGAAGCCCATGTTGTTGCGGTTGAGGCGATGCAACTCGTTCTTTCCTGAAGCCATATCAGCCTGACTACGCTTGTCTTTCTTGTCAGAGCTGACAGCATAGGCAAAGTAAGGTCCGAAGAACGGCAGCAGGGCAATCTCATCTGTAGCCTTGACGCCATACTTGATCACAAGGGGAATCTCAAGGTTGTTGGAGGTGATTTCCCAATCGTCGTCCTTGGCACCACGCTGGGTGTAGTACAGACCAGACTCAAGGAACACAGGTGTAGAGGCAGACAGACGCAGGCCGATGACACCAGCCAAAGTCATACCAACCTTGCTACCTACAGAGTAATCACCGCTGACAGAAGCGATTGTTCCACCGAAACGGACACCATAGTACATACTCTCTTTGTCGAGTTCAAAGCCACCGCTCGAATACTGAGCGAATGCAGGTGCAGCCATCAGCGCTGCAACGATTGAAACTAAAAACTTTTTCATACTTCATTGATTTATAATGATATCACTATTGTCGCTTTGACGGTGCAAAGATACAAATAAAAGTGAAAAGTGAAAAGTGAAAAGTGAAGAATTTGCTACCGCCATGCCTTTTTTTCTTAATTTGTTCTTACCTTTGCAGTCAAAATGTAGAATAATGGCGAAAAATTCAAGGATTAACGGCTTTGCGCAGACCTTGTTGGAATGGTTTGGGACCTATGGTCGCGAACTGCCATGGCGTGAGACACACGACCCTTACGCCATCTGGCTCTCAGAAATCATCCTCCAACAGACACAGGTGAAGCAGGGTTGGGATTACTGGCAACGGTTCATGCGCCGCTGGCCCACCGTAGAGGATCTGGCTGCAGCCTCAGAGGATGAAGTGCTGAGAGAATGGCAGGGGCTGGGCTATTACAGCAGGGCCCGAAACCTGCATTCCGCAGCGCGACAGATCGTGGCACTAGGGCATTTCCCCGATACCTTGGAGGAAATCAAGCAACTCAAGGGTGTAGGTGATTATACCGCTGCTGCCATCGGGAGTATCGCCTTCGGACTGCCTGCAGCGGTGGTCGACGGAAATGTGTATCGGGTGCTGGCACGCTATTACGGGATTGAGACACCGATCAACAGTACGGAGGGTAAGAAGTTGTTTGGAGCGTTGGCTAAGGAGGTGATGGCAGATGCCCCTGGGGGACTCTACAATCAGGCCATCATGGACTTCGGAGCCATCCAGTGCACGCCCCAGTCACCACGTTGCATCGTCTGTCCGCTACAGGAGTCTTGCGATGCCCTGCGTACAGGCAAGGTCAGCCTGTTGCCAATAAAAGAAAAGAAACTCAAGATCAAAGAGCGCCACCTTATTTATATATATATACGCTGTCAGGGTAAGACGGCCATCCACCGTCGTGGCGAAGGGGATATCTGGCAAGGGCTGTGGGAACCTTTTTTGATGGAAGATGGAAAGGCTACGGGTAGGCGCGTCAGCGGGAATGGATGGATGATGGAAGATGGGCTCCGCTGTGTGGCGAAGGGGGTGAAGCATGTGCTGACACATCAGGTGCTGACAGCTGATTTCTATCTCTGGGAGACTGAGACAAAGCCAGAACTGCCTGAGGATTATATCTGGATCAAGGAAGAGGATATCGACAACTATGGCATCCCCCGTCTCGTCGACAAACTCCTAAGACTTCTCTAACTTTCTGCTTCCCCCTCCAGCTGCGTCTTCGGCCAGTTCACCAAAAAGAGCTTTTCCGTAGCACGGGTAAAGGCGGTATAGAGCCAGTGGATATAATCAGGCGTGAGCATATCATCGGTCATATAGCCCTGATCGAGATAGATATGCGCCCACTGTCCTCCCTGTGCCTTATGACAGGTGACGGCATAGGCAAACTTCACCTGCAAGGCATTATAATAACGGTCTTCCTTCAGTTTCTTGATCTGGTCTGCCTTTCTGGGTATATCGCTGTAGTCTTCCAACACCGCATTGTAGAGCTGTTCCTGCTGTTCCCGTGTGAGGGCAGGTGCTTCGGTGGTGAGCGAATCGAGAATGACGATGGCTGTCAGTTCATAATCGTCGTAGTCAGGGAACAGCATGGTAACCTCAGCGAAACGGAATCCATAGAGTTCGTGGACATGACGCACCCGCTGCACCACAGCCCGATCACCATTGGCAATGAAGGAGAAGTTCCCCTCCCCTGATGGGGAGGGAAGTTGTTCAACCCAATAATAATTATTCTTCACAATCATCAGCATGTCACCACGACAGAGTTCGTCTTCGCGGTCGAGCACCATGTTACGGATGCCCTGATTGTAGATGTTCGCCCGTTTGTTGCTGCGGGTGATAACCATCGTCTCGTCCTTCCCCACACGGCTGTAACTGCTCGACAGCGACTCAATCAGTTCATCGCCCGGCACTACACAGACATCCGCAAAGCCCTTCAATCTGATCTGCGGCAAACTCACGGGGACAGGTCCCGTGAGTCGCGAACAACCCGCCGGACCTGTCCCCGTGAGTTGCCGGATTCTCGTGGCATTCCACAGGATACCGGAGTCCTCGCTCTGACGGAGCACCTGATTGAGGTCGGCCTCGTAGACACTCATGCCATACCCCCGGAGGAAGGAAGCCGACAACGCAGGACTCTCCTCTTCACCAACGGGTGGCAACTGTGCCTTGTCGCCAATGAGCAGCATCCTGCAATTCTGACCGTTATACACAAATTGCATCAGGTCGTCGAGCAGACATCCGCTGCCGAAAGACCACCTCGAATCACCACCATTCGCAAAGGCATCGTTGGCAATCATCGAAGCCTCATCAACGATAAACAAGGTATCCTTGTTCAGATTGTCATTAAGACTGAATGCAGAGAGATCCCCCGCAGACTTCTGGCGATAGATACGGCGATGGATAGTATAGGCCGCATGATCGGCATAGAGTGAGAACACCTTTGCAGCACGACCCGTAGGAGCCAGCAGCATCAGTTTCTGCTGCAAGGCCGCCATCGCCCTGACGATAGCACCAGCCAGCGTGGTCTTTCCCGTTCCTGCCGATCCCCGCAGGATCATCACCACATGGTCAGAACGGTCGGTCATGAACATCGAGAACACCTCGAGGGCATGGTCCTGCTCAGGGGTAGGCGTCAAGCCCAAGGCCTGCAGAATGCGGTATTTCAGCTCGTCATGTATCATTTCGATGGCAAAGTTAGTAAAAAAATGTCAATCGCCGGCTGACGATTGACATTTTTTTACTAACTTTGCAGCCGATATGCAGATTACCAACCAACAAATCAACATCGCCTTGGCACTCGTAGCGGCAGGACTCCTTGCCGTCTGCATTGCCAGTGTGGTGTCAGCAATCAACTAAAGGATGGCCACGACAAGCATCATGAACAGCAAGCAACTGACAATACGTGTGGGCAACAACACGCTGTCGTTTACGATGACGGATCCTACGAATGCAGAACAGCCCGTACTGCATGAGCCCTACGTTGTGAAAAGCGGCATTTCTATGGTCGCCAACCTCCGCGAAGCCTTCAAGACCTACGCCAGAGCCATCGACCTGCCCACTGCCCGCGTATTGATCAACACCCCCGTGCTGATGGTACCCATAGAGCAGTTCCAGGAAGCCGATGCCACCACACTCTATCTGCATTCCTTCCCCAGAAACGAAAAGGATGTGGTCCGTTACAACGTGCTCCCCACACTGAATGCCGTCTGCATCTTCTGCATCAACAAAGACCTCCTGTCGGTGTTCAACGACCATTTCGATGATGTGCAGATCATCCATGTCATGGTCCCCGTATGGAACCATCTCCACCAACGCAGTTTCACGGGTCATCGCAGTAAGATATACGGTTATTTCCACGATAAGCAGCTCGACATCTGCTCGTTCCAGCAGAACAGGTTTAAGTTCTGCAACTCGTTTGAGACCAGCCGTGCCCACGACTCCCTCTATTTCCTGCTCTACGTCTGGAAACAGCTGAACCTGAAACCCGAGCATGACGAGATACATATACTTGGCGATATCCCTGAACAGGAATGGCTGTTGCAGGAGATGCGCAGATATGTGAAGAATGCATACATCATACCTTCCGACCCGATGACATTTTTGACGAAGAAATGAGGATCATCACGGGAAAATATAAAGGACGGAATTTCGAGATCCCCCGCACTTTCAAGGCGAGGCCCACGACTGACTTTGCAAAAGAGAACATCTTCAACGTCCTGAATGGATACATCGACTTCGAAGGCGCCACTGCCCTTGACCTTTTCTCCGGTACTGGCAGCATCTCACTCGAACTGATTTCACGCGGCTGTACGCAGGTCATCAGCGTCGAAGCAGACCGCGACCATCACCGTTTCATCATGCAGTGCCTGCAGAAACTGGGTACAACCTCTGTTACACCTATCCGCGGCGATGCCTTCCGGTTCATCAAGAGCTGTAAGATGCAGTTCGACTTTATCTTTGCCGATCCACCCTATGCCTTGAAGGAACTGCCCACCATCCCCTCGCTCATCTTCGGTAAGGACCTCTTGAAACCAGATGGTGTGTTTGTCTTTGAACACGGCAAAGACCAGGATTTCAGCGACCATCCCAACTTCGTGGAGCACCGAAGCTACGGCAGCGTGAACTTCTCCATCTTCCAGCCCTTACATCAAGGGTGACATCATCCTCACCAACGACTCCCACAGGCGTTTCAGGAATTTTGGGTGCATGCGTTCGGGCATGTCCTGCAGCGGCACCGACTGTTGCTCGTCTGTCAGGAACATCTCCCGAAGCTGATGTGCAGCTGTCTCGCCATAGAGGAAGATGTTCGACTCGAAATTGTTCTCAAAGCTGCGGATATCCACATTCGTAGAACCGCACGTACAGATGCCGTCATCACAGACAAGCAGTTTCGAGTGGAGGAACCCCGCCTTGTAGAGCATCACCGTCACTCCCGACTCCACCACCTCGCGCAAATAACTGCGGCTGGCCCACTCCACCCACTTGGCATCGCTGCGATAAGGCACAATGATCCGCACGTCGACCCCAGCAATGGAAGCCGTCTTCAGGGCAAACAGCACGGGTTCTGTAGGCAGAAAATAAGGTGTTTCCAGATACACATACCGCTTGGCAGACAGGATGATCCTCACATAGCCCTGCATAATCTCAGGATAAGGCGCCACAGGTCCGCTGGTCACCGTCTGGGCCAACACCGCACATGGGGACTGACCCCAGTATGATGCTTCAGTGTCACAATGGGGTCTGTCCCCGTGTGCTGGTGGATAGTACTTCCGGTCGGAAATCATTGTGCGGTCGCAGAAATACCAGTCTATCAGGAACGCCCGCTGCAGACCATACACACCTGTTCCCTCCACCTTCAGCATCGTGTCGCGCCAAGGCTGGGTGCCGGTACCTTTCACATAGCGCAGGGCGATGTTCATGCCTCCTACAAATCCTGTATGGCCGTCGATGATGATCAGTTTACGGTGATTTCGATAGTTTACCTTACTCGTAAACGACGGGAATCTCACGGGCAGGAAAGGCACCACCTCTACCCCTTCGTCACGCATGCGGTCGAAAAACGCATGACTCACGTTCCAACACCCCACATCGTCGTAGATCAGCTTCACCTCCACCCCCTGGCGTGCCTTGTCTATCAGCGCATCAGAGAGCAACGTCCCCAGCGGGTCTTCGGCAAAGATATACATATCGATATGGATATGGCTCTGTGCCTTGGCGATCTCTGCCAGAAGAGCCGGGAAGAAAGCATAGCCATCGTCATACACCGTCACCTGATTATCCTTGAAGGGCAGCGAGAAGTTCTCGTTCACGAAGAGGTCTATCAGCTGTCGGTGCTCAGCAGGCAACTGCAGGTCCTTCTGCTCCACGAACTCCAGCATCGAACGTTTGGAGAGCTGGTCCAGGCTCCGCTGGCTGATGAACTTCTCCTTGCGGGTATTCAGTCCGAAAAAGAGGTAGAACACCAGTCCCACCACCGGCACGAACCATATCACCAGCGCCCAGGCCATCGTCTTGGCAGGCTGACGGTTGTCCATCACCACATGGATGATTGCCAAGATGACGATCACCTGATAGACACTGAATAATATGACGTTCCAACTTATCACTATTCACTTTTCACTATTCACTACCCCACTAGGTCATTTCCCAGCTGCTGGGCCAGGGCATTCCGCAGTTCCTGCGTCTCCTTGAATTCCTCCATCAGCGCCTTGATGCGGTCCATATCCGACCCCACCTGCCGCATCTGTGCCTTCAGTTCCTTCAGTCGTTTCTCCACGATGTCCATACGCAGGTCGAGCACCAGATGCAGGACATGCTGACGGAGACCTCCCTCCCGCACCTTCACCTGGAAATTCTTGCTCAGCTGATGCGTATCGATGGCCAGTCGTGCTGCCAGACTGCTGATATTCACATCCGGATGGTGCATGAAGTAGGTCTCCGCCTTGAAATCAGGCTCGCCACTATGCGCCACAGCCTCCTCCAGTATCTGGTTATAGAGTTCGTCATGGAAACGGATATTGTCCTGTCCCAAGTCAAAATCCACATACTGGGCCACCGTCAGATCCGTAAATCCCCCGTCGTCCGTCTCCACATGCTCATAAATCACCTTCTCGCCGTCGCGGATGATGCTTTGGATGATCAGTTCCTCCACCTTGGAGTCGGGTGTGATGGAGCCGGGAATCAGGGTGACAGTTCCTTGATCTTTATGCTGTCCGGAATCAGGCAACCTGTCCCCCTGACTCCGCTCCCGTTCCTTTTCCTTCTCCTCAAGGTCCTTGCGTATCATCCCGTTCATCGAGTTCAGCAGCGTCTGCTCCTTGATGTCCATGCGCTGCGACAACTCGCTGAGATACGTTGAGCGCAGTATCTGATCGGGGATTACCGAGATACTCTTCACGATGCCGCTGATGGCCTCCGAGCGCTTCACGGGGTCGGTCACGTTCTCCACCGTCAGTCGCGTCTTAAACGTGATGAAGTCCGTCTGGTTCTTCTCGATATAATCCTTCAACTCCTGTGCCGAATGCTTCTTGGCAAACGAGTCCGGGTCATCACCATCGGGCAGCAGCAGCACTTTGATGTTCATGCCTTCTGCCAACAGCATGTCCGTACCACGCATGGCAGCATGGATACCCGCCTCGTCACCATCATATAATAAGGTGATGTTCTGTGTAAAGCGACGGAGCAGTTTTATCTGATACACCGAGAGCGCCGTACCGCTGTTCGCCACCACATTCTCGATGCCGCTCTGGTGCATGGCAATCACGTCGGTATAGCCCTCCACCATATACACGCGGTCTTCCTTGGCGATGGCCTTCTTCGCCTGGAACAGGCCATAGAGTTCGTGGTCCTTATGGTAGATCTCCGAGTCGGGCGAGTTCACGTATTTCTGCTGCACGCCCTTGGTCCTGGCGTCCAGCAGTCGTCCGCCGAAGGCCACCACCTTCCCGCTCACATTCAGCCAGGGGAAGATCACGCGACCGCTGTAGCGGTCCCTGAGTGGAGAATTAAGAGTTAATAGTGAAGAGTTATGATTACCTTTGCTGTCAGCATTCTCGTCCTGAGAGTAATCATAGTTCTTATCTCTTAACTCTTCACTCTTAGTTTCGAAACATAGTCCTGTCTTCACTAAATACTCCGCCTTGTACCCCGCCTTCAGCGCGGCCTTGGCCAGCGCATCCCGCTGAGGCAGCGCAAAGCCCAGACAGAATTTCTCCACGATATCATCCCTGATGCCACGGCTGCGGAAATACTGCTTACCGATGGCTATGCCGTCGGGATCATTCCTCAGCACATCCTGAAAATACGTCTTCGCCCATTCGTTTACGATGAACATCGACTCGCGGTCGCTCTGCTGCTGCTTCTCCTCGTCGGTCAGTTCCTTCTCCTGAATCTCGATATTATATTTCTTCGCCAGCCAGCGCAACGCCTCGGGATAGGTGATCTGCTCATGCTTCATCAGGAAGTTGATGGCCGTACCGCCCTCACCGCAGGCAAAGCACTTGCAGATCTGTTTCGAAGGCGACACCATGAACGACGGCGTCGTATCGTCATGGAACGGGCACAGCCCTTTGTAGTTCACTCCCGCCTTCCTGAGCGTGACGAACTCACCCACCACATCCACAATGTTCGTGGCGTCCATGATCTTGTCTATCGTAGCCCTGTCTATCATAATCAGTTTTGATGACTGCAAAGATAAGCAAAAACATCGAGAAACACAAATAAGATCTGATAAATTTGGCTTTTCTCTCATTTTTTCGTATCTTTGCCAGCGAAATCAAAATAAACCAGACATGAACATCACTCCGAAAGAAGGCATCACCGATGCCAGAGAATTGGGCACGCCCAAGTACATCATCTTAGGTGTCCAGCATTTATTCGCCATGTTCGGCGCCACCGTCCTGGTGCCCGTACTGACAGGACTCTCCGTGTCGTCAACCCTGCTGTTTGCGGGCATCGGCACATTGGTTTTCCACCTCGTCAGCAAGTTGCAGGTGCCGGCATTCCTCGGTTCCTCGTTCGCCTTCCTCGGAGGCTATATGTCCGTGAAGGCATTGGGCGTGGAGCAGGGCATGACAGAGACGCTGGCCCTCGACTATGCCTGTATCGGTGTCTTCTGCGCCGGACTCTGCTATTTCGTGATGGCAGGTCTCATCAAGTCTTTCGGTCTGGAGAAGATCCTGCAATACTTTCCCCCTCTGGTCACGGGCCCCATGATCATCGCCATCGGTCTGGTACTCTCAGGCAGCGCCATCCAGAACTGCACCACCAACTGGCTGCTTGCCCTCGTAGCCGTCATAACGGTCATCTCCACCAGTGTGTGGGGCAAGGGCATCATCAGGATCATCCCCATCCTGTTGGGAGTGCTGGTCAGCTATACGCTCGCCGCCGTGATGGGCGAGGTCGACTTCTCGGCATTAGACAATGCTGCATGGATCGGACTGCCATTCAGCCGCGAGCAGACCGTGCTGGCCGTCTTCGATGATATCGACACCACCTTCCTCATCTCCACCATCGTCGCCATTGTCCCCATAGCCATCGCTACCATCATGGAGCACATCGGCGACATGTGCGCTATCTCCTCCACCGTAGGCAAGGACTTCCTGAAGGAGCCCGGCCTGCACCGCACGCTGATGGGCGACGGACTGGCCACGGCCTTGGCATCACTCTTCGGAGCCCCTGCCAATACCACCTACGGCGAGAACACGGGTGTGTTGAACCTCACGAAAGTCTTCGACCCTGCCGTCATCCGTCTGGCAGCCTGCTTCGCCATCCTGTTGTCCTTCTGTCCTAAGTTTGCCTGTCTCATCGGCCTGATGCCGGCAGCCACTATCGGTGGTGTGAGCCTGATTCTCTACGGCATGATCTCTGCCGTCGGTGTGCGCAATCTGGTGGAGGACAGCGTCGACCTCAACTCCTCGCGCAATGTCTTTGTGGCAGCTTCCATTCTGGTCATCGCCATCGGAGTGAAATATGGTGCCGACGATAATGTCAGCATCGGCCCCATCCATTTCTCCGGCCTGGCTCTCGCAGCCCTGCTGGGCGTCCTGCTCAACGCCATCCTGCCTGACAAGCTGGGCATGAAGGTCAAAAGCGTGCACGGTAAGGAGAAATAGAAAAGTGCCTTTAGATGCGACAGTTATGGCAAGGTTTGCCGTTTCTGCCGCAAATTTGGCATATCCGCCACATGAAGCTTGTTTGTCCTTCTCGTTTTTCTTTCCAGTCCGTCCAGAAAACGAAAGCTATGACAAAAATAGCTGTTGCAATTATAAATCCTGCGATTCCCATATCAATTTTACTTTAATGCACGTTTCAAAAATATATAACCTTAATACAAGAAGATAGCTAATGCTATGTAATTTTTGCTCTCATATACTGACATTAATCCAACATTTAACCGACATTATACTGACATTGAACCGACATAAAACAGTCATTTATCCGTCATATTATGGCTTGATAACCTTCGATAAGGGCTCTCTCAGATTTGATACTTGGCTCTTGCAATTACTCTAGCTATGTCGGATGTCGGTTATATTGTAATTTTATCTCATTCAAGAAATTATTTATTAATTATACAATCTATACAAAGGAATCAAAAATAGTATATTTGTCACGAAGTATCTTGGTCTCATCGTGACGAAGAAGAGTTGGTGCGAACAAGAAAACTGCCTGGAAATTTGGAACTTTCAGCTTTTTTATGTACTTTTGCCCACGAAAGATGAAAGATAATGTCAGACAACAGTTGTTTCGTAAGCTAAAGAAAGAGAATTGTTTCTGGTCTTACGATGTCTCGAAAATGAAATCCATTTCCGATGAGGCACTGATTGAACATGTGATGCTTTATCTTGATATTGAAGACATCGACAAACTCTTTTCGC
This sequence comes from Prevotella sp., assembly GCA_016290175.1. Taxonomy (GTDB): domain Bacteria; phylum Bacteroidota; class Bacteroidia; order Bacteroidales; family Bacteroidaceae; genus Prevotella. The sequence goes on along the minus strand of JAEETD010000007.1, from coordinate 50,071 downwards.
TTTTCGGCTTTAAAAAGGTAAAACGGGTTTGGCTGGACCGTGTGGCTCCTCAAGGCGAGATGTTTCGTCCTTTTAATATCCTCTATGCATGGTATTACTTTGGTGCCAAACGGCCTGAGGCTTACGTAAAAAGCATAGAGACCCGCCATATTAACAGAATAATGGCTGCTTGATGATGGAACGTTCGAAATCTTTGGCTCCTCATACTGGTAAGGTCTTTGAGATTATCTCCCAACTAGAATGTATAAAGCCTTATACGCTGGTTGGTGGGACAGCTTTGTCTTTGCAGATAGAGAAACGCCAAAGTGAGGATCTGGACTTTATGAAATGGTTGACAAAAAGGAACGAAAAACCTGAAGTTGACTGGCCCGCTATCAAGAAAGAACTGGAAAGCGTAGGTGAGATAAGGGAGTACGAGGTTGGGAGTTTTGACTTCGTATCATTCAATTTTGAGGGAGTGAAGTTGTCTTTTTATGCTGCCCCTCGTAAGGCAGTTCCGTCGATGCAGAGGATTCAATACCTTAATAATTTGTATATTGCAGATATGGAGTCGATTGGAGCGATGAAGATGGAAGCAATGCTGCGACGTTCGAAATTTCGTGATTATTATGATATCTATTCAATTTTAAAAGAGGGAAAGGATATCCAGAAGATGATAGATGCTGCGTTGGAGCATTCTGGTCATAAGTTGCGCACTCGTGGGTTATTGGCAATGCTTACGAACGGAAGTCGTTTTGTCAAAGAGAAGAGTTTCGAGGAATTTAACCCCGTCTATGATGTCACTCCATACGATATTCAGGAGTTTATCAAGCAGAAACTGCTTGAGAATAAGGAAATACAGTTGCCTGACTCGATGTAGTCAGGACTTTTTTTGACTGTCACAGATTGTCCTATCCACATCATGACATTATTGAATCACGTACTCAAATAATACACCGGTTTTTTTGCCACAGACATAGGCAATGCTTTGCTGTTGGCCTTGTCTGAGATTATCAAGATAAAGGGGTTCTCCTTCTATTATAAGACTGCATTCGAAGGTAAGCGCCTCATTTTCTTCTCATCCTGATTTTGATGAAAGAATCGAGAGGATGAAGGCAAAAGCCGAAGAAGACGGTTATATGTAAGAACAAATCCGGATACATGATAAAAATCGGGAGGTTTTTTATCTTTTAACATTTGAATCGTCATGGTTTCAATAATATTGTTTAATTTTGCAGCATGAACAATAGTTTACCATAGCATTAAACCTTTCCGATGGCGTTACGTCAAAGGAGAAGCAGATGTTATCTGACTAATTTATCAACTTTAATTATTAACAATTTAAACAAAAAAGTAAAATGAAAAAGCTATTTATGATGATCGCCTTAATGGCTATGCCGTTTGCCATGCAGGCACAGACCAAATTCCACGACGTAGAGGCTAACGAGGCAACGGGTGCCGTGAAGTGCATCAAGACGAACATGATGGGTCGTGAGCAGGTTATCAACTTTACCAAGGAGGGTAAGATGCAGAGCGACAACATCAGCGATGCAAAGTACGACGAGAACGGCTATCTGCTGTCAGCCAAGCGCTCAATGATGGGCCAGGAGATGGAGTTCAAGTACAAGTGGGAGAACGGCCGTGTGGTCAGCCAGTCGATGAACATGATGGGCAACGACATGGTGATCAAGTATAAGTATAACGACAAGGGTGCCGTGGCTTCTCAGTCGATGGACATGGGCGGCCAGGAGATGGAAACTCCCTACACTGACTACAAGTATGATGCCAAGGGCAACTGGATCAGCCGCAAGAGCTCGATGATGGGTCAGGAGATGGAGCAGACCCGCACCATTGAATATTACGAATAAGAATGAATCTGACAGAACGTTTTTTAAACTATACGAAATTTGACACGCAGTCGGCTGAAGATGCCGACTGCGTGCCTAGTACATCCAAACAACTGCTGTTTGCAGAGTACCTGAAAAAAGAACTTGAGGCGGAAGGCCTCAGCGATGTGGAGCTCGACGAGAAGGGCTATATCTACGCCACGCTGAAGTCGAACCTCAAAAACAAAGTACCCACCATCGGCTTTATCTCGCATTATGATACCAGTCCTGACTGTTCGGGAGCTGATACCAAGGCACAGATCGTGCATAACTACAATGGCGGCGAGATCCTGCTGTCGGAGGGAATTATAAGCAGTCCGAGGAAATTCCCGGAGCTGCTGCACCATATCGGCGAAGACCTGATCGTGACTGACGGTCACACGCTGCTGGGTGCCGACGACAAGGCCGGCATCGCAGAGATCGTGCAGGCCATGTGCTATCTGCGCGACCATAAGGAGATCAAGCACGGCGATATCCGCATCGCCTTCAACCCCGACGAGGAGATCGGCATGGGTGCCCACCACTTCGATGTGGAGAAATTCAACTGTGAATGGGCCTACACGATGGACGGCGGGGACCTGGGCGAGCTGGAGTTTGAGAACTTCAATGCCGCTAGTGCGAAGATCACCATCAAGGGCATCAGCGTCCACCCGGGCTATGCCAAAGGGAAGATGATCAATGCCAACGCACTGGCCGCTGAGCTGGCCATGATGCTGCCACAAGACGAAAAACCTGAGACCACCGAGGGCTATGAAGGCTTCTACCATCTGCTGGGTATAGAAAGCCATGTGGAGCAAGCAAAGATGAGCTATATCATCCGTGATCACGACAGGGACACCTTCGAGGACCGTAAGCACTTCATGCAGCGCTGCGTGGACCGGATGAACGAGAAATACGGCGAGGGAACGGTGACCTGCGAGATCAGGGACCAATATTATAATATGAAGGAGAAGATTGATCCGCAGATGCATGTGATCGACCTGGTGCTGCATGCCATGCAGGACTGTGGCGTGGCTCCGAAAGTGAAGCCCATCCGTGGCGGCACCGACGGTGCGCAGCTCTCTTTCAAGGGACTCCCCTGCCCCAACATCTTCGCTGGCGGCGTGAATTTCCACGGCCCGTATGAGTTTGTGAGCATACAGGTGATGGAAAAGGCCCTCAAGGTGATCGTAAGAATATGTGAACTGACAGCAGACTATAATGAGTGAAATACCCGCACTGATTGACGACCTGGCACTCATCTTGGTAGTGGCCGGCATCGTGACACTGATTTTCAAGAGGCTGAAGCAGCCTCTTGTCTTAGGTTATATAGTAGCCGGATTCCTGGTGAGTACTCACATGCCCTATACGGCATCGGTAGTGGATTCAGAGAGTATCCACTTGTGGTCGGACATCGGTGTGATGTTCCTCCTGTTCTCGCTGGGACTGGACTTCTCGTTCAAGAAGATCCTGAAGATGGGTGCCTCGCCGATCATCTCCACCTGCACGATTATCTTCTCGATGTCGATGCTGGGAGTGACCGTGGGTCATCTGTTCGGGTGGAGCAAGATGGACTGTATCTTCCTGGGCGGTATGCTCGCCATGTCGTCGACCACGATTATCTACAAGGCTTTCGACGACCTGGGTCTCAGGCAACAGCAGTTTGCGGGTCTGGTGATGTCGGTGCTGATACTGGAGGATATCCTGGCCATCGTGATGATGGTGTTGCTGAGTGCCATTGCCAGCGGAAAGGATCTGGGTGGCGGTGAGATGCTCGGCAGCATCTGGAAGATCATCTTCTTCCTCGTGCTCTGGCTCGTGGTGGGTATCTTTGCCATACCGATCTTCCTCAGACGGGTGCGCGAGTTCATCAACGATGAGATGCTGCTCGTCATATCGCTGGGTCTGTGCTGCGCGATGGCCGTCACTTCTACGAAGGTGGGCTTCTCGTCGGCCTTCGGTGCATTCATCATGGGCAGCATCCTGGCAGAGACCATCGAGGCTGAGCATATCATCAAACTGGTGGAGCCCGTGAAGAATCTCTTCGGTGCCATCTTCTTCGTGTCGGTGGGCATGCTCGTCGACCCGAAGATCATCATCGACTATGCCTTCCCCATCACGATGCTGGTACTGACGATCCTCGTGGGCCAGGCCATCTTGGGCACCATTGCCTTCATGCTGGGAGGCGAGAGCCTGAAGTCGGGCATGCGCTGCGGATTCTCGATGGCACAGATCGGTGAGTTCTCGTTCATCATCGCCTCGCTGGGTCTGTCGCTCGGTGTGATCAGCGACTTCCTCTATCCGGTGGTGGTGGCCGTATCCGTTATTACCACATTCCTCACACCTTACATGATACGGTTTGCCACACCGGTTTACAATAATCTGGAAAAGCATCTGCCCCATAAGATCATCCAGTCGCTGAACCATCTGTCGATGAGTCATCCCAACACGCAGAAGAACAGCCTGTGGAAAAGTCTGCTGACGCAGATGGGTGTGAACGTGCTGGTGTATTCCATCCTGTCGACGGCTGCCATCGCACTGATGCTGACCTTCGTGCTGCCCTTCATGCAGAGGGTTCTGCCAGGCGAAGGTCTGATACGCTATGCCAACGGACTGACGGGACTGCTGACGGTATTGGTGATAGCACCTTTCCTCCGGGCAATGGTGATGAAGAAGAACCGCAGCGAAGAGTGGAAGACCCTCTGGTCGGAGTCGAACCGCAACCGTCTGCCGCTGCTCTTCACCATTCTGGTGCGCGCCCTGATAGCACTCACGTTTATCTTCTATATCTGCAACTATCTCACGGAATTCTCCAAAGCCCTGATCATCACCATTGGCATCGTAGTGCTCGTCTGCATCATCCTGTCACGCTGGATCAAGCACCGCAGCATCACCATGGAACGTCTCTTCATGCTCAACCTGCGCTCGAGGGAAATCGAGGCACAGGTGCATGGCAAGAAGCGCCCCTTATATGCTGGCAAACTGCTCGACCGCGATATCCATATTGCCGAATTCAAGATACCCTTCAACTCTGCCTGGATGGGCAGTACCCTGAAGCAACTGAACCTGGGGCAGAAGTATGGTGTGCATATCACCAGTATCCTGCGTGGTGGCCGAAGGGTCAACATTCCCGACGGCGAATCGATCATCTTCCCCGGCGACGTGCTGAAAGCCATCGGCAGCGATGCACAGTTCAGCGCCTTCCGCGAGGCAGTAGAAAACGAGGTGGTGGGCGAGGATCCGGAGATCGAGAAGCGCGACATGAAGCTGCGCCAGCTCATCATCGGCACCGACAGTCCGTTTATCGGGAAGACGCTCGCTGAGAGCCGCATCCGCGACCTATACAATTGTATGGTGATCGGACTGGAGGAAGGTAAGGAGAGTCTGTCGCCAGTAAGGCCTCACCGCAAGTTTGAGGAGGGTGATATCCTATGGATCGTAGGCGAGCAGGATGATCTCGACCTGCTGCTCAAATCAGATCTCTAATTCTTAATACCACTGGATGGCGTTGGAATAGCCACTGCTGCGCTTATCGTACTTCAAGGCATCGGTAAGCGTAGAGGCATTACAACGGAAGGAGAAGTCATAGCTGGTATAAGGTGTGAGCGTCACGCGACATGACATATTGAAACAGTGCAGGTCACGGCTCAAGGAGGCTGTGGTCATGGAGAGCCTCTTCTGCTCGAAGTCATAGCCCGAATTGATGTTGATTTTCCAACCGTCGCTCAGAGCGATATTACCATTGAAGTTGAGCGACTGTGTGAACTCATAGGGATAGCGCATCCTCTTATAGTTGAACTTCTTCACATCGGTGCTCTCATGCATATTGATGTTATAGCTGAAGGTGAACGACCAGGGCATCTTAAAGGTCATATAGCCATTCTCGTCGGTCTCTGCCTTCGACTTGCCTTTATCTTCAGGCAGTTCCTTATTGCTCATTTTCTTGTCGAGGTTGGTATCCAGATCGGGATCCCATTCATCCTCGTCTTCAGGCTTCTTTTTCTTCTTGTCGTCCTTTTTCTCGACCTTCTCGCCCTTCAGCCATTTGATGAAGTTCATGACCTTGTTGTTGTCGAGGGTGTAGTTAATACCTTGCGACATGCCCTGGAAACGACCCCATTTCCACTGTTCCCAATAGGTTGTATTGGTACTCACCCTCGGCGTGGCACCCACGCTGTCGGCCTCATAGACATACGAGGCAAACCGGGCATTGGTGCTGAAGGTATAGCTCTTCGAGAGTTTGATACGGATGTTCATATCCAGGTCGCTCAACGGATTCTGCTTGGCAGCAAAGTCGTAGGACATGCGAAGGGTAAGATCGTCGATGAGTGAGATCTTCTTGAAGCCTGTCGAGTCGTCTTCGCTCTTGACCTTCATCTCCACATTGTTGCCCAAGGTGAATGACACGCTACCCGACATGCGATTGGACGGTGCTGAGAACATACCTCCGGTATAGGGCGAATACTGCACTTCCGACTCATTGCCTTCCTTATCGATCTTCTTATAGGTCTTGTAGAAGCCATAGTGACTGGCGCTGAAGTCAGGGGTGTAGTTGAACGATACCGAAGGAGAGAGCACGTGACGGATGGCCTGGATCTTGTCGCCGAAGATCTTACGGCTGGGGACATAGAATCCGTAGAGCTTGGTATTGGCCTGAATACTCATGCTGTATTGGTAATAATTGTAGAAACCCGTTATGGTATCGATCACCTCTTTCTGATTCTCCTGATCCCATGATCTCTCACGCTTGTTGAAGACGGTATAACCATTGAAATTGAAGGAGGGCGTAAGAGTGAGGTAATTAAAGGCTGTGAAGCTGGCAGAGATGGGAATAGTGTGCGACATACCGTTCTGCCAGTCTTTTGCCAGACTGGTATGCATCAGCTGGTCTTCCTTTATCTTGGAGGCCTTATTCGTCAGATTACCCGTATAACGCATGGAGATCTTCTCATACCACCGCTCGTCGCCCACCACCTTCTTACGCTTGAAGGGATAGAAGTTGGAAATATTGATGTTCATCTCCGGCAGGCTCAGATCCACCGTGGAGTCACGCATATTCTGACTGGCACTGATGCTGGTGCTGAGAGACATGCCTATGCTCGAGAACTTATTTTCCATGGATATGGACGACATTCGCTGTGACTGCGTCAACGCCTGAGGGTTGTACATCGACGAGAGGTTGCTACGCTCATAGCTCGTAGAGGAATAGTTCACACTGGCCTTGAAGGTACGGAAGGGGTTGGCCTTGGCATCCTGGTTATGGTTCCATTGCAGTTTGAAACTGGTGGTCTCCTGATAATCGGGCATATTCTTCTCACCATCCTTTGTGTTCTGATAGCTGAACAGGAAAGAGCCACGGTAACGGTAGCGCTTGATATAGTTGGACGCAGCCGACACACCCCATGAGCCTTTGGTATAGATCTCGCCCAACAGCTTGAGGTCCATCTTGTCGGAGATGGCGAAATAATAGCCACCATCACGCAGATAGAAGCCCCGGCTGGTCTCATCGCCGTAGGTGGGCATGATCATACCGCTGCTATAGCTCTTGGTGAAGGGGAAGAATCCGTAGGGGACGGCCAAGGGCAAAGGTACATCGGCCACGACCAGATAGGCGGGACCAAAGACCACATCCTTGCCTGGCCTTACCTTCGCACGCGACATGGCGATATAGAAATCGGGATGGGGGTCATCGCAAGTGGTGTAACGGCCATGTTCCAGGAACATCTCCCCATCAGCACCGCGCTTGGAGTGCTCACTCGTCAGGAAACCGTCCTCCTGCTGGGTGTAGACATCGGTGATGAAACCTTTCTTGGTCTTGAAGTTGAACATCATCTCCGTCTGCTCATACTGGTCGCTGCCCATCTTGAACACAGGTGTACCCGTCATCTTGTGGGTCGTCGTGTCCATCTTTCCCGTGGCATAGACCAGATTGCTGTCGAGACTCATGCTGATGTTCTCGCTGGACAGGTCCATGTTCTGGTATTTCACCGTCGAACTGCCAAAGAGGAAAGCCCGTGAGGAACTAGCCTCATAGACGAGGGAGTCGTTGGCTGCATACTCCACAGGGGCATCGATACCGTTTTTGCGGCTTTTGTTAATGCTGTCGCGTGCCAGCGAGTCGTCTATCACCTTATTATATTTATAGATGGCCAGTTCGAGGGAGTCCATCTGCGTGGTGTCACGCTTGGTCTTGATGGCTGATGCCTGATTAGCAGGAATCATGGTGTCGAGAGGTGCAGCATCGATGTCTGAGATGCTGTCTGCGAAAGCCTTGACGATATCAGCCACCATCTGCGGACGGGCCTTGAGGGAATCCAGAGAATCCAGGACTTCCGTCATCAGACTATCCACATTCTGACGACTGGCAATGGTATCCATCAGCTCGGGAAGCGAAACTGACCCCACAGGCAGGACAGGCTCCGGCAACCTGGGTACGGATACAACATCAGCCGTCCTCTCTTCCTCTGGAGCCTTACCCATACGAAGCGAAGACGGTGTACAAGCCATCATCAGCATGAAAGCGCAAAGGATCGATATGACGACCGTTTTCTGTTTCACGCCTGCAAAGGTACAACAAAAAAGTGAATAGTGAATAGTGAATAGTGATTAGTTTAGCGAAATTGTGTTTTTTTTACTATTCACTCAAACATCTTTGTCCATTCAAGAAAGCGTTTCACACCCTTTTCGCCAAACTTCTCCAGGCTCTGTGCAGCCTCGATGACAGAGCGCTCCCGTTCCAGATTGGTTTTGGAATAGAATTTGTCTGCATAGCACACAACCTGTTCCTCAAGGACTATTGGCTCATAGATGCCATCAGGCGGCAAGGGCAGATGCTGGCTCTCTATCTGCTCACGGCTCAGGCCCGTACCAGTATGTCTTTCACAGACGAAAGCATGACGAATCCAGCCTTCTTCGCGGAGAATCTGCCCGCCAATGACACCATGACAGATATAGGGCTCACTGCCAAAACACTGGATGCTGGGTGCGTTGCATCGGAAGATACCGATGTCATGAAGCATCGCAGCCTCCTCCAGGAATTCCACATCCAACTTCAGTTCCGGATGGTTCTTCGCTATCTTCAGACAGCGATCAGCCACCTGACGGCTGTGGATTAGCAATATCCGTCGGAGTTCATTCTCCGACGGATAATACTTATCAATCATCGACTGGTAGTCCATCAGGCCTCGCGTTCAATCCAAGCAATGATATCGTTCTGACGGACATTCTGTCCTGGCTTCACGCTGACATCCACCAACTTGCCACCTAAGGCAGCAGGGATGGCAATGATCTCGCCCCATTTCGTCTGCAGATAGCAGAAGGTATCGCCCTCCTTATACTTCTGTCCGATGAACGGCTCGACACAAGGTGCCATCACACCTTCGCCTCCGAAGCCCCAGAGCAGTTGTCCTGCCACAGGCACTCTCACGGCATCAGCCTTGGCATGCTTAAGGGCATCGATTTCCTCCTGTGGGATCTTCTTGCCACCACCCAGACGGGCATCCTTTGCCTTCTGGATATCAGCCAGCAGCTGCTTCTTGGCCTGACCACTCCTGAAAGGACGATACTGCTCCGGATGCATGGCCAGTTCGAAGAGTTCCTCATCGTCCTGTCCATAATCCCAACCATTCTCATCCATCTCCTTCTTGAAGCCCTCAAGGGCATTGGGGATGAGTGTATGCGGATCAGCATCGGTAAACTCACGTTTCTGGGTCTTGGCCAGTTCAATGAGTTCGGGAGCAATCTCACCAGGCACCTTGCCGCTCTTGCCGAGGATCATGCCCCAGATGGCATCGTCCATCATGACATAGCGTCCCTTGCCCTGCTCCATGGTAAGCAGATTCATCAGGGCGATGTTCTTGGTGTACTGTGAGAACGGTGTTACCAATGGGGGATAACCCACCTTCGGCCAAACATACTCTACCTCGTTGAACAGCTTCACGAGCATATCGTCCATCGTGAGTGCTGCCTCACCCTTCTTCTCGCGCAACTTGTTGATCATCGACTGGATGGGACCCAGATCAGCCATCATCGAGCCCATCATACCTCCAGGCAGGCCACTGCCTAAGAGCAGAGACGACATGTGCTTATTGGCAGGATTGATGAAGTAACCCAGCCAATCGTCGATAAACTCCTGGGTCAGAGTACGTGCCTGCATGTAGGCGTTCATATCCAGTTCTGCCACCTCGAAGCCCTCATTCTTCAGCATCGACTGTACAGAGATGATATCGGGATGCACCTTACCCCAAGACAGAGGCTCGATAGCCGTATCGATGATATCAGCGCCATTATTACAAACCTCGAGGATAGAAGCCATCGAGAGGCCAGGGCCTGAGTGGCCATGATACTGGATGATAATATCCGGATGCTTGGTCTTGATGGCCTTTGTCAGGGCACCCAGCATGGCAGGCTGTCCGATACCAGCCATATCCTTCAGACAAATCTCCTCGGCACCGGCAGCAATCACCTCATCGGCAATACTGGAGTAATACTCCACAGTATGTACGGGAGAGGTGGTGATACAAAGGGTGGCCTGCGGCGTCATGCCTGCCTCCTTGGCCCACTTGATGCTGGGGATGATGTTACGCGTATCGTTCAATCCGCAGAAGATACGTGGGATATCCACACCTTGGGCGTGCTTCACCTTATACATCAGGGCACGCACATCGTCGGGCACAGGATACATGCGCAATGCATTCAGACCACGGTCGAGCATGTGCGTCTTGATGCCCACCTCATTGAAAGGCTTACAGAAAGCCCTCACGGCAGCATTGGGATTCTCTCCCGCCATCAGGTTCACCTGTTCGAAGGCACCACCATTGGTTTCCACACGGCTGAAGCAGCCCATATCAATAATCACAGGGGCAATACGCTCCAACTGATCCTTGCGTGGCTGGAACTTACCTGAGCTCTGCCACATGTCGCGATAAACGAGACTAAACTGGATTTTTTTCTTCATATTTTCGGTAGTTGTATATTTATAGGGTACAAAAATAGATAAAATATTTCAAAATTATACATTTTAAGCCCACTTTTTTTGATATTTTGACTATCTTTGTCGCGTAAATCATATAAAAAGGCATGAAACGGACATTTTTTATACTCTTTTCCCTCGTTTTGTTGTTTGGAGCCTGTGGCAATTCCGGCAACAACAACGGAGACAATCAGACATCAGGTGACAGTCTGAGCCAGGACCCCGTAGTCCGACAATTGGAAGGTGACTCCACCATCTATGGTCTCGCCTGCGAGGGGTCAAACGACTCCATCCTCGTCATCCTGACATCCATCGAAAGTGATCCTGACACCATCGACATCCTTGAAGCCCGCATCAATCGTCGTGTCTTCGGACGTCCTGACATTGGTGACCAGGTGGCAATCTCGATGAATCCGGAGAGGAAGTCGGTGGCAGACATCGTCATCAATATCGACCGTCTGAAAGGAGAATGGTGCTATCAGGTCATGCCCCATCTGCGTCGCAGAGCCGGTGCTGCCGCTGACAGCGCCGTACAACTGCCACCCGATTTCCCCGACTCCTTACGCAAGAAATGGTTCCAGCCCCGCGAGTACGGTTATGAAATACGTCGCGACAATACGGTCCGTACAATCGGCATACAACGCAACGAGACCGAGCGTCAGCCTGGTCCCGTGGAATATCCTGTCATCAAGCGATATCGTCAGTGGCATGTCTACAACGGCCATCTACTTTTCAGCGAGACCCGCAGAGACACATTGGGACATCAGCAGGTGATCAGTACGGATACTGCTGATATCATGTTCTTGCGTCACGACACGCTACAACTGCGTTTCGCTGACCATGAGCAAGGCTATTACCGCAGGTCTAACTGACGGGAAAGAAGCCTCTGCTCTGCCATCTCGGCATACTTCGTTCCCGGACGACCACAGTTGGCGTAGGGATAGATGGAGATGCCCCCACGAGGTGTGAAGAGACCAAGGACCTCGATATATTTGGGATCCATCAGCTTCACCAGGTCTTTCATGATCTTATTGACACAGTCCTCATGGAAATCGCCATGGTTACGGAACGAGAAGAGATAGAGTTTCAGGCTCTTGCTCTCCACCATCCGCTCACCAGGGATATAGGCAATCTTGATCTCCGCGAAGTCAGGCTGGCCCGTAATAGGACAGAGTGACGTGAACTCAGGACAATTGAACTGCACCCAATAGTCGTTCTCGGGATGCTTGTTCTCAAAGGTCTCCAGCACCTCAGGTGCATAATCAGACTTGTATTCCGTCCTCTTGCCAAGGGCCTGCAAGCCCTCGCCTTCTCTTGATGTACTCATAGGTCTTGTTTTACTTTAAAGATGTTATAGGTAATGTTGTTGTCAAACACATCCTCATTGTCATGAGCCTTGGTGAACTTGACCACACGGATGGTCACAGGCAGGACGACAATCTCATAGAGTGTCTTGAGCGTCACCTGTGTAATGACGAGCGAAGGCATCTCCTCCCAAGGAATCACGCCACCCAAAGCGAGAGGGAAGAAGATGATGGAGTCTGTCAACTCACCGAATATAGTACTGAGCACAGCACGGGAGGAGAAGTTCCTGCCTGCTGACGACAGTTTCATACGACTCATCACATAGGCATTCATAAACGATCCGCAGACGAATGCCAGGAAAGAGGCACCAGCAATACGGGGAGCCAGACCGAAAATCTGATGGAAGCCTTCCTCACCATGCCAGTAAGGTGCTCCTGGAATCCAGTCTGCAACAGCTCCGAAAATCACAAAGAGGAAGTTCATGGCGAAGCCCAGCCAGATGAGCAAGCGTGTACGGCCATAGCCCCACACCTCGCACACCACATCGTTGATGATGTAACTCACGGGGAACACTATCAGACCCGCCGTCATGTTGGCAGGACCTAACGAAATCTGTTTGGTCTCGAGCACGTTTGCCGTTATCAGGCAGACGCAGAACAGTATGCCGTAGAACATGAACAGCACACTGATACGTTGATCATTTTTCTGTTGCATAAATCTTGTTTTGTTAAAGGGGGTCGGTCTTTATAGACGTTCGCAAGTACCCCTGTGTTAATATTAAAGGAGATAGAAGAGCCAAGCCATATAAGCCATGAATCCTCCAATCAGCAGGAATCCTTCCCTGCGCGACACCGTATATTTGGTATATGCGAAGAGCCAGAGCAGCCCCATGCTGATAATCATCATCGAGAGGTCGATGATATTGATACCCATGATACGCATAGGACAAATGACAGCCGTCATACCAAGGATGAGCAGGATGTTAAAGACATTCGAACCGATGGCATTGCCGATGGCGAGAGCCGACTTTCCCTTGCGTGCAGCTACCACACTGGTAGCCAACTCTGGCAGGGAGGTGCCACCAGCCACAATCGTCAGGCCCACCACACTCTGGCGCACACCGAAACGATAGGCCACATAACTGGCGGCATCGACAAAGAGATTACTGCCATAGATGAGACAGGCCAGACCAATCACCATCCACAGTATATTCTTCCAAACCATCTTCTTGTCTACTGGTTGCTTTTCCTCGTCGTCCATCTCTTCCTCATCAGGCATCATGCCGTCTTTACGAGCCTTATTAAAAGTGTAAATCATAAAGGCGCCGAAGACCACCAGGAGAATCATACCATCGGAACGACTGATCTCATTACCCCAAAGGTGAGGCGAGTCCATATCGTCGAAGCAGAGCAGGAACATCAGCATTGAAGCGATCAATGCAAAGGGGATATCCTTCCTCACGGTGGAATGGCTGATTGCCATCGGAGCAACGACAGCAGAACAACCCACAATCAGCATGGCATTGAAGATATTGGAGCCTATCACATTACCCACAGCCAGATCGGAAGTACCCTTCAAGGCCGATACAAGACTGACGAAGAGCTCAGGCGCAGAAGTGCCTGCAGCCAGGATGGTCAGACCAATCACAATCTCTGGTACATGCAGCCCACGGGCCAGTGAGGCAGCACCTTCCGTCAACCGGTCAGCACCCCAGATAACGAGGACCACACCTATTATAATAAAGCCTATATTCAGTAATGTCATAACTCTTCCAAATTAAAAAATGCATCCATCTGACGACGGTCTTTCTTCGTAGGACGTCCTGTACCTCTGGCACGATCCACAAAGCCACTGATACGGTTCATCTCCAACAGTTCGTACTGATCAGGAGTTGTCACGTTCTCGTAGATCTCAGGCAACAGTTTCGCCCCCACCCGCTGTTCAATGGTCTTGAGAATCTTAAAGGAGTAAGTCACAGGCGGCTTTTTCACGGCCACCACCTCTCCAGTTTTCACGACACGAGAGGGCTTGACACCAATGCCTCCAATGGTAACACGACCATTCTTACAGGCATCGGCAGCAATGGAACGTGTCTTGAAGATACGCGCTGCCCAAAGCCATTTGTCAATTCTCGCTACTTCCTCCATCTTTCACTTCTTCACTTTTCACTTTTCGCTTCCCAAGTTTGTTAAACTGGTTCATCGTCACGTCGATTCCCGCCAACACAAAGCTCTTGATGATATCGACAGCAACGTCAATACTGGGTTGGAGTGTCTGCAACTCCTCCTCGCTATAACGCCCAAGCACCCAGTCTACCTGCATGCCGCGGGGAAAGTCGTTGCCAATACCCATCCTCAGACGGGCGTAGTTCTGTCCGATAAGCTGTTGGATATGTCCCAGACCATTATGTCCGCCATTGGAGCCCCCGGCCTTCAGACGGAATTCACCCAGCGGCAAGGCCACCTCGTCGCTGATGACGAGCAGACGGTTCTGGTCGATATTCTCGTGGTTCAACCAATAGCGAACAGCATTACCACTGAGGTTCATAAACGTCGACGGCTTGAGCAGAAACACCTTCCGCCCTTTCAGAGAAGTCTCAGCCACAAAACCATAGCGTTTGTCCTCAAATGAAATATTGGACGCCTTCGCAAAAGCGTCCAATACCATGAAACCAGTATTGTGGCGGGTCATGGCGTACTCGTCGCCAACATTCCCCAGACCAACAATCAGGAACTTGTCCATCAGCACCGTGATTAAGCCTCAGCCTCAGCAGCGGCAGCAGCAGAGCGAGAAGCACGTGTAGCCTTCACAGAGCAGACAACAACCTCAGGAGAAGTTGCGATCTCAAGACCCTCGAAGCTCAGAGCGCCGACCTTGATGGCCTTACCCAGCTGCAGATTGGTGACATCGATATTGAGTACCTCAGGAATCTGCTTGTAGGGAGCGGTGACATTAATCTTGCGGATAGAGAGGTTGAGCTTACCACCGTCGCGAACACCCTGTGCAAGACCGTTAAGTTTAACGGGGATGCCAATGGTGATGGGCTTGGTCTCGTTCACCTCATAAAAGTCAGCATGCAGCAATGCGTCGGTTGTGGGGTGGAACTGCAACTCCTTGATGACAGCCTTGTGAGCCTCACCATCGATGTCGAGATTCACGACATACACCTCAGGGGTATACACAGCCTTGCGAAGCTCAGAGTATGAAGCGGTGAAGGCAAATGCCTCGGGCAGACCTTTCTCATTCTTCTCACCATAGAGGTTACAGGGAACCATACCCTCCTTACGGAGTTCCTTTGAAGCCTTCTTTCCAGTAGCGGTGCGCTTCTGACCTTTTACACTAATTTCTTTCATAATTGTGTTACTCTAAAATTAAGTTGTTAATACTACTGCTTAATTCACCATCACACGAGATATTTCGTTGTGCTTTCGGAAAAAGCGGGTGCAAAGGTACGAATAAGTGAGCAAAAAACCAAATAAAATTGCAATTATTTGTGTTTTTTCGAACGAAAGTACCTTCGATACAATATTTCAGAGGTACGAAAAAAAAGTGAAAAGTGAAAAGTGAAAAGTGAAAAATTTGTTTTTTAACCATTTTTTCTTCATTTTTCTTGTATAATCGGGGAAAAATATATAACTTTGCATTCGTAAAACGACAAAATCGATAATTATTTAAAACATCAAGTGAGATGATTAACAGAGAGATTATTCGTTCAAAGATTGTTCAGTTAACCTATGCGTACTATCAAAACGGTAGCAAGAACATCGATACAGCTGAGAAAGAGCTATTCTTCAGTCTGTCGAAAGCTTATGACCTTTACAACAACCTGCTGGCCTTGGTAGTGGCCATCACAAAGGAATCTAGGCGCCGTCTGGAAGTACTGCAGACCCGTGCTGCGCGTGAGGGCATCCCTGCCCCCTCGCAGAAATTCGCATTAAACCGCTTTGCCCTCCAGCTGGAAGGCAACAAGATGCTCAACGACTTCATTGGAACCCAGAAACAGACCTGGGCCGACCATCCAGAGTTCATCGGCACGCTCTTCGAGCACATCGAGAGCAGTGAGATCTACCAGGAATACATGAACAGTGAGGAAGACAGCTATGACGCCGACCGTGAACTATGGCGCAGGCTCTACCGCACCTTCATCCAGAAGAATGAAGATCTGGACAGCCTGTTGGAGGAGATGAGTCTCTACTGGAACGATGACAAGGAGGTTATCGACACCTTCGTGCTGAAAACCTTCAACCGTTTCAGTGAGCAGAACGGCCCCAAGCAGGAACTGCTGCAGGAGTGGGACAGCGACGAGGAGCAGGACTTTGCCCGCAAGCTCTTCCGTGCCGCTATCCTCAATGCCGACGAGTACCAGCACTTCATGAGCGAGGCCTCACGCAACTGGGATTTCTCACGTCTGGCCTATATGGACATCGTCATCATGCAGATTGCCATCGCAGAGTTTATGACGTTCCCCAACATCCCCGTCAGTGTGACCATCAATGAGTATGTCAATCTGGCCAAACTCTATTCTACCAGAAAGAGCGGTGGCTATATCAACGGCATGCTCGATGCCATCGCACGTCATCTGATTGAGACCGGTCGTCTGATGAAGTTCATGGAGCCCAAACCCGAGAAAAAGGATGCTCCCACACCCAAAAAGAAGGCTCCCCGCAAACGCATCGAAAAGGACCCTAATGCCGAAGATGAAGAAGATAAATAAACTAAACTAATATAATATAGGAATATGACAAACATCGTATTAGCTGCTCAGGCAGCAGGACAAGGCAGTGGCATGAGCATGATCATTATGATGGTGGCTATCTTTGCCATCATGTGGTTTTTCATGATCAAACCGCAGCAGAAGAAACAGAAGGAGATCCAGAAGTTCCAGAACGAGTTGACGGAAGGAACAGAGGTGATTACAGGTGGTGGTATCCACGGTGTCGTCAAGAGCATCGATCTGGCTAAGAACACCGTTGATGTGAAGATTGCACGCGATGTCGTCGTCACCGTCGAGAAGACATCGGTATTCAAAGACATGTCGAGCGTACCCCTGCAGAAATAAGCACCGACAGGTATGGAGAGTCGCAATCTGTGGCAAACGATCAGAAATTTCCTGTTCAGCAAGGCTAACAGGGAGTTTCTGATTTTCTTGTTCTTTCTCGCTCTGTCAGGATTCTTTTGGCTCTTCCTGGCCCTTAACGATAGTTACGAGAAGGAGTTTGCCATCCCTGTGACCATCACGGATGTGCCCCAGAACATCATGCTGACCTCCGACGAGACCGATACTGTCAAGATCACCGTCCGCGACAAGGGTACCATCCTGCTTACTTATATGTATGGCAAGACACTGCCTCAAGTACGTGTCAACTACAAGAACTACGCCCGTCATGACGGCACCGGCACCATTTCCATGGGTGAACTGCAGAAATTCATCCGCCAGCAGCTGGCCAGCAGTTCCAGAATCACCAACTTCAAGCCAGACAAGCTGGTATTCTATTACAACTTCGGTGACAAAAAGCGCGTTCCTGTGAGATGGAGCGGGCGCGTCATCCCCGAGCAGTTGTATTTCATCTCAAGGGTGGAGTATCAGCCCGACAGCGTGACCGTCTATGCCCCGAAGGAGAAACTCGACAGTATCAATATCCTATATACGGAGCAATTGAACTACGTCAACTTCCGGGACACACTGCAGGTAAACTGTCACCTAATGAAGATGACGGGTGTGAAGACCGTGCCCGAAGAAATCAGCATCCGTTTCTTCACTGATGTGCTGACAGAGGAAAGCATGAACGGTGTCCCCATCCAGGGCATCAATATGCCACCTGGAAAGATTCTCCGCACCTTCCCCGCCAAAGTCAAGGTGCACTTCGTCACGGGAGCCAATGTCTTCCGCAATCTGCGCCCTGAGGATTTCACGGTAGTAGCCGACTACAATGATCTCATCAGCAATCCCTCGGAGAAGTGCCGTATCTACCTGAAAGATTCCCCATCAGGCATCTCCCGAGCCAGACTGGATATCACACAAGTCGACTATCTGATAGAGGAAGAAGGAGGCCACTGATGAAAATCGGTATCACAGGGGGCATCGGCAGCGGCAAGAGCTACGTCTGCCAACGACTGATAGCGCGCGGCTATGAGGTTTACGACTGCGACAGCGCCGCCAAGCGTCTGATGCGCTCCTCGCCAGAGCTCCAGCAACAGATAAAGGCTCTTGTGGGTTCGCTCGAGAAGGCCGAAATCGCCAGATTCCTACTGGAGTCTGAGGCCAATGCAAAGGCCATCGACGCCATCGTCCACCCGGCCGTGTTCCGCGACTTTGAGGCCAGTGGCATGAAATGGATGGAGAGCGCCATTCTCTTTGAATCAGGTGCTTATCGTCTGGTGGATAAGACCATCGTCGTCACTGCCCCTGAGGAAGTACGCATCCAACGTGTTATGCAGCGTGACGGCATCAGCCGTGAGAAAGTGCTCGAATGGATGGCGCGCCAGCTGCCGCAGGAAGAAGTGAAGGCAAGAGCCGATTTCGAAATCGTCAACGATGGAGAAGCAGACATCGAAAAACAATTAAATAAAATATTAAGGAATATGAAAGAAACCATTTTAGCTATCGCCGGTAAGCCCGGCCTTTACAAGCTCGTTACACGAGGCAAGAACAACCTGATCGTCGAGGCCCTCGACGCCACACACCGCCGTCAGCCGGCTTTCGCCACAGACAGAATCACATCACTCGGTGACATCGCCATGTTCACAGAGACAGATGATGTGCCCCTGATGACAGTGCTCGACAACATGAAGAAACTCGAAGGAGGCAAGAAGTCCAGCATCAACGAGAAGAAAGCCTCTGGCAAGGAGCTGCAGGACTATTTCACGAAGGTGCTGCCCGAATGGGACCGTGACCGTGTGCAGAACAGCCACATCAAAAAACTCATCACCTGGTATAACATCCTTATCGAAAACGGTGTCACCGATTTCAAAGAGGAGACAGAAGAAACAAAAGAAGAGGCTTCGGAATAACCGAAGCCTCTTTTCTTTTTAGGGTAGGCTTAGAATCTGCCAGGGCCTCCGAAGCCACCGCCCATTCCGCCGCCCATCGGCATACCGCCTCCGAAGCCGCCACCACCACGGTTACCACCACGGCCACCGCCGCCCATAGGCATACCGCCCATCATGCCGCCCATGCCGCCCATCATGCCTCTACGAGAAGCACGTGTGCCAAACAGGTTCAGACGATAGCTTGCGCGGAACATGATATAGCTGGTAACAGCATTGTACTCATTATCGGTACGGGCCATAGCAGAGATGGTACGTGAGAAGTTCGACTGCTGACCGAGGATATCGTAGAATTGTACGGAAAGTGTCAGCGGCTTACCACGCAGGAAGCTATGGGAAATCTGTCCGTTCCAGATCAGCTCGTTGGTGTTCATCGACTCGTCGGTATAACCACGACGGCTGTTCATACTGATATCAGTCGTGAGCTGAGTGCCCCAAGGCAGATAGACGGTCGAGTTCATACCGTAAGAGAATGTCCAGGTGTCGAGGTTGGAATTCGGCTGCAGCTCATTACGGGTCTTATTGTAGTTCACCGATCCGTTGAGCTCCACCTCCAACCAGTCGTTACGATAGCTACCACCCAGACGACCACCGATGTTGTTCGAGTTGGTCACGTTCTTCACCGACTCTCTGGTCTGGTTATCGGTCACATAACCTACACGGTGGTTATACTGGTCGTTCAGTGAGAGGTTGTAGCTGAAGTAACCCAATGAGTCAATAGCCGAGTTGAAGGTAATGTTACCACCAAGATTCCAGTTACCGTTGATATTCTCAGGACGTGAGGTACGGGCACCAGTATTGGGGTCGTACGACGTCTTATTGGCGATGCTATTCGACGTGGTCGAGAAATTCACGTTAGCAAAAATCATGCGCTGGTGCTTCATGAAGTAGTCATTGTAACGCAGGCTGAAGTTCTGAGTAAACGAAGGCTTCAGGTCGGGATTACCAGTGGTCTTGTTCAACGGGTCGGTATCATCGTTAATCACGAGCAGCTGATCGATTGACGGCTGGCTGGTGCTACCACGATACTGGAACTGGAGGCTACCCTGCTGAGAAGGACGCCAGCGGAAGTTGGCTGTCGGGCTCCAGTTGGTCACTGAACGGTTCACGATGGTGTCCACACCCAGATAGCGCTGTGTGTATTCTGATGTCTGCGGGATGATCTGGAAACCTACATTGAAATCATAGGTGTCGCGGATAAATCGCAGCATAATCTCACCGGTGTGGATGAAGTTCTTATAAGCTGAGTAACGGCTCTGGTCTTTACTATAATAAGTATCATCTTTCACCGGAGAATAGCCGTTCCGAACGATATTGAAATAGTCGCTCCAGTTACCGTAAGCAGGTTTTACTCCACTGAAATCGAAGCCCATAGTAGGATCAGACAGCAGAGGATTGGAATAGTCGAATGTCTGACGGTCGCTCTCGTTATAGCGATACTGGAAAGTATAGCTGAACTGTAGGAACGTAGCATAGGCGATAGGCTCACTATAGGTAGCACGGAGACTGTAGTCATACGTCTCTGTCGGCGACAAGTTATATTTATTGGTCTGATAATCATTGGTTTTTACACCATTGAAATAAGTAGAATCCTTAAAGAGCCTCGTATGGTTATTCGACAATTGGTTGTTCTCATTCTTGCTATAGTTACCCTGCACTTGAATGGTAATGTTACGGCCTCTGCCGTTCAGCAGGCGGTTCACCTGCAAGGTACCACCAATTCGTTTATTCTTGCCATAACTCAACGAGTTATTGCCGGAACCATTAACAACGATATTGCTCAGGTCGCCACCCGTCTTGATAATCTCCTGAAGGACGGCTGCATCTAACTGATAGTCAATCAAATCATAGGGATCAGCATTAAAGGTAGCCGAGGTATTCCAGCTGATACCATCGTTGTCACCAAAGCTCCAGTTCGGACGGAAGGCAATGTTCCACAACGTATCAGGTGTCCACTCCAAACGACCCTGTACGCTCCAGTTGTCGTTACGTGAATAACTCTGGTTGACAGAGTTCTGGAAAGAAGAAACGCCACCAGTGAAGTTCTCGCTTGAACGGCGTGACCATGAGTCACCGTCACGATGGTTGAAGTTCACACTAGCCTGACCAATCAGTCTGTTAGGCTTCTCATAGTTCACGTTCACCATACCGGTCTTGGCAGCATTCAGGCCGCCGCCACCCATACCACCGCCGCCGCCGAAGCGTCGGCCACCACCGCCGCCCATGCCCTGGTCGTTGGTATTGTTGGCATTGAGCATCGTCATCACACGCCAGTCATCACGCATGTACATACCGAACAGACGGCTGGTGTAACGGTCCTTCGTACCGTAGCCCAGATCGACGTTCGCCATCATACCGCGGTTCATACCAGCACGCAGACCGAAGTCGAGCACCGTCTGCTCGTTACCATCGTCAATACCGGTGATTCGGGCCAGGTCGCTCTTCTCATCATACGCGCGAACCTTTTCAATAATAGAAGTAGGCAGATTCTTCAGCGCCGTTTTCGAGTCACCGAAATCCCTTCCATCCACCTTGATCTTCGAAACCTGCTTACCGTTGATGGTAATGTTACCATTCTCATCAACCTCGGCACCAGGCATACGTTTTACGAGTTCCTCCACCACAGAGCCCTCAGGCACACGATAAGCATCGGCATTGAAGATCAGGGTGTCGCCCTTCGACTGCACCTTCGCCAGGTGAGCCGTTACCGTAGCGCCCTGCAACATAATGGCGTCAGGAGCCAGACTGATGGTGCCTGCCGACACACTCTTACCATCGGCCACGGTAATCTTCTTCGTGTAGGTCTTGAAACCAACATAGGTAATTCTCAGAGTAAAGGTC
Source organism: Prevotella sp. (assembly GCA_016290175.1). Lineage (GTDB taxonomy): Bacteria > Bacteroidota > Bacteroidia > Bacteroidales > Bacteroidaceae > Prevotella. Next base: position 28,063 of record JAEETD010000007.1, on the reverse strand, counting down.
CCATCACTCGGTGCCTTCACGCTGAAATTACCATCAGCATTAGTTACGGCATTTGATACCACTTTCTCACCGCTCAACAGAGAGGCTGTTGCTTGAATCACAGCGTCCTTAGTGTCTTGTTCTACTACTTTACCGGTTACGGTTCGTTGAGCAAATCCAGCGATTGTCATCACACTGACAATCATCAAAATCAGTAATCTCTTCATGAATAGTTATTTAAAATTCTGCTCCTTTGACGCATTAAATTTTCAAAAGTTTAATCAACCTGAAGAAAAAAAGGGTAATTTCTACAATTATTTTCTTCTTTTTAGACATAATTCCAAAAAATTGACTATCTTTGCACACGCAAAAATGACCATATAAAGGATAATGAACCCCCAACAGGTAGAAATAGCAGAGAATCTGGAAACGTCACTCGCCTGCGCCATTGCGGCCTGTGAGCACGACAAGCTCTTCATTCTCACCGACGATACCACTCGAGAGCTCTGCTGGCCTGTTGTCAGCGGTTTCCCCTGCCTTCAGGGTGCTGAGGTCATCAGCATCGGGGCTACCGATACCCACAAGACGCTTGATTCACTCACCCATGTCTGGGAAGAACTCGGACGGATGGGCGGCACCCGCCACACCTTATTAATAAATATAGGGGGCGGTATGGTCACCGATCTGGGCGGCTTCGCAGCCTCCACCTTCAAGCGCGGTATCCAATACATCAACATCCCCACCACCCTGCTCGCCATGGTCGACGCCAGCGTCGGTGGCAAGACAGGCATCAATTTCAATGGTCTGAAGAATGAGATCGGGGTGTTCAATAATGCCGCTACGGTCATTCTCGACACACAGTTCCTGCGCACACTCGACCGCGAGAACATCCTCTCCGGCTATGCCGAGATGCTCAAGCACGGACTCATCTCCAACACGTCGATGTGGGCAGAACTTATTAATTTCAATCTCGGTGCCGATCCTTTAGACCTCGCCACCCTCCAGCGCATGCTGGCCGACAGCGTGGCCGTCAAGCAGCGCATCGTCACCGAGGATCCCCTGGAGCACGGCCTACGCAAAGCCCTCAACCTCGGCCACACCGTAGGCCATGCATTCGAGTCTTTCGCGCTGGGGTCTGGCCAAAATACCGATGTCCCCGACTCGGCAGAGGGGCCTGCCCCCAGCGCGAAAGACAACAGCGCCCGCACGCCTCAACTCCACGGCTACTTCGTGGCCTTCGGCATCGTCTGCGAGCTCTATCTGAGCGTCGTCAAAACCAATTTCCCCATCGACAAGATGCGCCAGACCGTCAGTTTCATCCGTGAACACTACGGTCGCATGCCCATCACCTGCGATGATTACCCCACCCTATTCGAACTCATGACCCATGACAAGAAGAACACGGCGGGCATCATCAACTTCACCCTGCTCGGTGACATCGGCGACATCCGCATCAACCAGACCGCCACGAAGGAAGAGATCTACGAAGCCCTCGACTTCTATCGCGAGGGCTGAGCAGGAAACTCCACAGTCGCTGCGCCCGAAACGCGGCACCGGAAACGACCAATCAGCTTAATGAACCTGATCATATTACTAACTAATCGTAGATGCAGCCACTTGTGAAAGCAGCTGCATCTCTTTTTTTTCAGATTTATCTGATATTTCTTTGTTTTCTGAGAAAAAAACCTTATCTTTGCAACTGAAATATTCTAAACCTATTCTATCAGAAGTATGAAACGATTATTGTTTTTGACACTATCAGTCACCTTTTCCCTCATCATGATGGCAGGAAACGTGACACCAGAACAAGCCCGGGAACAAGCGGCTCAGTTCATGACGAACCATTTGGCAAAAGGCAGGCATGCCCGCCTGGCACCTAGCCAACAAGTAAAGATGGCCATGCCCATACAACTGGAAGGCCTCTATCTGGTTAATATGGAGGACAGCAACGGATTCGTCATCGTCAGTAACGACGACCGTACGGATGCCATCCTCGGCTATTCCGACAGCGGTAGCCTCGATCCTGATAACATGCCCGACAACATGCGTGCCTGGCTGCAGGGTTATGCAGACCAGATTAAGTGGATCAATGAGCATGGCATCACCGCCAAGGCCTCGCATCGCGCTGCCAAGACTCCCATTGAGCCACTGGTGCAGACTCATTGGAACCAAGGAGCGCCTTATAATAACAAAGTGAGTACTACCGCCTATTTTGTCTACGAAGGAGCTGTTACTGGTTGCGTGGCAACAGCCATGGCCCAGGTGATGTACTATACTGCAAAGAAAGCAGGACGGAGCACATCATCCACACTGGCTGCAACATCCTCATATTCGACATCTTACGGAAAAAGCATCCCCGTTGTTCCGGCCGGTACCGTACTTAACTGGGATCTGATGCTGACGGAATACACATACACCTATAATTCCAAAACCGGGAATAATGACCCCAACTTCACATCAGACCAAGGCAATGCGGTGGCCACTCTGATGCAGGCTTGTGGTGCAGCCGTTCAAATGAATTATGCAAATAGCGCCAGCGGCGGTTCTTCCGCCAACAGCAGGAAGGTCCCGGATGCTTTGAAAACGTATTTCGGATATGACGAATCCACCAAATATAAAGACCGCACTCTGTATACCTATACCAATTGGATCAACATGATCTATAACGAACTGGCTGAAGAACGCCCGGTATACTATTGCGGACAATCATCAGGCGGCGGTCATGCATTCATTTGCGACGGCTATGAGGGAGAAGACTACTTCCACATCAATTGGGGCTGGGGAGGCACAAGCGATAGCTATTTCAAGCTGTCAGTTCTCAACCCCTATGAGCAAGGCATAGGAGGTAGCAGTTCCAACGACGGATACGACTACCAACAGGGAGCCATCGTCGGCATCCAACTGGAAGGCGGAACAGGTACCGTATTAGAAGTAGCCAGCAATATTGACCTCACCCTCAACAGCATTTCGGCATCCAAGACCTCCATGACGACCGATGAGACAGCCAAAATCACCATCAATCTCACCAACAACAGTTCTGATGATTATGATGGTGAGATAGGACTATTCTATATTATTAACGCCAGTACAGCCAAACTGGGGAATAGAGAAATGTTCTTGATTCCAGCAAGAGAAACCAAAGACTGTGTCATCGAATTCAAGCCTACAGGTACAGGCACCTATCAGATTTCGGCATTTCGGCCCAAAGAAAAAGGGGAACTTGATATTCTCAACAGTTCCATCTATGCTAGTGTTACCGTTACTGAGGGAAGCGGCGGCGGAGGAGGCGGTAGCGAATTGCCCACAATCAGCGACCTCGACCTGACCACTTCGCTGAAGTCCTTAGAGAATGCCAGCACCGACAAGAGCGTAGTCTATGCCAATGCCAATGAAAGCAGCATCAAGGCGGTTGTTACCGTGACCAACCCTTCCACCACGAATAATTTCAAAGGAAAATTCCGTGTCTACCTGCGTTGTCCAGCTTATTCTGGCTGGTATTATTGGGCTGGAGCCACCATCACAATACCCGCTGGAGGCAGTTACGACTTTGCGTTTGAATACCCTGTGTCAGATTATGACTATGGCGATACATACCAATTAAAGACATGCTACCATAGGACAGGTGGCAGTGACGACTTCACCTCGGAAGTCAATGTCGGAGGAGAATTCAAAGTTGAAAAGGGCATATTCAGCTATTCTGCTGACGGAACAAAAACAGCAACAGAAGCAACGGGTTCCTATACCGTGCCTGAAGGCGCTCTCTACGTAGACTTGTCTGGTACCGGCACAACGACCGTCACCAAGAACAGCAACCCCAACTGCCTGTATTTCTTCACGAACACAGACGTCGTGCCGGCAAGCCTGACATCCAATGTCATCAAAAAAGATGGAAAAAGCTATACAGCTGAGACCATCACCCTGACCGACGGAAAAGACTTCTGTGCACCTGTAGACTTTACCGCCACGAGCATCGAGTTCACGTTCATCAACGACAGATGGGCTGATGGCACTGGTGGCTGGAACACCATCATGCTGCCCTTCGATGTGACTCAGGTAACAGCCAACGGCACACCTATCGACTGGTTCCACAGCAGCACTGATTCAGGTAAGCAGTTCTGGCTGAAGAATTTCACCAGCGACGGAGTCAGTGAAGTGAACTTCGGTTTCGCCAACGCAATGAACGCCAATACACCGTATATCATCGCATTGCCCGGCAGTCATTGGGGCAGCGCCTATGACCTGAGCGGCAAGACCATCAAGTTCATTGGAAGTGGCGAAATCAAGAAGAGTGCCCTGGCCATGGTAACCGGCGACAACTATCGCTTTATCGGCCACACCCAAGCTGTCACCACAGAAAACATCTACTGCATCAACACAGAAGGTAAGAAGTTTGAACTGAAGGCATCTGGCGGTAGCGCTCCTTTCCGTCCGTTCTTCAAGGCAGGTTCCTTCGACCGCTCTGTCAACTGCCTGAGCATCGGAAACGGTGGCGGCACTACAGGCATCGAGGCAATCGAATGGCCTCAGGAAATCCAGAGTGACAAGACCTTCGATCTGAATGGCCGCCAGATCACAAAGCCTGTGAAGGGAATCGTGATTACAAACGGCCGTAAGGTGGTGAAGAAGTAGCAACGTGTGAAATAATCAGATTGTAGAATCATAAATGACAAACGATATGGAGAAGAAAAAATATATTAAGCCACAATGCACGGTCTACCCCATAAAACCCTACCAGTTGTTGGCAGGAAGTCCCGGTCCCATGGATCAGCCTGACCCCAGAATGCTCCCGCCAGGACTTCCCTCAGGTTTCCCGTTCTGACCGTTACCGATTCCTAGCCCTTAATAACCCTGCCTTATTGCGCAATAAGGCAGGGTTATTGCCAAATAATGGCAGGTTATTGAGAAAAGTCAGGCCTTTTTATTTTGCGAGAAGCTCGGCTTCGTGACGGGCGGGTTTGCCAGTGGCGGTGAGGGGAATGCGGGAGACGTGAATGTAGGCTCGGGGGTAGTGAAAACGTGGGAGGATGCGTTCGCAGACCACACGGGCGTCATCGGTAGAGCCTTCGGTAAGGAGGACAACAATCTCACCGAATTTGGAGTCAGGACGCTTTGATATTAAATAAGGTGCGCGCAGGTGAGGACGGAGCTGACGCTCGAGTTCCTCGGCCTGGATCTTGAGACCACCTGAGCAGATGATATTGTCGCGACGACCCAAGATTCGGAAACGGACGCCAGGCTGATCAGGGGTGGCACTGGGGACAGGCCCCTCTGCAGAGTCACAGACATCTGCATTTGGGCCAGTCCCTAGTGCCAGTTCGGCGACGTCGTTGGTGATAAGGGTTTTGGGGCAGACTTCGGGAGCGTCGATAATGAGGGTGGATTCGTCGGACAAGCTGACGGTAACGGAGGGGAAGGGAGTATACCAGAGGGAGGCTTCGGGACCGGAAAGACGGCGGAGGGCGATGTGAGAGAGGGTCTCGGTCATGCCATAGGTGCTCCAAACGGCATTGGGGAAAAATTTGAGCTCGTCAGCCAAGGCATCATCGATAGCACCACCACCGATGATAAGGTGACGGATCTGCATAAGGCGCTCACGTTCGGAGGGGACTTGAAGAGAGTTATAGACCTGAAGAGGAACCATAGCAGCGAAGGAAAGAGATGTCTGGTCATTGAGGGCTTCGCACTGGGGACAGGCTCCTCCGCTTAGTCGTATAGCGACTGGACGTTTGGGCCAGTCCCCAATGCGAAGCGGATGCCCCGAAGGCTCAATACAGACCAAACGTAGTTCACGTTCTATGGCGCGAACAACCATCATTTTGCCAGCGATGTAATCGAGGGACATGCAGAGGAGGGCGGTGTCGCCGGGATGAAGGCCGAGAAAATCGTTGGTGATACGGGCTGAGGCAAGCATGCGGGACTTCTCGACCAGCATGGGCTTTGGAGTACCCGTAGATCCGCTGGTCTGGACGTGGACATTGGGCGAGGGGTTATTCCACTCCTCAAGGAACTCTTCTAAAGACATCGCCATAGTTGGTCGCCACGTATTTCAAGGGGCATAGGAATATTGTCGGTGAAGAGCTGGCCAGTACCGAGGCCCTGAGGCATGGTGATGTGATCGCCGTAGATGGAGGAAGCAAATTGGGCGATGGAATTAAGTCCGATGTTACTCTCGAGGGCAGAGGTGATCCAGGAGCCGATGCCAAGGTCACGGGCAGTCTCGATCCACTCACGACAGCCTGCAATGCCACCATGGAGGGAGGGTTTGAGGATGATGTAACGGGGCTTGATGATGTTGAGCATGTGGCGTTTCATCGCAGGGTCGTTGATACCAATGAGCTCCTCATCGAGGGCAATGGGAAGTGGTGACTCGCGACAGAGTTCAGCCATATAGGCCCACTGGCCCGCCTTAATCGGCTGTTCGATGGAGTGAATGGCATATTGCGAGAGGAGTTCAAGTTTGTAGAGGGTCTCGCTGTATGGGAAGGCACCATTGGCATCAAGCCTCAACTCCACCTCGTGGAAAGAGAACCTGTCTCTAATTCGTTTTATAAGGTCAAGCTCCTGCTCGAAGTCGATGGCACCGATCTTGAGTTTGACACAACGGAAGCCTTTTTCCAGTTTCTCCTCCAGGCGCTGGAGCATCTCGTCGTGGTTACCCATCCAGACGAGACCGTTGATGGGGATGCCGACCTCGCCACGAGTAAAAGCAGTATCAAACAGGCGATCGCCATTCTGGAGATTCAACAGAGCCGTTTCCAAGCCGAAGAGCATGGAGGGGTAGTCGCGGAGAAAGTCGTAATCGATATCGCCTGACTGACAGAAATCCTTGCAAATATTATCTAATATAGAGGCGTATTCAGAATCTGGGAGGGCATCGCAACTCAAATCGGGCAATGGTGCACACTCTCCCACTCCTGTGTGCTGACCATCCGACAGATGAATCAACCAGATCTTGCGCGTGGTATACACTCCCCTGGACGTCCCTGCAGGTTGCTTGAAATGGAGCAGACGCTCCTCTATACGATAGGTCATGGGAGTTTAGGATACTTCTTAAAATCGGGTTTGCGCTTTTCAAGGAAGGCCTTGCCGCCCTCTTGGGCCTCGTCGAGGAAATAGTAAAGCATGGTACAGTCACCGGCGAGTTCCTGGATACCAGCTTGACCGTCGAGCTCGGCATTAAGGCCTGCTTTGATCATGCGGAGGGCAAGAGGCGAACGCTCCATCATGATCTCCGCCCACTCCACACACTCGTCCTCAAGACGTTCGATGGGAACAACCTTGTTCACCATCCCCATCTCCTCGGCCTCCTTAGCACTATATTGACGACAGAGGAACCAGATTTCACGGGCTTTCTTCTGACCAACGATACGGGCAAGATATGAAGAACCGAAGCCGGCATCGAAGGAGCCTACCTTAGGGCCGGTCTGTCCGAAGATGGCATTCTCAGAAGCGATGGTGAGGTCGCAGACCAGGTGGAGTACATGGCCGCCACCGATAGCATAGCCATTGACCATCGCGATGACGGGCTTGGGCAAACGGCGGATCTGCATCTGCACATCAAGAACACTCAGACGGGGGACTCCCTCTTCATCGACATAGCCACCACGACCTTTCACATGCATATCGCCACCGGAACAGAAGGCGTGCTTGACATCGGCAAGCGTCTTGCCCTCAGGCACTTCGGACATAGCACCTGTTAAAAGGACGACAGAGATGTCCTGCATCTCACGGCACATAGCAAAGGCCTGGGAGAGTTCCCAAGTGGTCTTTGGGGTGAAAGCATTACGGTACTGCGGACGGTTGATAGTAATCTTGGCGATGCCATTATATGACCCGAAGAGAATCTCCTCGAACTTGCGGATTTCTTTCCAATCTCTCATAATTTCAGTGTTTTATAATAATCCTTGAATACGCGTTCATCTTCGGCAGGGTCAGTGAAGACCTCAAGGAGGACGGGACGCGAACTGTTTATATTTAATAAGGTGGAGATGCCTTGTTGCATCTCCTCCATGTTGGTGGCCTTGAGATAGACGACATTGTTCTGCTGGCAAATGCCCTCGGCAGAGGTGTGATGCTCAGCAGCGACAAACTGATCACGGGCAGGACTCTGTTCGAGACCTCGCAGCAGATTGAAGATGCCGCCCTTGCCGTTGTTCAGCAAGAGGATGCGGAAATTGCCTCGGAGGTTCTGGTTCCACAGGGCGTTCTGATCGTAGAAGAAACTCAAGTCGCCAATGACGCAATAAACAATCTCATCCGTTACGACGGAAAAGCCTGCAGCGGTGGAGAGAGAGCCCTCAATGCCATTCACACCACGATTGCAATAGACGCTATGCTGGGCGAAGATGTTCGCCAAGCGAATGGAAGTAGAGTTAGCATAGTGAACACAGCCCACGGGACCTGTCCCCATGAGTCGTTCGAAGCATTTCACGGCTGCCATTTCGGAATAGGCAGGCTGATAGGCGGCTGCGTGAGCACGAACCTTTGCCAGTAAGGCTTCCCATTTCTGTATAAAAGGATGAGGTTGCTGTTCGAGGAGAAAACGGATCTGATCCTCCACAACAGCCGGATCGCCCTGAATGACGCGCGTCAGGTTCATAAAGGTATCAGTAACCTCGCCCGTGGCATTGACCGCCCACGTCTCCTTGGCCTTGCGAAGGAAGTGTTTCAGGCGCTTACTGACGATGGAGCCCCCGATATACAACACTAAATCTGGTATGTAACTCTCATCATCGCCAATGAGACAGACGGCCTCATCGTAACCAGGGTTCATGGGTTGTCCGGCTATAAGCAACGGACGTTTTGACTGAATGAACATCCGGCAGACATGACTCAGTGTCTGATTGGATATGTCAGCTGGCAGAAGTTCCATCTTCCGCTCCTCAGGCAAAGCTGCTACGCTGTAACCGAAGAGTGGTTCGCTGATGGGTACGTTGATATGCACTGGGCCATGCTTTTCGAGCAGGGCCTCGTTAACGAGGCGGTTGCAGAACCAACGTTCCTCATCGTTATGAGGCTCGGGCAGTGAAACAGCCTTGCGCACAAAACGGCCTAAGGCATCGGACTGCGGAAGTGTCTGGCCATCCAATTGGTCTATCCATGCCTGAGGACGGTCTGCGGAGATTACCACCAAGCGAGCATGCTGATAGTATGCCTCTGCGACGGCAGGAGCCAGATTCAGAAGGGCCGTACCACTGGTGACGCAAACGGCCACAGGCTCCTGCAGACACTGGCTCATACCCAAGGCATAGAATCCTGCTGAACGCTCATCAGTCACAGGATAGCACTGAATATCAGGACTTTCATTGAGGTTATGCACGATGGGGGAGTTCCTACTGCCTGGGCAGCAGACCGCATGACGGACACCATGTTCCACCAACAGGGCTGTGAGGATATTTACGTTTTCTTTATTGCTATACATCTTCTCATTGTTTCAAGTTTTGCTTCTGTCTCAGCCCACTCCTGCTCTTCTGCGCTGTCTTTAAGAAGACCTCCACCAGCATAAAGATGGTATCGGTTGTCCTCGATGTTCATGCAGCGCAGTGACACATAGAGATGCGTTTCCGCAGCAGGGTCGAGTATGCCCATAAAACCACTATAGTAGCGACGCGGTGTATGTTCATTGTGGGTAATGAATTCAAAAGTATCCCGTTTTGGCAGTCCGCAGACAGCAGGCGTAGGATGGAGCGTATGCAGCAGATCGCCGAGATGCTGATTGTCGGGGAGCGAGAACGTAAAGTCGCTCCGGAGATGCACCAGATTGGCAGCCCTGACGGTGCGAGGCCCTTCTTCGTGGAAATCGCCTGTAAACCGTTCGAGGCACTCGGTGATATAAGTGGCAACGATACGCTGTTCCTGGATGTTTTTCGTGCTCCATCGCAAGGATTCTCCCTCGCCATTCAGTTGATCACCCTCCAGTTTCATCGTTCCTGCCAGTGCAATGGTGCGCCAGGTTTCCGACTTACCCTCCAGGAGAATTTCGGGGGTAGCTGTCAGCCAGCAGCCACTCTTCGACGTAGAAACGAGCGCGATGAACATACGGGGATAGAGCATACAGGCCCGATGAAAGAGTTGAAGGGGCGCAATCGCTTCAGAAGTCTCTTCATCAGCACAACGCGCCAGCACTATCTTACGGAAGGTGCCGGAAACCAATTGAGCATGGAAATTGGCAAAATCGATGGCATAGTCCGGGTCAGAATGATGTGATGCCTCGCGAGGCATTACATCATCCCACGTCCCATCTGCCTCGCAAGGCACGGTCTCGACGCTGTCTGGACGGATCATGAGGATGGGTTGCTGTTCAGATATCTGAAAAGGGGCTACCACGAAGCCCCTTCTGCCATTCAGTTCCGCACAAGAAAGAAATTCCTCAGGCTCACCTACTGATTGTCTGATCAGTATAGCGTGGTCTTCATGGGGTAGTCTGTATATGGCAAAGGCTGTCATCCTTTCTTCTGCTTGATGATATAATTAGTCACACGGACATTGGAAATCAGTTCTCCGGAAGAATCCTTGATATCCACATTCCAAACATGGAGAGTCGTACCCCGATTAAGCAGACGCGCATAGGCCGTGACACTATCTCCCTCGGCCACTGCCTTCACATGACTACCACTCACCTCGATGCCTACGCAGGCACAATTGGGGCAAAGGGCCGAAGATCCCACACCTGCCACATTCTCAGCCAATGCCAGAGAGGCACCTCCACTCAGGAAGCCAAAAGGCTGACGATTCCGCTCGTCGACCTTCATGCGTGCCATACAAGTATCGTCCTCAAGCGTAGAGATAAACTCCATACCGAGGGCGGTACTCAGATTAGGCTTCTCGTTGATAATCCGGTTTATTCTTTCTACGTCCACAACTATTCACTATTTGATCGGCTTTGCCGCTTTGCTCGTCAAAGAACTATTCACTTAAATAGCGAATACTCAGGTACACTCCAAGCCAGAGCACTGGCACCCAGTACATCACGCTCACGGTCGTCGAGTTTCGAGACAAGAAGTCTGACCTTATTCTTCAGGTTACCGAACACCAGTTTCTCTAGTTCTTCCTCAGCAGAATCCAGCAGCCAATGACCTGCATGGGAGATACCGCCAGTGAAGATGATTGCCTCCGGATCAATCAGCGAGGCATAGGTGGCAAGTCCCTGACCCAGGATACGACCTGTACGACGATAGACTTCGATGGCCATGGCATCGCCCTTGTCACAGCACTCCTTGATAGTGCGAGGCGACAGCTTTTCCAGATCGCGCATCAATGAAGGTTCCTTGCTGTCCTCCATCAGTTCCCTGGCCGTACGGACAATGCCCTTGGCGCCTACATAAGCTTCCAGACACCCCCTGTTGCCACAACCGCACAAACGGCCATCCGGATAGACGCATGTGTGTCCGAACTCCCCTGCATAGCCTCCATGGCCACGATGCTCCTGACCATCAGAGAAGAAGCAACTGCCGATGCCGACACCCAGGCTGACGATGATAAAGTTCTTCATACCGTGGGCACTGCCGAAAGTAAACTCTCCCAAGGCGGAGATATGCGCATCGTTGGAGAGACCTACAGCCAGTCCGATACGGTCGCGCAGCATCGCAGACAATGGCACGATGCCTTTCCACGGCAGGTTGGCAGCATTCTCAATACATCCGGAAACCGTGCTGGCACTGGGGCAGCTGACACCGATGGAACGGATGGTCTCGTAACCACCGTTCTGCTCAACCATCGTCACGATTTTCTCACTCAGTGCCGTCACAAAGTTATTCACATCAGGATAATCTTCCGTCGGGAAACCGTCTTCAGCAAGTATATTGCCTCTGACATCTACCATTGCATAGGTAGTACTCTCGATGCTGATATCCACACCGACAACTTTCGTTTTAATATTATTCTCCTCCATTCTTATATTATTTAAATAATGAATACTCTTTCACATCCCAAGCCAAAGCACTGGCGCCGAGTACGTCACGTTCTCCTTCCTTCAGGATGGAAACCAACAGGCGCGTCTCACCCTGGATATTGTGGAACACATGTTCGTCAAACGACTTCCGCATTGGTCTCAGCAGCCATTTGCCTGCCTGCATCATATCACCTGTCAGGATGATGGCCTCAGGATTCAGGATTGAGGCATAGTTGGCCAGACCCAGTCCGAGCATGAATCCCAAACGGCTCATTGCTTCGATAGCCACCTGATCTCCCTGATCACAATAATAGGTAACCGTCTGGACACTGATGCTCTTCAGTCCGCTCAAGGCCGAGGGCATTCCCTCTGCCAGTAGTTCTTCTACCGTCCTTACAAGCCCCTTGTCAGAACAATAGGTCTCCAGACAACCTTTACGTCCGCAGCCACATTCGCGGCCACCGACTTGCACACAGGAGTGTCCCACCTCTCCTGCAAAACCGTTCACACCCAGGTGAGGCTTTCCGTCCATGAAGATACAACTGCCGAGACCGCCATGGCTGATGGACACCACCACAAAGTCCTTCAGGCCGTGAGCACTACCGAAGGCTTTCTCGCCAAGTGCGGTGACGTGGGCATCGTTTGCCAGTGCCACTGCCAGTCCGAGACGGTCACGCAGCATTGCTGCCAGAGGCACGACGCCCTTCCACGGCATATTGGCAGCATTCTCGATACAACCTGTCATGAAATTGGCACTCGGTGCACTCAAGCCCACGGAACGTACCTTGTCATAGCCGCCATTCTCCTCAACGAGCATAATGATTTTCTCGCTCAGGGCACTGACATAGTCAGATACGTCAGGATAATCCATCGTCATAAAATAGTCCATCGCGATAATCTCGCCACGGATATCCACCAGGGCATAGGTGGTTCTTACTTCACGAATATCGACACCAACAACTCGGGTTTTGATTTGATCAACTGTATCCATATTGTTTTCCGTTATTATTCTACAAACAGGGAATATTCCTTCACCTCCCAGGCCAGTACGCTCGCACCAAGGATGTTACGTTCACCTTCCTCCAGTTCGGAGGCAAGGAACTTCACCTTACCCTTGATGTTACGGAACACATGTTCTTCGAAGGCTTTCTGGGCAGGCTCCATCAGCCACTTACCGGCTCTGGCAATACCACCCGTGAAGACAATGGCCTCAGGATCGATGACAGAGGCATAGTTGGCAAGTCCGAGTCCCAGGGCTTCACCCGTCCTGCGGAAGGTCTCAATAGCCATTGCATCCCCCTCGTTACACAGTTCTGCAATCACTCTCGGAGTCAGTTTCGGCACACGGCGCATCTTCGATGGTTCTCCCGACTCCGTCATGATCTCACGGGCCGTACGGATGATACCCTTCGTAGCCGTATAGGCCTCCAGACAACCCCTATTACCGCAGCCACACAGACGACCGTCGTGATGGATGCAGGTATGTCCTATCTCACCAGCATAACCGTCAGAGCCCAGTTTCACACTGCCTTCGGTAAATATGCAACTGCCTAATCCCGATCCGATAGTGATGACGATGAAATCGCGCATACCATGGGCACATCCGAAAGCATGCTCACCGAGCGCCACCACATGCGAGTTGTTGGCAACAGCCACAGCCAGGCCCAATCTGTCGCGTAGCAATGCTGACAAGGGGACAACACCCTTCCACGGGAAATTGGGAGAGTTAACGATACTACCCGACTTATAATTTGCACTCGGCGCGCTGATACCCACCGAACGGATTGTCTCAAAACCACCATTAGCTTCGATCATCTGGATGATGCCATCGCTCAGTTTCGCCACAAAAGCACCTATCTCAGGGTAATCCTCCGTAGGGAAGCTATCCTTGACCAGGATGTTTCCTCTGACATCTACTATAGCATACGCTGTAGCATCAAGACTGATGTCTACACCAATAACTCTTTTCTTAACCTTTTTCTCATCCATAGCTACTTCTTTAGTTATTCTGCTACAAAAATAGAAACAATTTGATAAACAACCAAATCTTTCCCAACTTTTTTTGCAAATATGTACCGAAATCTTGCATTTTCCGAGATATTTTAGTAACTTTGCACCCATAATTGCAATTATTGTTTTGAAAAAGATGAACGTTTTAGAATTAAGCGAACAGGAAATCGGCAGACGAGAGAGTCTGCAGGAATTACGCAATATGGGTATTGACCCATATCCCGCAGCTGAATATCCTACGAATGCATTCAGCACAGAAATCAAGGAGAATTTCAAGGATGATGAAGCCCCCCGCGAAGTCATCATCGCCGGTCGTATGATGAGCCGTCGTGTGATGGGCAAGGCCTCTTTTGCCGAGCTTCAGGACTCCAAGGGCCGCATCCAGGTATATATCACCCGCGATGACATCTGTCCAGGAGAAAACAAGGACTTATATAACAATGTATTCAAGCGTCTGCTTGATATTGGCGACTTTATCGGCGTGAAGGGTAAGGTGTTCCGTACCCAGACCGGTGAGATCTCTGTGCATGCTGCTGAGTTGAAGCTGCTGTCGAAGAGCCTGAAGCCACTGCCTATCGTGAAATACAAGGATGGTGTGGCCTACGATAAGTTTGATGATCCCGAACTGCGTTATCGCCAGCGCTATGTCGATCTGGTGGTTAACGAGGGTGTCAAGGACACGTTCCTGCAGAGGGCTACCGTCATCCGGACACTGCGCAAGGTGCTGGATGAAGCCGGGTATACGGAAGTAGAGACCCCCACCCTGCAGATGATTGCCGGTGGTGCCTCGGCCCGTCCGTTCATCACCCATTTCAATGCGCTCGATCAGGATATGTACATGCGTATCGCTACCGAGCTCTACCTGAAGCGCCTCATCGTGGGTGGTTTCGAGGGTGTCTACGAGATCGGCAAGAACTTCCGCAACGAGGGTATGGACCGCAACCACAACCCAGAGTTCACCTGCATGGAGCTCTATGTGCAGTATAAGGACTACAACTGGATGATGTCGTTCACCGAGAAACTGCTCGAGACCATCTGTATCGCTGTGAATGGCAAGCCTGAGCGCGAGATTGATGGGAGTATCGTATCGTTCAAGGCTCCTTACCGTCGTCTGCCCATCCTCGAGGCTATTCAGGAGAAGACTGGTTTCGACTGCAACGGCAAGACCGAAGAGGAAATTCGTGCCTTCTGCCTGTCCAAAGGTATGGATGTAGATGAGACCATGGGTAAGGGCAAGCTGATCGATGAACTCTTCGGCGAGTTCTGTGAGGGTACCTTCATCCAGCCCACCTTTATCACCGATTATCCCGTTGAGATGTCACCCCTCACCAAGATGCACCGTTCTAAGCCCGGCTTGACGGAACGTTTCGAGCTGATGGTGAATGGTAAGGAGTTGGCTAATGCCTACTCTGAGCTCAATGATCCGATTGATCAGGAGGAACGATTCGTAGAACAGATGCGTCTGGCTGACAAGGGCGACGATGAGGCCATGATCATCGATCAGGACTTCCTGCGTGCATTGCAGTATGGTATGCCTCCCACCAGTGGTATCGGTATTGGCATCGACCGCCTGGTGATGCTGATGACAGGCAAGACATTCATCCAGGAGGTGCTCTTCTTCCCCCAGATGAAACCCGAGAAGAAGATTCCCCAGTCATCAGTAGCCGAATGGGCAGAGATTGGCGTTCCCGAGGATATCGTCCCGGTACTCCGCAAGGCTGGTTTCAACCTGATATCAAACATCAAGGACGAGAAGCCTCAGGGCCTTCAGCAGAAAATCGGCGAAATCTTCAAGAAGTACAAGCTCAACCTCCAGAAGCCCTCTGTCGACGAAGTCCAACAATGGATTAACAAGAGTAATGAATGATTTCAACCACGAATTACACGAATTAATTCAGTGCAAAGCAAAATTAGTGAAATTAGTGAAATTCGTGGTTATATAAAAATGATATGTTCGACTGTGGTAAGATAGCAATCATCGGTGGCGGTTCGTGGGCAACGGCAATAGCCAAGATTGTGGTGGGACATACCCATCACATTGGCTGGTATATGCGTCGTGACGACCGTATCGAGGAATTCCGCCGTATGGGCCATAATCCCGCCTATCTTACCAGTGTCCATTTCGACGTCAATGAGCTCCACTTCGAGAGCGACATCAACCATATCGTACAGCAGTATGACACACTGGTGTTCGTGACGCCATCGCCCTATCTGAAGGGACACCTCAAGAAATTGAAGACCCGTCTCCGCGACAAGTTTGTCATCACCGCCATCAAGGGTATCGTTCCCGATGAGAACCTCGTCTGCTCGGAGTATTTCCATCAGGTATTTGATGTGCCTTACGACAATCTCGCCTGTCTGGGTGGTCCGTCGCATGCTGAGGAGGTGGCTTTGGAACGTCTCTCCTACCTTACCGTTGGCTGTGCCGACCGTGAGAAGGCACAGGCGTTTGCCGATGTGCTCACCAGCGAGTTTATCAAGACCAAGATATCGTCCGACGTTCTCGGCATCGAGTATTCCTCTGTACTGAAGAATGTGTATGCCATTGCCGCAGGTATATGCAGCGGTTTGAAATATGGCGACAATTTCCAGGCTGTCCTGATGGCCAATGCCGTGCAGGAGATGAACCGTTTCCTGACAGCCGTCTATCCCATCGAACGGAATGCCTACGACAGTGTATACCTGGGCGATCTGCTCGTGACCGGCTATAGCAATTTCTCACGCAACCGCACCTTCGGAACCATGATCGGAAAAGGATACAGCGTAAAAAGTGCGCAGATAGAGATGGAGATGATAGCCGAGGGATATTTCGGTACGAAGTGTATGAAGGAGATCAACCGTCACTGGCATGTGAACATGCCTATCCTCGATGCCGTCTACAATATCCTGTACGAGCGTATTGCCCCGCAAATTGAGATAAAATTATTAACAGATTCATTCAGATAAGATATGAGTAACATTAAACTTGACATCACCAAAGCCGCTTGTTTCCTTGAGGCAGGCGCAGTAGAGGCTTTCGGGCCGAAAGTAAAAGCAGCCCAGAAGGCTCTGGAAGAGGGCACTTGCCCAGGTAACGATTTCTTAGGATGGCTTCATCTGCCCTCCAGCATCACACCAGCATTCCTCGACGAGCTGCAGGCCTGTGCCAATACACTTCGCGAGAACTGCGAGGCTGTAGTTGTTGCCGGCATCGGAGGTTCGTATCTTGGCGCCCGCGCCGTGATCGAGGCCCTGAGCAATTCGTTTGCATGGCTGGTAAACGACAAGAAGAATCCCACGATCCTCTTCGCAGGCAATAATATCGGTGAGGATTATCTCTTCGAGCTCACCGAGTATCTGAAGGACAAGAAATTCGGTGTGATCAACATCTCCAAGAGTGGTACTACCACCGAGACCGCCCTCACCTTCCGTCTGCTCAAGAAGCAATGCGAGGCCCAGCGTGGTAAGGAAGAGGCCAGGAAAGTGATCGTAGCCATTACCGATGCCAAGAAGGGTGCTGCCCGCACTTGTGCTGACAAGGAGGGTTACAAGAGCTTCATCATCCCCGATAATGTAGGTGGCCGCTTCTCTGTGCTCACCCCGGTAGGACTGCTGCCTATCGCCTGTGCTGGTTTCAGCATCAAGGATCTGGTAGCCGGTGCTCAGGAGATGGAGAAGGCTTGTGCTCCTGATGTGCCCTTTGCAGAGAACCCCGCTGCACAATATGCTGCAGTAAGAAACGGTCTCTACCAGAGCGGCAAGAAGATTGAGATCATGGTCAACTTCCAGCCCAAGCTCCACTTCATGAGTGAGTGGTGGAAACAGCTTTACGGCGAGAGCGAGGGTAAGGACAAGAAGGGTATCTTCCCCGCATCAGTAGATTTCACTACCGACCTGCACTCCATGGGACAATGGATTCAGGATGGCGAGCGTACCATCTTCGAGACGGTGATCAGTGTTGAGGAGCCTGAGAAGAAGCTGCTCTTCCCGTCCGATGAAGAGAACCTCGATGGCCTGAACTTCCTCGCTGGCAAGCGGGTGGACGAGGTGAACAAGATGGCAGAACTCGGCACCAAACTGGCTCATGTCGATGGTGGTGTGCCAAATATCCGCATCACGATGCCTCGTCTGAACGAGCGCTA
The DNA here is from genome assembly GCA_016290175.1 of Prevotella sp. Taxonomy (GTDB): domain Bacteria; phylum Bacteroidota; class Bacteroidia; order Bacteroidales; family Bacteroidaceae; genus Prevotella. The sequence continues at coordinate 10,063 of JAEETD010000007.1, read as the reverse complement.
TCTCGGACAGCTCATCTACTTCTTCGAAATCGGCTGCGGCATCAGCGGTAATGTGCTGGGTGTGAACCCGTTCAACCAGCCCGGTGTAGAGGCTTATAAGAAGAACATGTTCGCCCTGCTCGACAAGCCCGGCTACGAGGCAGAGAGCAAGGCCATCAAAGAGCGCCTGGCTAAGGAATAATGTACCATCTGGCAATCAAGCAATACCTGGAAAGACACGGCTTTGAGGCACTGAGCCCCAAAGCCGTGCTCTTCGACATGGATGGCGTGCTCTACGACTCCATGCCCAACCATGCTATTGCCTGGCAGCAGTCGATGGCGCAGTTCGGTATCGAAATGACAGCCGATGATGCCTACGCCTCAGAGGGTGCCCGTGGTGTGGATACCATCCGTCAGATGGTGAAGCGTCAGCAGGGCCGTGAGATCGACGAGGCAGAGGCTCAGCAGATGTATGATGTGAAGAGTCGCATCTTCCACGAACTGCCCGAAGCCCCGGTCATGCCTGGTATCCTTGAATTAATGCGTCAGATACAGGAAGACGGCATCCAGATCGGTGTCGTCACCGGTAGCGGGCAGAAGCCGCTCATCAAGCGCATTCTCAAAGATTTCGGAGCTTTTGTCGACGAGACTCACATCACTACCGCCTACGATGTCCGTCGTGGCAAGCCCAAGCCAGACCCCTATCTGAAAGGCCTTCGCAAAGCAGGCAATCTGCAGCCCTACGAAGCTTTTGTCGTGGAGAATGCGCCATTGGGCATCCGTGCTGGTGCAGCAGCCAGGATATTTACCATTGCCGTTAATACTGGCCCTCTGCCTGCACAGACGCTCTTAGATGCCAATGCCGATCTGCTCTTCCCCACGATGACCGCCTTCAGCGACAACTGGAAGAAGCTCATGCAATCGCTATAAATATCTGACAAGGGACAGGTACCTGTCATATTTACCGGCAATCGAAGAGTATCTTCCTCCGATTTTCCTTCGGCCTCACCGCGAAGTGAATCCAATAGGTCGTGCCCCGCTTCTCCAGAATCAGCTCATCGAAGTCCTTCTTCGTACCGTCTGCGATATCCAGCAATATCCCCGCCATCCTGATCATGTGCTCAGGGCCATAGCATCTGATATCCACCGCACAACCCGTCAGATGATTCGAACCTTTTGCACCTCCACACAATCTGTTCACTTCCTCTGAACGATATCCAGAAGAAATAATGATCGGAATGTCGGTATTCTCCTCATCTCCTTCCCTCCTTACTCCTTCTATCCTTTCTCCATACAACGTATTATAACTATACCTGAGATCCTCCAGCCAATTCTCACAGATATTCTTCAAGTTCTCAATGGCCTTATGACTGGGGATATTCCCATCAGCCGTGATGTAACTTGTCTTAGTTAACTCCCCGAGCGTAAAGTGCTCGGAGAGTTTCATCTTTTCATTGATACTTACTTCTTGCATAATCTTAATGTTAATATGAAAAACCTAATGCCGCGCCGCCGCGCTGCCGCAGTGCCGCGGCTGGGTTACAGCATGATGGTGCCAGTCTTCTGAAACAAGGCCGATAAAAGCGGCAGGTTATACTACCTGCTTTCCTGTCGCGAAAGCATCGGCAAGGGCCGCTGTTTCTATGACGACTTCGTGATGGGCATGCAGAAGGTCCACTGGGGCGACTACACTGGCTACGATAAGGATCTGGAGTGGGCCATCAGCGTCGGACTGGCGGAACGCGACGGCAACATCATCCAGTTCTCCCCAGACTTCGAGCGCATGGCCACCTGGCAGTGGACGTGGAAGCACGGCGAGGATAAACGCTGAGCGCACACATATATATGATATGTAAAGGAGTGACGGTTCTTATGTTAAAACGTAAGAACCGTCACCATGTTATACTATTTGCAAAAAGCCATTCCGCTTCTTAATGGTCTGATTCTGTTATTCTGACGATGTTCAGCGAATAGGCAGGAACGTCGAGCAGCACACTGCCGTCCTCAGGCGAGAGTTGTTGCTCTATAGGATGAATCGTAGTGGGTGCATCGAGGGTGTTCTCTTCCATACCATCGTTGGCAGCTAGCCGTACTACCTTGGCCTCACCCGGAGCAAAGTTCTTCAGGTTCAGCCGTGCGGTGGTAGCAGCATCACCGTTGTTGACCACCTTCACGATAAGCTCGCCGGTGGTGTCGTCGATGGTAGCCGATGAGTAGATGCCTTTCGTTTGGTCGCGTTTAAGCACGGTGTCAAACACCTGTTCGTTGTCCAACCAAACTTTCACACCGTCGCCAGCCACCTGCAGGGTCACGTCGTACCAACGGCCCGCTTCAATACGTCCGCGCTTACTGTCGGCCAGCAGCTTTCCGCCATTGCTAATCTGTTCGATAGCATGCTGTGAGTTAGTCCATCCGCCGAAGTTCACCCAACAGTAGTTCTTTTCATCCACATAGTTGAAGATGATGATAAAGCCCTCGGCGCCCTCGTCTTTACGGGCACGGAACTTACAACTGTAGTGGTCGCCGTCGATGATATCCTTCTCTATGCAGAGCGTAGCATCCTTATGGCCAGTCTGGCGCACGCTGTTGCCTTCCTTCTGCCAGTCGCCATAGACGTAATCCACATCCTTATCGGTCTCAAACGTGGCACGTGTGTTCCATGTTCCGAATCCCACACGGCTCTGCTTCGGTGTCAGGGGCTTGCAAACCTTGCCTTTATAAGGGTCGGTCTGTTCCACCTTCACCACCTGAGTGCCCAGATGCTGCGGCATGAGCTGCTGCACGTAGTAACTGGGGGTGCCCATAACCCGACTGCTGCTGAACCGTATCATGTCGGGACGCCAGCGGGCATCGTTCTCATTGACGAAGATGGGGGCATACGAAGCCAGCTCCACCACGTCGGAGTTGTTCTCCATACCCATCATGTAGATAGCCTCGCCCAAAGCGGCATTCATGTTGCCCAGCGTGCCGTAGCCGTTGGTCACGGCATATTCGCCTACATAGACTTTCGGCCCTTGGCGGTCGTAGCTGTCGTACTTGTGGAAAGCAGCGGCAAACCAGTCGGGCGAGCGGTAGTAGTGCTCATCAAGCAGGTCTACGGGTAGGGGGCTGTTCCATTTGGGGTTGTCATCGCCCCAGGCCACCACGTTGCCGATGATTTTCATCTCGGGGTACTTGGCACGGATGGCTTGATAGAACTGCTCATAGCGCTCGTAATAGTGGTCGCTCTGCTGCCGGGGGTCGGGCTGGTTGTTCTCATTGCCCACCTCCAGATACTCCAGTCCGAAGGGCTCAGGGTGACCGTTTTTGGCACGCATAGCACCATATTTCGATGTGACGGGTCCGTTAGCATATTCGATGGCGTTCATACACTCCTCTATCCACGGCTGGATGCTGTCGTAGGGAGTCTGGCCACCATGCCATATCCCCACGTTAACGACATAGAGCGGCTTGGCCCCCAGATCCTCAGCCAGCTGCAGGTATTCATGATAGCCCAGTCCGTCGGTGGTACGATAGCCCCAGTTCACGTTCCAGTGGCCCTCACGCTCCTCAATCGGTCCGATGGTGCGATCCCAGCGAAATGCATTGTCGGGACTCTCCTGCCCCTCCACGAAGCACCCTCCGGGGAAGCGCATGAACTTGGGATGCATCTGCCACAGCATGTTAGCCAGGTCGGGGCGCATGCCGTTTTCCCGATTCTTGAACGTGGGCGGGAAAAGGCTCACCATGTCTATCTGCACCCGCCCTTCACCGTCGAATACCAGTGCGAACTGCGCCTGCGGGTCGTTGTCGTTGGCAGTGAGCGTTGCCTCGTACTTTGTCCAGCCCTTAACCTTGATGGAAGGAAATCCGCCGACCGTCGTCTCGGCATAGAGTTTTGAGCCGTCCTGCGAGCAGAGCATGGCTTTTACGGAGCCCTGATAATTCAGGGTCTTGGCCCAGAACGACAGCCGATAACAGCGCCCCTGTACGGCGTTGATGCCCCAGAAGCCCTCGTTCACCAGACAGACGGGTTTTGCCGCCGATGCCTTGATGTCGAGTTCGAGGGCATTATGCTGCACACTGTTCAGCAGCGGTGTCTTTTTCGAAGGCTGTATGAGCCTTGCCGTAAGCTGCGACGGGGCTGCTGCATACGTCGTCCACCCCTGCATGTCGGCAGGCGCACCATAACGAGGGCCGTCCTCAAACGAACGGTTACGAATCAGTTCGGCATAGATACCACCATCGGACGCATGATTGATGTCTTCATAGAAGATACCATAAAGCATGGGGCTCACCTTCGGCCCTCGCTGCTGGGCATCGATGTCGATAATGACTTGTGCCTGGACTATTGCCGTAGCCACAGCAAATCCAGCCACGAAAAGAAAACTTTTGCAGTTCATATCATCGATTGTTTAATTCTTGTTTTATTAATCCGCCACAAAATTACGAAAACAATTCGACATCCCCAACAGATTATCAGTCTTTTTTATGATGGCATATTCAAAGACTTGATCGACACTACGCCATTTAAAAGTCACCTGAGTAGCCATAGGGACAGGTACTTGGGTATACCCAGATGCCTGTCCCTACGACTAATAAGTTCCTGGAACCTTTGTGTCCATATGCCTATAGTATTATTGTTATTTCTTTATTGCTTCCTTGACAGCTTTATCAAATTCTTCTTTGGTGCAAGGCTTGCGTAGTATCCAGTAGGAGCTGGTAGAAGAGGCACCATACCCTCCAGCTACTGCTCCTTGTGATGTTGCACCATTTAGGTACATCTCCCAACCTTGCGAAATAAAATACATCAGGGCACCTGCTGGTGTAGTGAATCTCACTTTATTGTCCTTGTCATTACGAAGTCGTTTCACTTCTTTACCATCATCATAATAGACTTTGAAATTCTCTTTAGTAAATTCACCCTCGAATGACACAATATTATAAATGTAATATTTCTCCTGCTCAGTCTGGCAATGACCTACAAGAGGAAGAAACAAAAATATAACCCATAAAATCCTTTTCATATACTTCATCATTTAATTGTATTTAGTCTACGCACATACATACTTCTGTGGCTTTCATATCCCCACCACATTTCGGGCATTTACCAGTCTTGGGATTCCACTTCTGTAGCTTCTCGGAACCACACTCAGGGCAAACGATCTTCTCCTGCTTTTCCCCATGAGGATGAACTACATCAACAATCTCCTTACAATCAGGGCAGAGATAGTTATAAATCTCCCCCATCATCACCATATCCTTTCCTTTAGGGTTCGCTGCTACGGTATAGCCGCACTCCTCACATTTATACTCTTTATAGTCTGCCATAGATTACTTCTATATTTTTATTTTATCTCTTATTATCCAGTATCTCATACTCACATAATGCCTGAAACATTTATGGAAAACCTGTATAATTCTATTTGTTGTCAATGTATAACTCCAACAATTTTATAGTACTCTCATCTGGATACTTCTCCATCCTTTTCTTTACCCAGAAAATGAAATCTGATTCGCTAGTGAATTGGATGTTGAAAAACATGTCAGAACTTTCGTTATAATGTTTCTCTATATCGGTAATTATTTCGTCCTTGATGCCTTGCTCCAAAAGGCGCAATGTCTCTGCACTTAGCATTACGACATTGGTTTCATCAAAGTATTCTGCATTTGCAAAACCTCCAAAGTTACCAATGAGTTGTCGAATAACTCCCATGTCTGTATTGGGCCTGTTTGGAACATAAATCTCCATTCCTGAAATTGGATTACCTTCTCCATAGACAAGAGGGGAAGAACAACGAATGCATTTCTTTTTATCCTTACCTTTTTCTTCTTCGTCGTCATCATCTTCTTTATAAACAGGAGGAATCCAATTATAATACGACATGTCTATGCTAATTTGCTTCGTCAAAACTGGTGGTGTCTCATAACCAGAATAATGACCATTGAATATCTCCAATAGTTCAGTTTCACTAATCTTTAACGGTTTCCATCCATCATGTTCATAGCATGTCAGGCGATTCAATGTTTCTTGTTTGACATCACTTCCAATAACAAGGATTTGTGTATCTCGAGTCAAACCTTCCTTACTTTCTTTAGTTGCTCCATAGGCTTTCACTTTCCTTATGAGAGCAGCACGAGAAGGATTCTTAAACGTTCCAATGAAACCAACACGGCGGTCGGTCAAAGGATTCTGTTGATTGACGGCAATATCGCCAAATAAATCTTGCTGTATCATAATTGTATTTATAATCAGAATTGTGGTAACTGTTTTATTGTAAAATGATGTATTCCCTTTACCTTGTATTCTTCGAATTTTACTCCAAGTTCTATCAGAACACACATTTTTGCCTTAAAATGTAATCCATACTTTGTGAAGACAATTTGCATTCGTTCGAAAGCATCTTCCTTTGAAACACTCTCACCTTCCGAAAAGCATGCAATAATATCTTTTCTAAATTTTTTTTCACTTACCTCATCTAATTCACGTAAATTAGCAAGAACGGTTTCTTTTACCGTTGGTATCTTTTGCTGTTGCTTATAATATAAACTCAGTATTCGATAATCTTCACTTTGTAATTCTTGCTCGGTAAACTCAATATTCTCTCCATCAGCAAACTGCTTAAATTTAATAACTAAATTAGGCCATGTAGTTTTTCTTGCTTTGGGGACATCAGCCTTAGGTTTAGATACAATAGGTATCTCTGTGTGATACTTTTCATATTCCTTACCTGCTAGGATCAAATCTAAGTCCTCTTGATATATCTTGCGAACATCCTTTCCTGCTGCAATTAGTGCATCAAACTTTCTCAGTTTTGAAGGTCCTGGCTCTTTGCCAATAAGAAGATAGTTCGTTTTAGCGCCAACACTTGTATCTATGTCAGCTCCCATTGATTTTAACACTTTTGCCAATTCCTGTCTTTCTATATTGAATACACCCGTTATAACAACCTTTCTATCATAAAAAGGATTGTTAGGGTCTGCACATGTCAAGTCTTTCTGAAGAACATCGCCACAAAGGCTTGTATGTCCTCTTGAAGCGTAAGAATCGTAAATAATATTGGCAAAAGAAGATTTATTTGCATAATGATCTAATGTGTTTTCACAAGCCGATACATCGAGTTCTAATTCTCCTGATAGATATCTTGGAAAAATGAGAAAAAGATTACCACACATTTCCGCATCATCACAAGCATGGTGATGGCGCAATTCTTGTACGCCAAAACGCTGGCAAACTATATTAAGTGAATGCGAGCCTGCACCACAAACAGACATTCCAAGTTTTTCTTCTACTATTTTTGACAAAAGATAAGTATCCATAATTTCATCGTATGGAATAGAAGTCTCTATCTTATAGAAAGCGCAACAATCATGAATACATGCTCTTTCTACACAAGCATTATGAGCAACAAGTGGCAAACCTTCAATAAACTCTTCCATTTCGGGGAGAATTTCAGCGAATGTCTTCTCGTTTTTGAGCTGATCTTCAGTAAATCCGTGAATCCAAGTCAAAGCAGGGCCTCGTTTCCCCTCATATTCAAATGGTGGACGAATAAGTGTGTAATATTTATCGACAATTTCACCGTTTTTATATTTTACCATACCCACAGAGCATGCAGATACTCGCTGGGGAAAGAGATTTTCGAAGTCGAAACTAACAAATGAGGATGGAAAAACAAAACTATCTAAATCATACATTCTTCGCATCCTTGGTACATCCATGCTCTTTTCATTTTCTTGGAGACCAATATAAACATCATAATCTTCACAATCTGATAGACCATATACCTCTTCCCAAGCCTCTATATCCTCTTTTAGTTGCGACCTGAAAAGTGAGATCAAATACTTATCTTCTTCAAAATCCATAATGCGATTATTATTAAAATATCATATTCCTCTACGTGCATGGATTACCATAGAGGTATAGGTATGGTTTCTTGTACTTATCTCTACGACTGGCAGTCAAAAATCGTCAGCATCTGTCTTTAACCTATCTTCCATAGATGTTAATAATACGTCTGCTATACTTTTCACCTTCTTTACGCGTTCTGCTATTTCTTGCTTACGCTCATCACTATCCTTTTCTTTTTGTGATACCTGAATAGCGTCACGTAAGATATAGGTTTTTCCAGCTGCTGTCATTGAATGAATAGTGCTCGTAATTTGAGCCTTTCCATCTTTACAGCGAACTTTTAATGAAAAGTCTGCAAACACATCATATTCCTGTCTGCGCTGTTTTTTCGACCACATATATTCATGACCTTTGTAAACAACAATACCCGCATCGCGATCATGAATATCAAGGCCGGCCTTTGCTTTTCCACTGGCTCCAGTCCAATCACTCAGTGCTATCACAGCTCGGTCATAGAGTGTCTGAGCACTTACTCCTGGTACTTCAACGACTTTTTTTTACTTCGTATGTCCCATCGGAAGTTAATTCAATGTCCTGCGACTCTATATTTACTGATATACAGAACAGGAAAAGTGATAATAGTAATTTAAGATTCTTTTTCATTATAATTTCTCAGCTTAATTAATGGGGCAAAGATAGGAAAATTCTGCCAAAGTTCCAAATTTTGAGCCCAAAATCTTAAAATGAAAGATTTGCAAGCTTGTTTAAAAGGTCAATCTCTTTCGTTTCTTGGTCGTTTGCGGTCGAATATTGCGACCGCAAAATCGCCTCTTTCCGTTTTCGTGCTACCAGAATAAGCCCCTCTGATTTGAGGTGGTCAAAAATTTTGACCAGCTTTGTTTAACAGTTCGGAATTTCCGAACAGTTTATTAAATTAACTGCAATATCGTCTCTGGCGACACCTGCATCTTCGTGACTGCACACATGCCTACTCCCATGTCCTTTACGCTGGCACCAAGCAGATAGACATCGTCGTCGATGATTAAGAAGCGATCGTGGTTCTTTTGAGGCAGCTGCACGAACAGGACCTCACGATACTGTTCATTGTGTTTCTTCAAGTCTGTTTGGAATGGTTCATAATAACGAGAGTAAATCGTAGCCTCCACATCATCTGCCCGCTTATCCAGGAGCGACAACACACGATCATCCACAAAATTGTCAATCAGTACAATCCGCTTCTTCGCACTCCTTACCAAGTCTGACACATAAGCCCATGCATCCCACACGCAGCCTGTGGCAAATATCTGCTCAGGCAATTGCTCTGGAAGACGGTTCTCGATTGTAGTAATAATCTTGTTTACTTTCTCGTCTGTTTCCGTCTGGTGCTGCTCTATATGAAGGATTCGCTGCATCATCAGCACATTGTCATTCACGATGTCTGGTATGGCAGTGAAAGCACGCATGATACGAATATTTACCTCAACAGCCGTTTCTGACCTCAATACACTACTCAGCATTCCTATGCCATTGCGGGTGAAAACATGAGGGAGTTTTTGTGTTCCTCCACGTCTCTCTATTGGTTTTGATGTCGCATTTTGCGATATCAAAACTTCTTCTTGGTTTTCAGAGAGATTTGATATCACATTTTGTGATTTCAAATCCTTTGCGGTCGCAATTTGCGACCGCAAAACAATCCATTCCTCTTTTGTAAGTTGGAACATGAAATCATCAGGGAAACGGTTGACATTGCGCTTAACCTGCTCGTTGAGACGACTTGTGGTAACTCCATATAGCATTGCCAAATCAGAGTCAAACATTACTTTCTGGCCACGAATTATGCGAATAAGGCTCTCAATATTAATGTTCGCAAGATCGTGATTAATAACTTGTGGTAGCTGGTCACAATTTGCAACCACCTCTGCCTTTTTTACCTTCTTTTTCTTGTTACTTTGTTTATCCATAGTGATTTGAATTATGGTTCACGCTGCAAAGATACGGTAAATTTTTCAAAATACAAAATTTTACCCGGTTTTTCTTGGAAAAAGTTTGTTGATTCAGGAAAAGACAGCCCTTTGCTGATACGCGGCAGTGCGGCAGCGCGGCGGCGCGGCATTGGGAATTTGCATAATGGAGGGGAGGGAGGCATATATCTATTTTAAATTATTATATATTATAATATATAATAATTATATATAATATAATAATCAGGTTGCCGCGGTATCGATTTTACCAATGCCGCGCTGCCGCAGTGCC